>NZ_JAHBCX010000022.1:0-376522 GCF_019955895.1 Pseudomonas sp. GL-B-12
GCTCAGCAATCGTTGGTTACATCTTTGATTTCTCGCGGAGTAACTTGTGATGCTGATAATCTGTTGACTAGCAGTCTGACTCCACAAGCACCCACACGAATTGCTTGATTCAGTTGTTAAAGAGCGGTTGGTTAAGATCTTTCGTCTCAACCGAGGCGCGCATTCTACAGCAGCCTCATTTGCTGTCAAGTGGTATTTTTCAGAAGCTTTCAAAGTTTCCTTTGTAACTTCAACCACTTGCGCCTCAGATCTCTCGTCAGCGGGAGGCGAATTCTACAGCGTTACACGCCGCTGTCAACACCTCTTTTTCAACTCCCTTTCGGCTTCGATGACCTGAAGCAACCTGCTGCCGAAAACTGCGCAACTCGTTGTTTACCAAGGAGTTTTCCGTTTCGACTGCGCCGGAAGTGGGGCGAATTATAGGCTTCCAGAATCTGCCGTCAAGCGTTGATTTAGGTTTTCTATCAATAAGCTGCAGAATGCAGCAAAACCGCCCAAAGGAAGCCTATATAGAGGAGCCGAAACACCCCTCTATATAGAAGAGACCAGTCAGAGAACGCCCGAAGCCTTGAATGCGGACACCGCCCCGGCATCCAGGCCCAACACCCGCTGCAAAACTTCCAGCGTGTGCTCACCCAGCAGAGGAGGTGCAAAACGGTACTCCACCGGCGTTTCCGACAGTCGAATCGGGCTCGCCACCTGAGGCACCATCCCGGCCAGCGCATGCGGCAGCTCGATAGCCAACCCACGCGCCTTCACCTGAGGGTCGGCAAACATCTGCGCCACGTCATTGATAGGCCCGCACGGCACGCCAGCCTGTTCCAGCTGCGCCACCCACTCAGAGGTAGTCTTGAACACCGTTGCCTGGCGGATCAGCGGAATCAGTAATGCCCTGTTTGCCACCCGCAGCTTGTTGGTCGCAAAACGCGGATCGTCCGCCCACTGCGGTTGCCCGGCCACTTCCGCGAACTTGCGGAACTGACCATCGTTCCCGACGGTAAGGATGAAATCGCCATCCGCCGTAGGAAAATCCTGATAGGGCACGATGTTCGGATGAGCATTACCCAGGCGTTTAGGCGCATTGCCTGTCGTCAGGTAGTTCATAGCCTGGTTGGCCAGACAAGCCACCTGCACGTCCAGCAGAGCCATATCGATATGCTGACCACCGCCGTCGTGGTCCCGATGCGCAAGCGCAGCCAGGATCGCGACAGTCGAATACAGCCCGGTCAGGATATCCGTCAGCGCCACGCCAACCTTTACCGGCCCCGCGCCTTCTTCGCCTTCAGGTCGCCCCGTCAGGCTCATGAGGCCGCCCAACCCCTGGATCATGAAGTCATAACCCGCACGCTTGGCGTAAGGACCGGTCTGGCCGAACCCGGTGATCGAGCAATAGATCAGATCCGGATTGATCGCCTTCAGCGACTCATAGTCCAGGCCATAAGCCGCCAGACCGCCGACCTTGAAGTTCTCGATCAGAATGTCCGACTTGGCCGCCAACTCACGCACCAGCTTCTGCCCTTCAGGGCGAGTGAAGTCGATGGTGACCGATTGCTTGTTGCGATTGGCCGACAAGTAATAGGCAGCCTCGCTGGTGTTCTCGCCATAAGCGTCTTTAAGGAACGGTGGCCCCCAGGCGCGCGTGTCATCGCCGTTACCCGGACGCTCGACCTTGATCACTTCAGCGCCAAGGTCGGCCAGGATCTGCCCGGCCCAAGGCCCGGCCAGCACCCGCGATAAATCCAGTACCCGTAGATGCGATAGCGCGCCCATGGACGTTCTCCTTAATAGAACGCCTGGAGGCCGGTTTGCGCACGACCGAGGATCAGTGCATGGACGTCATGAGTACCTTCATAGGTGTTCACCACTTCCAGGTTGACCAGGTGACGCGCAACACCGAATTCATCGGAGATGCCGTTACCACCCAACATATCGCGGGCCATGCGCGCGATGTCCAGGGACTTGCCGCAAGAGTTGCGCTTCATCATCGAGGTAATTTCGACTGCAGCGGTCCCTTCGTCCTTCATGCGACCCAGACGCAGGCAGCCTTGCAGCGCCATGGTGATTTCAGTCTGCATGTCGGCCAGCTTCTTCTGGATCAACTGAGTGGCGGCCAGCGGGCGACCGAACTGCTGACGATCCAGGGTGTACTGGCGAGCGGTGTGCCAGCAGAACTCGGCTGCACCCAGCGCACCCCAGGAGATGCCGTAACGTGCCGAGTTGAGGCAAGTGAAAGGACCTTTCAGGCCACGGACATCCGGGAAAATGTTCTCTTCTGGCACGAACACGTTGTCCATCACGATTTCACCGGTGATCGATGCCCGCAGGCCCACCTTGCCGTGAATCGCCGGAGCGCTCAGGCCTTTCCAGCCTTTCTCCAGAACGAAGCCGCGAATGTCACCGGCATCGTCCTTGGCCCAGACCACGAACACATCGGCGATCGGGCTGTTGGTGATCCACATCTTGCTGCCGGTGAGGCTGTAGCCGCCTTCCACTTTGCGCGCACGACTGATCATCGCACCCGGGTCGGAGCCGTGGTTAGGCTCGGTCAGGCCGAAGCAGCCGATCCACTCACCCGACGCCAGTTTCGGCAGGTACTTCTGCTTCTGCGCTTCGGTACCGAATTCATTGATTGGCACCATCACCAGCGAGGACTGCACGCTCATCATCGAGCGATAGCCAGAGTCGATGCGCTCGACTTCACGAGCGATCAGGCCGTAGCTGACATAGTTCAGGCCGCTGCCACCGTACTGCTCGGGGATGGTTGCGCCCAACAGACCGATCTCGCCCATTTCGCGGAAGATCGCCGGATCGGTCTTCTCATGACGGAAAGCTTCGAGGATGCGCGGCGCAAGGCTCTGCTGAGCAAACTGCGCAGCTGTGTCGCGAATCATGCGTTCTTCTTCAGTGAGCTGTTGATCCAGCAGCAGGGGATCGATCCAGTTGAAGCTAGCTTTACCGCCCATGAGTGTGTCCTCTCGAATCGGGTCAAATAACGTGGACTGATCCTAGGCCCGGATCGGCGCTACGGCAAACGAGGATTTCGCATACTGTTGTGCTAATTTCTCACTCCGAAACGTCGCAAAAGAGCCTTTATGCGATGTATTAGTGAGGTTGACGTACATGCGCAGAAAGATACCCAGCACCACCGCCCTGATCAGCTTCGAGGCCGCGGCGCGCCACGAGAGCTTCACCAAGGCCGCCCAGGAACTTTCGCTGACCCAAGGAGCGATTTGCCGACAGATCGCCAGCCTTGAAGAGTTCCTCAGCGTGGAACTGTTCCGACGCTCGCGGCGCGGGGTCAAGCTGACGGAAGCTGGTCTCTCGTACAGCCGTCGAGTGGCCACTCAACTCGACGCGGTTGAGCGCGACACCTTGTCAGTCATGGGCCAGCAAGGCACCAACGTGATCGAATTGGCCGTCGTTCCGACCTTCGGCACCCAATGGCTGCTGCCGCGACTCAAGGACTTCCAGCAAAAGCACCCGGAAGTAACGGTCAACCTGACCAACCGCACGCGCCCGTTCCTGTTCGCCGACACTGATTTTGATGCCGCCATCTACTTCGGTGACGCGGATTGGTCGGGTACAGAATCCCACAGGCTGATGGGTGAAAATCCAATGCCCGTTTGCAGCCCCAACCTGCTCGGAAACAAGACTAGTCTGACGCCCGGAGAAATCGCCGACTTACCCCTTCTGCAACAAACCACCCGCCCCTATGCCTGGCGCCAATGGTTCGACTCCCAACACATAAATGTCCCGCGAGACATGACAGGCCCCCGCTACGAGCTATTCTCCATGCTCGCCCAAGCGGCCATGCACGACATGGGCATTGCCCTGATTCCACCGTTCCTGATTCAAAGGGAGCTGAAAGAAAAACGCCTGGTGATCGCCAACCCGCAAGCACTGTCCAGCATCAAGGCTTATTACCTGATGATTCCTGAGCGGAAGGTCGAATCCGCATCCTTAAGGGCATTTCGTGACTGGCTGGTAAATCAAGCACACAGCTACAGCCTAGAGGGATAAAGGTTATTCAACGTTACTTGACCCCGTAGTCAGTAAAATCAAAGCCCTACAGATATACGTATTTGTCGCATACCAGCAAACTGTATCGAAAAGTCGTACAAACGTCCCACAAGCGGCTGACCACGCGGCTTTGCGCCACTATTTCGAAGCGATGCCGCATCATTCATACGGCCGATGTGTAAATTCTTCAATTTCGGCCAGAATCCTCGCAAAGCACGGTCTGCAAGGGATTGACCCGGTTGGTTGCGACATTCGGTCACGGGGTGACTTGTAGTTAATTTTCCGTCACCCGTCATAATCCCTTGAAGGGCACAAAGTTCGCCTGCAAAATGCCGCGCCCCGCCCTGATTTGGCGGGATCGTGCTGATCGGCCGCCCCAGCCGCACCATCCGTAGTGCATGGGTTTACTCAATAAGATCACGCAGGAGATTTGACGTGCACATTGGTGTTCCTCTCGAAACCCAGACCGGTGAAACACGGGTTGCTGCAACCCCGGAAACCATCAAGAAGCTGATCAGCCAGGGTCATAAGGTCACTGTACAAAGCGGCGCCGGCGTTAATGCCAGCGTAGTCGACAGTGCCTATGAAGCGGCAGGCGCAACCATTGGCAGCGCCAATGACGCGTTTGGTGCAGAGCTGATTTTGAAGGTGGTCGCTCCCAGCGACAGCGAGCTGGCGCTGATTAAAAGCGGCACCGTTGTAGTGGGTATGCTCAACCCGTTCAGCAACGAAACCATCGCCAAGCTGGCCGAGTGCGGGATTACCGCCTTTGCCCTGGAGGCGGCGCCGCGCACCTCCCGCGCCCAAAGCCTGGATGTGCTGTCCTCGCAAGCCAACATCGCCGGTTACAAAGCCGTGTTGCTGGCCGCGCACTACTACCCGCGCTTCATGCCGATGCTGATGACCGCCGCGGGCACCGTGAAAGCGGCGCGCGTGCTGATCCTCGGTGCCGGCGTGGCCGGTTTGCAGGCCATCGCTACCGCGAAACGCCTGGGGGCGGTGATCGAAGCGTCTGACGTGCGTCCTGCGGTGAAAGAGCAGATCGAATCCCTCGGCGCCAAGTTCGTCGACGTGCCTTACGAGACCGATGAAGAGCGTGAATGCGCCGTCGGTGTCGGCGGTTACGCCCGCCCGATGCCGGCCAGCTGGATGCAGCGCCAGGCCGCGGCCGTGCACGAACGCGCCAAGCAGGCTGACATCGTGATCACCACCGCGCTGATTCCGGGCCGCAAGGCACCAACGCTGCTCAGCGCGGAAACCGTGGCCCAGATGAAGCCGGGGTCGGTGGTCATCGACCTCGCGGCGGCCCAGGGCGGCAACTGCCCGCTGACCGTGGCCGATCAGGTGGTTGTCGAGAATGGCGTGACCATCGTCGGCCCGACCAACCTGGCCAGCGCCGTGGCGGCTGACGCTTCGGCGCTGTACGCACGCAACCTGCTGGACTTCATGAAACTGTTGTTCGATAAAGAAGGACAACTGGTGATCAACCTTGAAGACGATATCGTCGCCGCGTGCCTGATGTGCCGCGACGGCCAGATCGTGCGCAAGAACGGCTGAGGATAAAAACAATGGAAGACATGCTGATCTCTCACGGTATCTACAACCTGATCATCTTCGTGCTGGCTATCTATGTCGGCTACCACGTGGTCTGGAACGTCACCCCTGCACTGCACACGCCACTGATGGCGGTGACCAACGCCATCTCGGCCATCGTGATCGTCGGCGCCATGCTCGCCGCCGCCCTCACCGTGACCCCGCTGGGCAAGACCATGGGCACCCTGGCCGTGGCCCTGGCCGCGGTGAACGTGTTTGGTGGCTTCCTGGTGACCCGGCGCATGCTGGAAATGTTCAAGAAAAAAGCGGCTCCGGCAAAAGCGCCGGCAGCCAAAGCCGCAGCAGCCAAGGCTGAGGTGCAGCAAGCATGAGCATGAACCTGGTTACTTCCCTGTATTTGATCGCCTCGGTCTGCTTCATCCAGGCGCTCAAGGGCCTCTCGCACCCCACCACGTCGCGCCGCGGCAACCTGTTCGGAATGCTCGGCATGGGCTTGGCGATCCTCACCACGGTCGGTCTGATCTACAAGCTCGGTGCCGAGCTGGCCCAGGACGGTATCGTCTACGTGATCGTCGGCCTGCTGATCGGCGGCACTGCCGGTTCGATCATGGCCAAACGCGTCGAAATGACCAAGATGCCCGAACTGGTCGCCTTCATGCACAGCATGATCGGCCTGGCAGCGGTGTTCATCGCCGTGGCTGCCGTGGTCGAGCCGCAGTCGCTGGGCATCGTTGCGCAACTCGGTGACGCGATCCCGGCCGGTAACCGCCTGGAACTGTTCCTCGGTGCCGCCATCGGTGCAATCACCTTCTCCGGTTCGGTGATTGCCTTCGGCAAGCTGGCCGGCAAGTACAAGTTCCGCCTGTTCCAGGGTGCACCGGTACAGTTCAGTGGCCAGCACAAGCTGAACCTGCTGCTGGGCCTGGCCACACTAGGCCTGGGCGTGACCTTCATGCTCACCGGTGACTACACCGCTTTCGCCGTGATGTTGGCCCTGGCCTTCGTGCTCGGCGTGCTGATCATCATCCCGATTGGTGGCGCGGACATGCCAGTGGTCGTGTCGATGCTCAACAGCTACTCCGGCTGGGCAGCGGCGGGTATCGGCTTCTCGCTGAACAACTCGATGCTGATCATCGCCGGTTCGTTGGTAGGTTCAAGCGGTGCGATCCTCTCGTACATCATGTGCAAGGCGATGAACCGCTCCTTCTTTAACGTGCTGCTTGGTGGCTTCGGCAATACGGCGGATGCGGCCGGCCCGGCGGGTTCGAAAGAAGCGCGTCCGGTGAAATCCGGCTCAGCTGACGACGCGACCTTCCTGCTGACCAACGCCGACACCGTGATCATCGTGCCGGGCTACGGCCTGGCGGTAGCGCGGGCTCAGCATGCGCTGAAGGAACTGACCGAGAAGCTGACCCATCGCGGCGTGACCGTGAAGTACGCGATCCACCCGGTTGCCGGTCGTATGCCCGGCCACATGAACGTGTTGCTGGCCGAGGCCGAAGTGCCTTACGACCAGGTGTTCGAGATGGACGACATCAACTCCGAGTTCGGCCAGGCGGACGTGGTGCTGGTGTTGGGCGCCAACGACGTGGTCAACCCGGCCGCGAAGAACGATCCGAAATCGCCGATTGCCGGCATGCCGATCCTCGAGGCGTTCAAGGCCAAGACCATCATCGTCAACAAGCGCTCGATGGCCAGCGGCTACGCCGGCCTGGACAACGAGCTGTTCTACCTGGACAAGACCATGATGGTGTTCGGCGACGCGAAAAAGGTCATCGAAGACATGGTCAAAGCCGTCGACTAACCCTCTACGGCACACGGAACGCCCCGACTCGTCGGGGCGTTTTTGTTTGCGCAAATCGTCGGACAAACTATTCTTTTGTTACCGATCCTGTAACGGTGTTTTGCTCGAAAGGCCCGAAATAGACGCCTGGATTGCGACCTTGGTAGCGGGACAGAAGCTGGCGCAATTCACTAGACTGCACGTCCTGCTACCTGTTGCCCGAGATAACAATCCATGTACCGTGACCGTATTCGCCTGCCTTCGTTGTTGGACAAAGTGATGAGCGCTGCCGACGCTGCCGCTCTGATTGAGGACGGCATGACCGTCGGCATGAGTGGCTTTACTCGCGCCGGCGAGGCCAAGGCCGTCCCCCAGGCGCTGGCCGAGCGTGCCAAGGTCACGCCGCTGAAGATCAGCCTGATGACCGGCGCTAGCCTGGGCAACGACCTCGACAAGCAGTTGACCGAAGCCGGTGTGTTGTCGCGACGCATGCCGTTCCAGGTCGACAGCACCCTGCGCAAGGCGATCAATGCCGGTGAAGTCATGTTCATCGACCAGCACTTGTCGGAAACCGTGGAGCAATTGCGCAACCAGCAATTGAAACTGCCGGACATTGCCGTGATTGAAGCCGTAGCGATCACCGAGCAAGGGCATATCGTGCCAACCACCTCGGTCGGCAACTCGGCCAGCTTCGCGATTTTCGCCAAGCACGTGATCGTCGAGATCAACATGGCGCACAACCCGAATCTCGAAGGTCTGCACGACATCTATATTCCGACCTACCGTCCGACCCGCACGCCGATTCCGCTGGTCAAGGTCGACGATCGCATTGGCAGCACCGCCATCCCGATTCCACCGGAAAAAATCGTCGCCATCGTCGTCACCAACCAGGCTGACTCGCCCTCCACTGTGCTGGCGCCGGACGTCGAGACCCAAGCCATTGCCGACCACCTGATCGACTTCTTCAAACAAGAAGTGGCAGCCGGGCGTATGACCAACAAGCTCGGCCCGTTGCAAGCCGGCATCGGCACCATCGCCAACTCGGTGATGTGTGGCCTTATCGACTCGCCGTTCGAAGACCTGACGATGTATTCCGAGGTGCTGCAGGACTCGACCTTCGACCTGATCGACGCGGGCAAGCTGAGCTTTGCCTCGGGCAGTTCGATCACCCTGTCGAGCCGGCGCAATGCCGATGTGTTCGGCAATCTGGAGCGCTATAAGGACAAACTGGTTCTGCGCCCGCAGGAGATCTCCAACCACCCTGAAGTCGTGCGCCGCCTCGGCATCATCGGCATCAACACGGCATTGGAGTTCGACATCTACGGCAACGTCAACTCCACTCACGTCTGCGGCACGCGGATGATGAACGGCATCGGTGGCTCGGGCGACTTCGCGCGCAACGCGCACCTGTCCGTGTTCGTGACCAAGTCGATCGCCAAGGGCGGTGCAATCTCCAGCGTGGTGCCGATGGTCAGCCATGTTGACCACACCGAACATGACGTCGACATCCTCGTGACCGAAGTGGGCCTGGCAGACTTGCGCGGCCTGGCGCCCCGGGAGCGCGCCCGGATCATCATCGACAAGTGCGTGCACCCGGATTACCGCCAGGCGCTGAATGATTACTTCACCGCCGCGTGCGCCATCGGCGGGCACACCCCGCACATCCTGCGTGACGCCCTGAGCTGGCACATCAACCTGGAAGAAACCGGGCAAATGCTGAAGAAGTAATTGGTACAGATAGCAGCTGGCGCAAACACAGTTTCGTCAGCTTGCTCTTGCCCCTTCGCAATATGAAAAAAACTGTACTGCTGTACCGGTCATTTCCTAGGGAAAATTCCTACCTTGTCGAGCAAAAACAGCAATTTAGCACCATAACAGTGCACATAGGTACAGTTGCTTCAATTTCGACCAGTACACCCCCTATAAACAGTTAACTGAGCTCTCACAATACAGATGAACTGTATCTACAGAGACTAGGCAAACGAGAGGATCATGGGCACCAGTTAAACCACTACCTAATCCCGCCATAAGCGGAAGGATGTCAACCATGGAACGTACACTCAGTTCCGAACTGTTCTTCGAAGACACTGCTGCAAAAACCCAGGCTTCCATGCCTCTGCGCGTTATCGCCAACCTGATGCTGTGGCAGCGCCGCATTACCAGCCGCCATCAACTGGCTCGCCTGGATTCGCGTCTGCTGGCTGACGCCGGGATTAGCGAAGCACAACGCTACGAAGAGCTGAGCAAGCCGTTCTGGCGCTAAGTTAGCGTCGCTGGCTCTGACCTGAAGGTCCACCGCCAGCAACCCGAATTGAAAAAACAAAACCCGTCGTGGGAAACCACGACGGGTTTTGTCGTTTTGGCCTGTCAAATCCGGTCTTACAGTAGACAAACCTAAAGACCAGTACAGTTTGATAATAATACAAACTGAATGAGTACAATATCGTTGCAGTGTGTCTGTAGTGGATGTTCGGCCGATGTCAGCATGGAGCCCTCTACTTATCAGGACAGGGACCGCGCCATGAATTCTTTACAGGATGTTTCCACCCCCTCAGTTCAATCGAGACCTTGCTTGCACTGGGTCAGAGATCTGCTGACAGGGCTCTTCGCTAGCCTGGAAAGGGCGAGAACACGACGTTTACTGGCTCAACTCGATGATCGTCAGCTATCAGACCTTGGCATCAGCCACGCCGACCGCATCAATGAATTGGATAAACCGTTCTGGCGCTGACTGCCTGTTTGCATGACGGACTGTTCGAACTGACACACTCAGGCCTAATATCAAATCAGAACGTGGCGAGCGCCAAGCGCCTGGCGTCTGACTTTGCAGACACTGCGCCATTTTTCAATTGGTTTACCCAAAGGAGTTACCCATGTCCCGTCTCCGTCTGCTCAGCGCTGCAGCCTTGTTTGCCGTAGCTGCCAGTGCCCAAGCCAGCAGCTTCATCGTGACCACGGATGCTGTCGTCAATGCGCTCAAAGCCACGTCCGATGCGACTACCGATGTCGTCTCGTCTTCGTTCAAGGATGACAAGATCGTCCTCGCGGCCCGTGACGACGCAGCCAGCTTCATCGCCAGTGAAGGTTCCATCCGCGGCGTGAAACTGGAAAGCGCACTCGACCATATTCGCCACCAGGTGCCACAGCTGAACGCAAGCGACGCCCAACTGGCGCAAGCGATTCTGACGATCTAAACGACTGCACAGACATGGGGCACACCCGACGTGTCCCAATGTTTCGGCGCTGGCCCTAGAACGGGCCTTGCGCTAGCCTTGGGAGTCATTTTCAACTGTCGAGTCTCATGCGTTTTCCTTCAAATCTCTTGATCGCTCCAGTCTTTCTTACCCTTGGTTACTGCGGATCAGCCCACGCTTATGACGCCTTCAATCTGTCCACCCAAGGCATTGTCGCCAGCGGTTACGCCACAAGTTTGGTGACCAGCGCCCCCTTCGACCATAAACTGCTGCTCGCCGCCCAGGATGACGCTGCGGCATTCATTGCCAGTGACGGCCAACTGAGAGGCGCACGACTGGAGTCGGCCCTGCGGTATCTGCGCCGAACCCAGGCAAAACTTCATGCCAGCGACCTTGAACTGGCACAAGCAATTCTCGTCCAATAGTTATCCCTGTTTTTCTGGAGTCGTTCCATGCGTAACCCGCTGATTGCTGCCACCTTAGGCCTGCTGCTGTTGGCCGATGTGGCCCAGGCACATACTCTGGTTGCCACCAGTAATATGCTGATCCGTGCTACCCAGCGCACCCTCGATTTCACCTCCGACACCACCACGTCCATCCGCGATTCGAAGATCGTGCGCGAAGCCCAGGACGACGCCGCCAGTTTCGTTGCCAGCAATGGCGACATTCGAGGCGCTCACCTGGAATCCGCCTTTGATTTGCTGCGCACCCGCGTGCCGGAAGCCCGTGACGCCAGTGACCAGGATCTCGCCGAAGCCATCCTCGCACTGTGAAGCGTCCAGGCGCCTGGCTGCTGGTCGGGGCCCTGTTGCTGCTCGGCAACACGGCCCACGCAAGCCTTCAATTACAGCTCAAGACCGAAGGTCTGACTCCCGCGCAACAGCAAGCCAGCCAGGCGTTGCTCGATGAAGCCATGCAGGCACTGCCGCCACGCTTTATCGAGCAACTCGATCGACGCATCGATGTCGGCTGGACCAGTGACATGCCGAGCAACGCCTACGGTCAGGCATCACAGGTGTCCGAACTCGATCTGAACCGCAACCTGCTGGCCGGCCTCACCGATGGCAGCGCCGCGACCAAGAAAACCCATCGCCCCCATGGCACCGTACGCCGGGAAATGCTGGCCACGGTGTTGCACGAGCTGACTCACATCTACGATCGCTCGCGCCTGTGGGCGGATGCTGACCGCAAGCTGATCCAGCGCTGCACCCAGCGCAACAACACCTCAGGGCTGGTTGGCATTCCCGACCAATGCCGGGGCCAGTCCGGTCGGCGTTTTACCCTCAGTGACGATCCGCGCCTGCTCGACCTCGCCGGCTGGCAGCAATACGTAGGCCGTCGCGGTGAACGCGAACAGCACAATCGCCAGATTGCCCGCAGCCCGGACATCTACGAGACCAGCAGTGCGAAGGAGTTCGTCGCGGTCAACATGGAGTATTTCCTCCTCGACCCGAGCTACGCCTGCCGCCGCCCCGCGCTGTACCGCTACTACAAGGAACATTTCAGCTGGGCGCCCGCCACCAAAGACACCTGCGGCAAGACCTTCGCATTCCTCAATGCCGGCAACGACTTCGCCAAGACACCTTTGGGCCAGGTCGATCCGGAGCGGGTCTATGCCGTTGACTATCTGCTGGCCGAGGCCAACCAGAACCTGTTCAGCCGCTGGGGCCACAGCATGTTGCGCCTGGTGATCTGCGCGCCAGGCCGACCACGCGGACCGGATTGCCGATTGGATCTGGACCAGCATCTGGTGCTGTCTTACCGCGCCTTCGTCGGCGACGTACAGCTGTCGAGCTGGGATGGCCTGGTCGGTAAATACCCGTCGCGGCTGTTTATCCTGCCGCTGTCCCAGGTCATCGACGAATACACCAAGACCGAACTGCGCAGCCTGGCCTCCGTGCCCCTGAACCTTTCGCGCAGAGAGATTGAAGACGTGGTGGGACGTGCCGCCGAGATGCACTGGAGCTACGACGGCAACTACTTCTTCCTGTCGAACAACTGCGCGGTGGAAGAGCTGAAATTACTGCGCGGTGGCACCAATAACCCGCAATTGGTGGGACTCGACAACATCATGCCCAACGGTTTGCTCGAAGTGCTGAAGGGCCGAGGACTGGCGGACACCAGCGTGCTGGACGATCCGCGGGAAGCCTTGCGTCTGGGTTATCGTTTCGATTCCTTCCGCGATCGCTATCAGGCGATGTTCGAAATACTAAAAAAGCACTTGCCGATCAAACAGGAAACCGTCGAAGACTGGCTCGACTTGAAGGCCGAACAGCGCCGGCAATGGTTCGAGCAGGCTGACTTGCGTACCAGTGCGGCCTTGCTTCTGCTGGAGCAAGCGAGTTTCCGTCGGCAGTTGCTGTTGGCCCAGGATGAAGTGAAGCAGCGCTATCTGGGCGCCCGAGAGCTGAAGAATGGCGGCATGGACAAGGCCAACGAGACGCTCAAGGACATTCTCGCCAACAGTGGCTTCCTCAGCCGGCCGGCGGAGCTGCTGGGCACCAACGGTTATGGCTTGCCACAGCCGAGCGAGTGGGAGCATCTGGAATCGGAAAGCAGCCAGCGCCAGAAGCAGCTCCTGGCGCTGTCCGGGGATCTGGACAAGGAAGTGAGAGCGTTGCTTGAACCGGGCCGTGCCGCCGAAATGGCCGCCAACGAGGCCAACGTGAAGCAGATTGGTGAGCACCTGCGCAAACTGCACAAGGCGTCAGGCGGGATAGAGTTGCCTTGATACCGCAACCTTGTGGGAGCGAGCTTGCTCCCACAAGGTTTACAGCGTTTAGCCACACACACAGCAAAAAGGGCTTCAGAACGCAGTCCTGAAGCCCTCGGCCTTGCTGTTTAATTTGTGCCGCGAGGCTCTAATTCCTCTGTATCAGGAACTTTACCTTCAGCTGACGCGGGCTTTACGCACGCCATCGGCCAACGCCGAGCACAGGCTCAGCACGCCATCCACGGCTTGTTCCGGGGAGGTGGCATTGGCGATGTGATCGATCAACGCCGAACCCACCACAACACCGTCGGCCAGACGCGCGATGGACGCTGCCTGTTCCGGTGTCCGGATACCGAAACCGATGCTGATCGGCAGGTCGGTATGGCGGCGCAGACGGGCGACCGCTTCTTCGACGTGTTCCAGCGTGGCGGCACCGGCGCCGGTCACACCGGCCACCGAGACGTAGTAGACGAAGCCGGAGCTACCGTTGAGAACGGTCGGCAGGCGCACATCGTCGGTGGTTGGCGTGGTCAGTCGAATGAAGTCCAGGCCCGCGGCCTGTGCCGGGTCGCACAGCTCGCCGTTATGTTCGGGCGGCAGGTCGACCACGATCAGGCCATCAACGCCGGCCTCTTTGGCTTCGGCAATGAAGCGCGGGACACCGTACATGTGGATCGGGTTGAAGTATCCCATCAGCACCAGCGGCGTTTCGTTGTTGTCCTGGCGGAACTCGCGAACCATTTGCAGGGTTTTCGCCAGATTCTGTTTGGCACCCAGGGCACGGATGTTGGCGAGCTGGATGGCCGGGCCGTCAGCCATCGGGTCGGTGAAGGGCATGCCCAGCTCGATCACGTCGGCACCAGCCGCTGGCAAGCCCTTGAGGATGGCCAGGGACGTGTCGTAGCTCGGGTCGCCGGCGGTCACGAAGGTCACCAGGGCGGCGCGGTTCTGTTCCTTGAGTTCGGCAAAACGCGTTTGCAGGCGGCTCATCAGTGTTTCTCCTGCTTGGATTGTTCCATGTGGTGCATCACGGTCTGCATGTCTTTGTCGCCACGGCCGGACAAGTTGACCACCATCAGGTGATCTTTTGGCAAGATCGGTGCGCGCTTGAATACTTCAGCCAGGGCATGGGCGCTTTCCAGGGCAGGGATGATCCCCTCCAGGCGGCAGCACTGGTGGAATGCAGCGAGGGCTTCGTCGTCGGTCACCGAGGTGTACTGAACGCGGCCAATGTCATGCAACCAGGCGTGTTCCGGGCCGATGCCCGGGTAGTCCAGGCCAGCGGAGATCGAGTGGGCATCGATGATCTGGCCATCATCGTCCTGCAGCAGGAAGGTGCGGTTGCCGTGCAACACACCGGGTACGCCGCCGTTCAGGCTGGCTGCGTGCTTGCCGGTCTCGATGCCGTAGCCGGCGGCTTCAACGCCGATGATCTCGACACTCTTGTCGTCGAGGAACGGGTGGAACAGGCCCATGGCGTTGGAACCACCGCCGATGCACGCCACCAGGCTGTCCGGCAGGCGACCTTCCTGGGCTTGCAGTTGCTCGCGGGTTTCCTTGCCGATCACGGCCTGGAAGTCGCGAACCATTGCCGGGTAAGGGTGCGGACCGGCCACGGTACCGATCAGGTAGAAGGTGCTGTCGACGTTGGTCACCCAGTCACGCAGGGCTTCGTTCATCGCGTCTTTCAGCGTGCCGGTACCGGCTACCACCGGGATCACTTCGGCACCCAGCAGCTTCATGCGGAACACGTTGGCCTGCTGACGCTCGATGTCAGTGGTGCCCATGTAAATCACGCAATCCAGACCGAAACGCGCAGCAACGGTGGCAGTGGCCACACCGTGCATGCCAGCGCCGGTCTCGGCGATGATGCGCTTCTTGCCCATACGCCGCGCCAGCAGGATCTGGCCGATGCAGTTGTTGATCTTGTGCGCGCCGGTGTGGTTCAGCTCTTCACGCTTGAGGTAGATCTTCGCGCCGCCGCAGAACTCGGTCAGACGCTCGGCGAAGTACAGTGGGCTTGGACGTCCGACATAGTCACGCTGGAAGTAGGCCAGTTCCTCCTTGAATGCAGGATCTTCCTTGGCCAACTCATATTCGCGGGCCAGGTCGAGGATCAACGGCATCAGGGTTTCGGCAACGTAGCGGCCGCCGAACGCGCCAAACAGGCCGTTGGCATCAGGGCCGTTGCGCAGATTAGTCTGGGTCATGGGGCGCTCCAGTTGAATGCGTGAAGTGATGCATAAAGAGATAGTGGGCTTCACTCTACCCCTGACGCCCCGGCCTGAAAACCGATAAGATCGCCACAACCTGTCAGGAAAACTCACAGATCAAATGAGCCATGACCTTCCTCCGCTGAACGCGCTTCGCGCCTTCGAAGCCACTGCCCGCTTGAACAGCGTCAGTCAGGCGGCCGAACAGCTGCACGTCACCCACGGTGCGGTCAGCCGGCAACTCAAGGTGCTTGAAGAACACCTCGGCGTAAGCCTGTTCATCAAGGACGGTCGCGGCCTGAAACTCACAGATGCCGGGTTACGCCTGCGTGACGCCAGCAGCGAAGCCTTCGAGCGCCTGCGCAGCGTTTGCGCCGAACTTACACAAAGCACAGCCGATGCGCCATTCGTGCTCGGTTGCTCGGGAAGCCTGCTGGCGCGCTGGTTTATCCCGCGACTGGGGCGGCTCAATGCCGACCTGCCGGACTTGCGCCTGCACCTGTCGGCCGGAGAAGGCGATCTGGATCCGCGAAGACCGGGGCTGGATGCCTTGCTGGTATTTGCCGAGCCACCCTGGCCGGCGGACATGCAGGTTTTTGAGCTGACCAGCGAACGTATCGGCCCGGTCATGAGCCCTCGGTTCGCCGGCTATGAACGGCTCAAGCAAGCGCCGGAAACCGCACTGCTGAACGAACCCTTGCTGCACACCACCTCACGCCCGCAAGCCTGGCCGAACTGGGCGCAACCACGGGGCCTTGACGCCAGGGCGCTGAAGTACGGTCAGGGATTTGAGCATTTGTATTACTTGCTGGAAGCCGCCGTCGCGGGTCTGGGCGTGGCGATTGCCCCCGAACCCTTGGTGACGGAGGACTTGAAGGCCGGCCGCCTGGTTGCACCTTGGGGCTTCAGTGAAACCCCGGCGCAACTGGCGTTGTGGCTACCCAAGCGCGCCGCGGACGGGCGCGCCCGGCAACTGGCACAGTGGCTCAAGAACGAGCTGCGTCGAGCGGATTAATCACGCCTGCACAACAGATACGCGGCCAGCAGGCCCAATGCGCCCACGGCGACACCGGCTGTTGTCCAGGGGTGTTCCTGTGCGTAGTCCCGGGTGGCGATTCCGGTTTCGCGGGTTTTGACCCTGACCTCTTCATAGGCATCGGCAAGCAGATGGCGCGAGTGTTTCAAGGCATTCTCGGCGTTGCTTTTCAGGGTCTTGAGGGTTTTACGCGACTCATCCGAGGCGTCGTCCTTCAGGCTTTCCAAAGACTTGAGCAGACTCTCGATCTCGGCTTCCATGCTTTGCAATGAGGCTTTGCGTAACGAGGTGTTGGCCATGGTGGCTCTCCTGCATTGGTGATGAGTGGCGTGTGTTGGTTGGGACTTCATGGGCTCAAGAAAGTGCAGAAAATATGAACTTCACCCTCAGAACGGCCAACAGAAGAAATAGGAAAAATCACTGCTAGGCTGTAATTCACACGCCGAGGAGAACGCCATGTCTGACCATCACACCTACAAGAAAGTCGAGCTGGTTGGCTCGTCCACCAGCAGTATCGAAGATGCGATCAATAACGCGCTGGCCGAAGCCAGCAAAAGCATCAAGTACATGGAATGGTTTGAAGTGACCGAGACCCGTGGGCACATCAGGGACGGCAAGGCAGCACACTTTCAGGTGACCTTGAAAGTCGGATTCCGGATTGCCAGCAGCTGACTTTGGGCTAGTCTTCTGAACTTGCACGCCGGTCGAATGCCATAGGGAATGGCAAAGCACTCCATGAGTGCGTCCGGCTGACGGCTGGTTACCCCTATGATCCGACCAGGGAATGCAACCGATGAAGAAGTTTATGTTGGCAGTAGGATTGTTGAGCCTTGCGGGGAGCGCATTGGCGGGCGGCAAACCATGCGAAGAGCTGAAAGCCGAAATCGCAGCGAAACTTGATGCCAAGGGCGTTTCCGGTTATTCGCTGGAGATTGTCGACAAAGGTGCCGCTGCCGGCGGGAAAGTTGTTGGCAAATGCGAAGAGGGCGCCAAAGTGATCGTCTATAAAAAGTAGGCCGATTCTCGCCCGAATGAAAAAGCCGACGCCGTGGCGCCGGCTTTTTCATGCCTGCCGTTTGAGTATCAACCCCGCATGACCTGCGCCAGCAGTTCGTAGGAATGCACGCGATCGGCATGTTCGTACAGGTCACAGGTGAAAATCAGCTCGTCAGCCTGGGTCTGTTCGATCAGGACTTCGAGTTTGGCGCGGATTTTCTGCGGGCTACCGATCATGGCCAGGCCAAGGAAATCGTGCACGGCCTCTTTCTCATGGGGCAGCCACAGGCCATCCATGGTCTTCACAGGCGGACGTTGTACCAGGCTTTGGCCACGCATCAGGGCGAGAATCCGCTGGAACACCGAAGTCGCCAGGTACTCGGCCTGCTCGTCGGTATCGGCTGCCACCAAAGGCACACCGAGCATCACGTAGGGTTTGTCCAAAACGGCTGACGGCTTGAAGTGATTGCGGTAGACCCGAATCGCTTCATGCATGTAGCGCGGTGCGAAATGCGAGGCGAAGGCGTAGGGCAAACCGCGTTCACCCGCCAGCTGTGCGCTGAACAGGCTCGACCCCAACAACCAGACCGGCACATTGGTCCCGGTGCCCGGCATGGCGATGATGCGTTGGTCCGGTGTACGTGGCCCGAGGTAGCGCACCAGTTCCGCCACATCTTCCGGGAAGTCGTCGGCGCTGCCGGAGCGTTCACGGCGCAACGCACGTGCGGTCATCTGGTCGGAACCGGGGGCGCGACCCAGGCCCAGGTCGATCCGGCCCGGATAAAGGCTTTCCAGGGTGCCGAACTGTTCGGCGATCACCAACGGTGCGTGGTTGGGCAACATCACCCCGCCCGAGCCGACTCGAATGGTCGACGTACCACCAGCCAGATAACCAAGCAGCACCGAAGTCGCGGAACTGGCGATGCCATCCATGTTGTGGTGCTCAGCCACCCAGAAGCGGTTGTAACCGAACTTCTCGACATGCTGTGCCAGGTCCAGCGAATTGCGCAGCGACTGGGCCGCGCTGCCGTTCTCGCGCACCGGCACCAGATCGAGGGTCGAGAACTTGATATCGGACAGTCGTTTCATAAACCTGCTTCTCCAATTGAGGGCGCAGGTTTGTTCTTGCGAACGCAAACCTGCCGAATCCAAAAGCGTGTTCATGCAATGTGGGCATATACCCGAGTTTCAATAGCCCGGTAAAAAATCCCGCGAAAAAAGCGGATTGATCGGACAGGACGGCCCGGCGTCCAAGGTGCTGAAGGCGAAGATCAGCCTGGAGGCAACATTGGTCGGCTAGATTTTCGTTGAAAACAAAAGATCGCAGCCTTGAGCAAAATGCCGTGATCATTCGGTAGAAGATGTTCAAGACTGCGATCTTTTTTGCGTCGCGACAGACTTGCGCGCTAAAACTGTGGTCGAATAAATGACAGCAGCGAAAACCCATGACTGTGCGTGCTGCTTCAAAGGAGCTTCAAACATGAAACGTTTTGCCCTGGCGGTTATCTGTTGCGCACTGACCACTTCGGCCCTCGCAGCGCCGAAACCCTGCGAAGAACTCAAGGCCGAGATCGAAGCCAAGATCCAGGCCAGTGGCGTCACCGCCTACACGCTTGAAATCGTCACCAACGACGAGGTCCATGACCAGAACATGGTCGTTGGCTCGTGCGAAAACGGCACCAAGAAAATCATCTACCAGAAGAACGACCGCTGACACCTCACATCAAGCAGTAAGACTCCCGATCTTCTGCAACGATCTCCCGCTTGGCGTTGTATAGCCTGGCTTCAGGAATGAAGGCAATCGAGCGGCCTTCAAGCACATAACGTTGGCCGGCTTCGAAATGATCGAAGTTGATGGTCAAGTAACATATGCGTTCAGAAGGGCCGCCCATCATGTTCAAGCCCCCGCCACCAGGTACTTCGAAGTCGAAGCGGACGATCAGTTCATGGCTGCCGGGCATAACCTCAAAATAACGCCCGTCGGCCAAGCGCTGTTTATCCAGACGCTCGGCCATCAGCAATTTATCGTTAGGGAAGGGCGTGGAAAATTCGACCCAGGCCATCTTTGGATTAGCCGTCGGCATCGGGCTCTGACAGCCAGCGACAACGCTGGCAGCCAGCAACAGCATCAACCTGTACATGATGAATGTCCCAAGGGGTTATGCATTCAGCATAACGCCGATCAGGAGTGTTGACAGCCCGCAGGCGTGCCTTGGCCAATCACTTTTCGCTGTTGATCGTAGAGTTTCGCCCATGGCCGAAAGCCGATGTTCCCCGCCTGTAGCCGATAACGCTCGCCCGCGTTGAAGTCGTTGAATTTCACATTCAACTGGCAATCGCGCCACAACGGCTCGGCGTTAGGGCCGATGTTGGTGGGCTGGACCGAGAATTGGTAGCGGACCGTCAGCTCATGGCTACCAGGCTGGACCTGGAAATAGCGTTTATCGTCGGTGGCCTTGTCATCGACCTCCAGCGCTTGCAGCTTCGTATCTTCTTGCTTCGAGTCCAGGTCGATCCAGGCTTGCGCAGGATCAGGGCGGGGTAGTCCGAAATAAGCACAGCCGGCCAGCATCAGCAGGCCTCCTGCCAGTATCATCATGCGCATAGCGGAGCTCCAGTCAGGCGGGATAGTCTTGTGGAAAGACTCTCCAAGGAAGAATTATTGTGATCAGGCCGCTTCCTAGCCTTGGGTTACTTGATCGCGTTTTTCGCGTTTTGTTTCCAGGTGTGTTGTTTTTGTTGCTCAACGGTTGCGCCAGCATCAGCTATTACAACCAACTGGCCAGCGGCCAACTGCAGTTGCTGCGGGCGAGGGAGCCTGTTTCCAGCGTGGTTGCCGACCCGGCGCGCGATCAAAAACTGCGTACACACCTGGAGCAATCGCAAAAGGCCAGAACGTTCGCCAGCCAGCAATTGCACCTGCCGGATAACCAGAGTTACCGCTTGTACGCGGACATTGGGCGCCCCTTCGTCGTCTGGAATGTCTTCGCCACGCCGGAATTTTCCCTAAAACCCGTAAACCACTGCTTCCCCATCGCCGGTTGCGTGGCCTATCGCGGTTACTACAGCCAGAGCGCAGCCCGCGGCGAAGCAGCTTTGCAACGCTTGCAGGGCATGGACGTGTCGATTGGCGGTGTCGAAGCCTATTCGACACTCGGCTGGTTCAACGACCCGATCATCAGTTCGATGATGGGCTGGGGGGATGAGCGACTGGCCACGCTGATCTTTCACGAGCTGGCCCATCAGCGTTTCTATGTGAAGGACGACACGGAGTTCAACGAATCCTTCGCCACCTTCGTCGAGCAGGAAGGTACTCGCCAATGGCGCGCCTACCGCCAACTGCCACCGGATAACAATGCGCAGGCGCGTCAACGCGACCAGTTCACTGAGTTGGTACTCAAGACCCGCACCCGACTGGAAAAGCTCTACACCTTGCCGTTGCCAACCGAACAGATGCGCCAGTGCAAGGCGGCCGAGTTCGAGCGCTTGCGCAGCGAATACCGGCAATTGCGCGACAGTCAGTGGGCCGCAGACAAACGCTACGATGCCTGGATCTATGCCCCCATGAATAATGCCCGGCTATTGCCGTTTGGTTTGTACGACCAATGGGTTCCGGCATTTGCCACGCTGTTCCATCAGGAGGATGGCGACTGGCTCAAGTTTTACGCTGCCGTGGAAAAGCTCGGCGCCTTGCCGACGGACAAGCGCAAGGCCGCGCTGAAAGCATTGGCTGGCGGGGCCGATCAACCAAAGAACCAGTAGCAAACCCCGATCGCGCCCAGCACCCCGGCAAGCTCCGCCAGCAATGCACAACCGACTGCATGTCGTGCGCGCTGGATGCCCACGGCGCCGAAGTACACCGCCAGCACATAGAACGTCGTTTCGGTACTGCCCTGGACCGTTGCCGCCACCAGCGCCGGGAAGCTGTCCACGCCCGAGGTCTTCATTGTTTCGATCAGCATTGCCCGGGCGGCGCTACCCGAGAAGGGTTTGACCATCGCCGTCGGCAGCGCATCGACGAAGCGCGTGTCCCAGCCGGCCCATTCCACCAGATGGCGAATGCCATCCAGACCAAAGTCCAGCGCCCCGGACGCGCGCAGTACGCCCACCGCGCAGAGCATCGCCACCAGGTAGGGCAGCAAGTTCTTGGCGACATCGAAACCCTCTTTGGCTCCTTCAACGAAGGCCTCGTAGACCTTCACTTTGCGCAGCGCGCCGATCAGTAAAAACAGCATGATCAGGCCAAACAGCGTCACGTTGCCGAGGATCGACGACAGGCCGGCCAGCGCAGTCGCCGAAAGGGTCGCCAGCAACGCCATGAAACCACCGAGGGCGAGGGCGCCGGGGATCAGGTAGGCCAGCACCACCGGGTCCCAGATGCGCAGACGCTGCATGAACGCCACCGACAGGAAGCCGACAATGGTCGAGCAACTGGTCGCCAGCAGGATCGGCAGGAACACCAGCGTCGGGTCAGGCGCGCCTTGCTGGGCGCGATACATGAAGATGGTCACGGGCAGCAGGGTCAGCGAGGAGGCGTTGAGCACCAGGAACAGGATCTGTGCGTTGCTGGCGACGGTAGCGCTGGGATTGAGTTCTTGCAGCGCTTTCATGGCCTTGAGGCCGATCGGCGTGGCGGCGTTGTCCAGCCCCAGGCCATTGGCGGCGAAGTTCAGGGTGATCAGGCCGATGGCCGGATGACCCGGCGGGACTTCAGGCATCAGGCGCAAAAACAGTGGCCCCAAGGCCTTGGCCAGCCATTCGACGATCCCGGCCTTCTCGGCAATGCGCAAAAAACCCAGCCAGAGAGTGAGAGTGCCAAACAGCAGCACCATGACTTCGACCGACAGCTTGGCCATGGCAAAAATGCTTTCCACCATCGCCGCGAATATCCCGGCATTGCCACCAATCAGCCACTGGGCCAGCGCCGATACGGCAGCCACGATGAAGAAGCCAAGCCACAGGCCATTGAGCATCAGTCAAATCCCCCCAAAAGATCCGCGAATGATAGCGGGGTGGCCAGAAACGACAAACCCCGGATTTCTCCGGGGTTTGTCTGTGCGATGTTCGCTCCCACAAGGGGTTTTGTGTCAGATCTTGGAGGTTTCACCCACCGGCAGTTTTTCCTTGCTGCGCCAGTGCGGCAGGGAGTTCCAGTAGCGCTGGCCTTTGGCGTCGTCGTACATGCCTTCCCAACGAGCGATAACCAGAACAGCCAGTGCGTTGCCGATCACGTTCAGTGCGGTACGGGCCATGTCCATGACGCGGTCGACGCCAGCAATGAACGCCAGGCCTTCCAGTGGAATACCGACGCTGCCCAGGGTAGCCAGCAGTACCACGAAGGACACGCCCGGTACGCCGGCGATGCCTTTGGAGGTGACCATCAAGGTCAGTACCAGCAGCAGTTGCTGGCTGATCGACAGGTCGATGCCATACAGCTGGGCAATGAAGATTGCCGCGATGCTTTGGTACAGGGTCGAACCGTCGAGGTTGAACGAGTAACCGGTCGGCACCACGAAGCTGCAAATGGCTTTCGGCGCGCCGTAGGCTTCCATCTTCTCGATCACGCGCGGCAGCACGGTTTCGGAGCTGGCGGTGGAGTAGGCCAGTACCAGCTCATCCTTGAAGATGCGCATCAGCTTGATCACCGAGAAGCCGAACAGGCGAGCGATCAGGCCCAGGATCACGAATGCGAAGAAGGCGATGGCGAAGTAAACCAGGATCACCAGTTTGGCCAGCGGTATCAGCGACGCGAAGCCGAAGTTGGCCACAGTCACCGCGATCAGTGCGAACACGCCGATCGGGGCGTAGTTCATGATCATGTGAGTGACCTTGAACATGCTTTCCGATACGCCCTGGAACATCTTCACCAGCGGCTCGCGCAGGTCCGCCTGCAGGCTCGACAAACCGAGACCGAACAATACAGAGAAGAAGATGATCGGCAGCATTTCGCCGCGAACCATGGCCGCAAAGATGTTCGACGGGATCAGGTTGAGGATGGTTTCGATGAACGCGTGTTCATGCTGAACCTCGGCCGCCGTGGCCTGGTACTTGGAAATGTCCACCGTGCCCAGGGTGCTCATGTCGATGCCGGCACCCGGATGGAACAGGTTGGCCAGCAGCAGACCGACCACGATGGCGATGGTGGTGACGATTTCGAAGTAGATGATGGTCTTGAAGCCGATGCGCCCCAGCTTCTTGGCGTCACCGACGCCGGCAATGCCGACGATCAAAGAGGAGATGACGATCGGGATCACGATCATCTTGATCAGACGGATAAAGATATCGCCTGCTGGTTGCAGGACGTTGCTGATCCACCAGGCTTTTTCGGCACTGAAATGGTTGAGCAGCGCACCGATTGCAATCCCCAATACCAGACCGATGAGGATCTGCCAGGCGAGGCTAAGCTTTGCCTTCTTCATATCTTTACCCTTACTTGTTGTTTGACTCAGGGAGATGCGCGAACTGGAACGCTTATGGCGAAAAAGTCTAGTGCATCTGCCCCCCGTATAAGGTGCCCCGGAACGCGTGTTTGCGGCTCTCTGGCAGGCGAAAAAAGGCGCAACTATTCCGATGCAAGGGAGCGCCGTCTAATGCCGTAAACGCCTACCCTATGCCGAATCGGCATGAGGTTTTTTTAGCGAAACGCGCGTCCCAACCGGTTCGAATACGACATTTCGGCAGGCATAAGTGCCGTGAACCGGCCATCACAGAGCAGATTGAATGTTTTTTGAGCAGTGGCCGAGCGTTGATTTTTCAGCAAAATCCCACGGACGAAGCGAAAAATTGCGGCCAAAGAAAGATGATTTTTCTCGATATACGGTCGCTGGTGAAACACCGGGAAAAGTATTTTCCGACGCAACAAGGACAAGGACGAGAAAACAGTGATGAAACCGGGGCGAGCTCTCTATTTCAATGTGTTGCGTGATCAAGCCCTTCGCAAGCCCGCCGAGCCATGGCGGTCCGACGAACTTGCGCAGCAGCTTTTCCTGACCCGGCCCTTGCGCAGGTACTCCCTGTACCCGTAGGTCACTGCGCCCCTGAAACAGGCATAACGTCCCGACCCCTTGGTCATGCGCCGGCCTTCCTCAGGTGGCGCAGGTGGAAAGAGGCGCTGTGGCCTCCTTCGTGTACAAATTCAAATACCCTATCAACAAGCCCTGCATTCGCAGGTCAGGCATGTCGGGGAAACGCCAGCCCGCATGCCATGGCACTACCGCCCAACAGCAGGGCGGCTGCCAGTTTCTTGAACAACCCTCTCATGTCAGCCTCGACCGCGACGGCCAAAGAAGAAGGAGGCAACGAACATCACCAGGAACACGACAAACAGAATCTTGGCGATACCCGTGGCAGTGCCCGCGATACCACCGAAGCCCAATACAGCGGCGATGATGGCGATGATCAGGAATGTGATTGCCCAGCTCAACATGGTGATTCTCCTTACGCTTGTGTTTAGAGGTGCTGCGTTTCCCGGCGCATGGGGTGCGGCGGAAGTTTTGCCTAGAACACCCAACGCTCTTGATGACGCATCTCACCCACAGGCCCGGCCTGGTCGACATCCATCATGCGCATCGGGGTGCTATCGGCCTGACCGCTGCTGACAGCGCTGAAATGGGTTTGGGTCGAATGCGGAATCGACAGGCATGGCGCTTCCGGCTGCCGGCTCTGCTCCCAGCGCAGAAACTGCTGACTGCCGATCAGGGTGATCAACAGCGCCAGAACAGCAAACAGGCCTTGCTGGATATGCGCAGGCGAGAGATGCAGGTGGGCGACACGTTGACGATTCATCCTGGAACTCCTACCACTCGGGACGGTATTCGATAGCGGGCGTTAGTTTTTGAATGCCTTGGTCAACCAGACAATTGCAGAGCGCATGCCAGCTTTGAATCGAATTAATTACCTTTAATATCAATATCTTATGATCATCAAAGAAATCACTTCGCGCGCATCCTGCACGATGCCACTGATGCAGTCGTGCGTATTGCACGATTCGTTTGAAGGAAGACGTAAATTTTTTGAATTGAGAGGAGGGCGCGGATGTCAGAAATTCACGCTGGTCGCTGTCAGAAACCGGGCATCTGTTAAAAGACCCGCAAAATCAGGTGGCTAACCGATACATCGGATGAGAGCTACCCTGCCATGACAGGAATGGCTCAGAATCAATCATGCAACTTGCCCGATTTCTCCGGGACTAAATAAAGATCAGTCATTAAGGAGCGCAGGAAAATGGAATCAGCCACTGAGCATCAAGGCCGCATTCTGCTGGTGGATGATGAGTCCGCCATCCTGCGTACTTTCCGTTATTGCCTCGAAGACGAAGGCTACAGCGTGGCCACCGCCACCAGCGCCGCGCAGGCAGAAGCCCTGTTGCAGCGGCAGGTCTTCGACCTGTGCTTCCTCGATTTGCGTCTGGGTGAAGACAACGGCCTTGATGTGCTGGCCCAGATGCGTATCCAGGCGCCCTGGATGCGGGTGGTGATCGTCACTGCCCACTCGGCCGTCGACACGGCGGTGGATGCGATTCAGGCCGGCGCCGCCGACTATCTGGTCAAACCGTGCAGCCCCGATCAATTGCGGCTGGCAACCACCAAGCAACTGGAAGTGAGGCAACTGTCCGCGCGACTGGAAGCCCTGGAAGGTGAAGTGCGCAAGCCCAAGGATGGTCTGGACTCCCACAGCCCGGCCATGAAAGTGGTACTCGAAACCGCCCGCCAGGTTGCCACGACCGATGCCAATATCCTGATTCTGGGCGAATCCGGTACCGGCAAGGGCGAACTGTCCCAAGCCATTCACGGCTGGAGCAAACGCGCGAAAAAATCCTGCGTCACGATCAACTGCCCGTCGCTGACCACCGAGCTCATGGAGAGCGAACTCTTCGGCCACAGTCGCGGCGCCTTCACCGGTGCCAGCGAAAGCACCTTGGGGCGAGTCAACCAGGCTGACGGCGGAACGCTGTTTCTCGACGAGATCGGCGACTTTCCCCTGACGTTGCAGCCGAAGTTGCTGCGTTTTATTCAGGACAAGGAATATGAGCGCGTCGGTGATCCGGTGACCCGCCGTGCCGATGTGCGCATCCTTGCGGCCACCAACCTCAACCTTGAGGATATGGTCCGCGACGGTCGTTTCCGTGAAGACCTGCTCTATCGCCTGAATGTCATCACCTTGCACCTGCCACCGCTACGCGAACGCCGCGAAGATATTCTCAACCTGGCCGATCGTTTCCTGGCGCGCTTCGTCAAGGAGTACGCCCGTCCCGCGCGCGCCTTCAGCGACGAGGCTCGGGAGGCACTGCTGAGCTATCGCTGGCCGGGCAACATCCGTGAGCTGCGCAACGTGATCGAGCGGGCGAGCATCATCTGTCCACAGGAGCGGGTCGAGATCAGTCATCTGGGCATGGCCGAAACCCCGGTCAACAATGCACCGCACATCGGCGCGGCACTGAGCCTGGAGGAGCTGGAAAAGGCCCACATCGGCGCAGTCCTCGCCACCGCCGACACGCTGGATCAAGCGGCGAAAACCCTGGGCATCGACGCCTCAACGCTGTACCGCAAACGCAAACAGTACAACTTGTGAGCAATAGCCGATGAAACTGGCGCTGAAATTGCGGACCCGGCTTTTCCTGAGCATCTCCGCACTGATCACCGTCGCGTTGCTCGGACTCTTGCTCGGGCTGGTCAGCGTGATGCAGATGGCCGGCAGCCAGGAAGCACTGATCCGCAGTAACTTCATCACCCTGGACCTTGGGCTCAAGCTGCGTCAGACCCTGGGTGATCAACTGATCATCATGCTCAGCGAGAAGCCTGACTCCGCCGCTTTCGCTGCCTCGAAGCAGCATTACTTCGAACTGCTGGAGGAAGGCATCGCCCAGGAGCCGGCAGAAACCGCAAGCGACTACGGCTTCAGAAAAGCCAAAGCCGACTACGAGAGCTTTATCCAGGCTTATGAAACGTCCCCGGACCCGTCGAATGTGCTTAGCAGCCACGACAACCTGACGGAAAAATTCAACGCGCTACGCAATGGTCTGATCGCCGAGCACAAGCGCGCGCTGGATAACATCAGCGATACCGAGCGCAAGGCCCGGGAACGGGCACTGCTGATTGCCGGATTGCTTGGCTTGGTGGGGCTGGCGGTGCTGATCATCGGCTTCGTGACCGCGCAGGCCATCGCCCGGCGTTTTGGGGAGCCCATCGAGGCGCTGGCCAAGGCGGCGGACAATATCGGCCAGGGCAATTTCGATGTCACCCTGCCGATCTCTTCGGCGGTGGAACTGAACCAGCTGACCCGGCGTTTCGGGATCATGGCCCAAGCGCTGCGTGAACATCAGGCCACCAATGTCGATGAGCTGCTGGCCGGTCAGCAGCGTTTGCAGGCCGTGCTCGACAGCATCGACGACGGACTGCTGATGATCGACCGTCAGGGTCATCTGGAACACCTTAATCCCGTGGCCCAGCGTCAGTTGGGCTGGGAGTCCGATCGTCTGGGTCAAAGATTGGGTACGGCGCTGGAGCGCCCCGAACTCGATGAGCAACTGCAACTGGTGCTGCGCGGCGGCACGCTGGAACGGGCGCCGGAAGACTTGAGTGTCGAAGTCGACGGCGAGTCGCGACTACTGACCTATAGCCTGACCCCGGTCAGCCATACCCAGGGCCATATTCTCGGTGCCGTGATGGTGCTGCATGACGTCACGGAACAGCGTGCCTTCGAACGGGTACGCAGCGAGTTCGTATTGCGCGCCTCCCATGAATTGCGCACACCGGTCACCGGCATGCACATGGCCTTCGGATTGTTCCGTGAGCGCGCGCACTTTGCCCCGGACTCCCGGGAGGCTGATTTGCTGGACACGGTGAATGAAGAGATGCAGCGGCTGATGCAGTTGATCAATGACCTGTTGAATTTCTCCCGTTACCAGAACGGTTTGCAGAAACTCACCCTGGCGCCGTGTTCCATCGAGGCATTGCTGGAACAGGCTCAGTCACGCTTTGCCGCATCGGCCGAAGAGAAGGAAATCAATCTGCTGGTGGAAGTGCAGGGACCTTTGCCGCGGTTACAGGCCGACCAGCCACAACTGGAGCGGGTACTCGACAACTTGCTCGACAACGCCTTGCGTCACACCGGCTCCGGCGGGCGGATACGCTTGCAGGCCCGACGCCATGGTGACCGGGTCATCATCAGTGTCGAGGACAACGGCGAAGGTATTGCCTACGGTCAGCAAGGGCGGATCTTCGAGCCGTTCGTGCAAGTCGGACGCAAAAAGGGCGGGGCCGGGCTCGGCCTGGCGCTGTGCAAGGAAATCGTGCAATTGCATGGCGGGCGGATGGGCGTTTATTCACGGCCAGGGCAGGGTACTCAGTTCTACATGGCGCTGACCGTTTAGGTCACCCTCACGCTTCGTCATCCAGGCGCCGGCCTGCCCGACGCCGCCCCCGGGTAATCAATTCAGTGAACTGCACTGCGCTCAACGCGCGGGCGAACAGCCAGCCCTGGCCGAACTTCACGCCTTCACTGCACAGGAACTCGGCCTGGGCCTCATGTTCGATGCCCTCGGCAATCACCTTCAGATGCAGCGACTGGGCCATGTGAATGATGTGCGGAGCCACACCGCTGCTGGCGGCGTCATGGCCCAGCGCATCAATGAACGCCTTGTCGATTTTCAGGCAATCGACCGGCAGGGTTTGCAAATAGGCGAGGCTGCAATAGCCGGTGCCAAAGTCATCGATCAACACCTGGTGCCCGACATCCCGCAGCGCTTGCAGGTTTTCCCGGGCCACCACCACATCGACCAGCCCCCGCTCGGTGACCTCAAAGGCAATTTGCCGCGCAGCGACGCGGTGCAGGGTCAGCAACCGCGCCATCACCTGGCCGATCCGCGGAACCATCACATCACACGCCGCGAGATTCACCGAGATGTACAGTTGCGGGTTGGCACGCAGCAACTGGCCGAGTTGCTCGAGCAGGCGTTGCAGGACGAAGTCCGTCATCTGGCGAATCTGCCCGGTGTTCTCCGCCATCGGAATGAACAGGTCGGGACTGGTCAGGGTGCCGTCCGGCCTGCGCCAGCGCAGCAGTGCTTCAGCCCCGACACAGTTGCGGCTATCGAGGTCGAAGATCGGTTGATACAGCACCTGCAACTCGCCACGACGAATCGCGCCGGTCAGTTCGGCGTCCAGTGACTGCCGCTGGCGCACCAGCAGAAACACCAGGAACCCAACGCATATGCCCAGCGCGAGGCTGGCCGGCAGCAACCACCACCAGACCGCCGGGATATGCATGCCGGTGCGTGGGCTGATCAACACCAATTGATATTCCGGGTTGTCGGTGGGCATGCGGTATATCAGGCGTGCCTGGGTGATCTGCAGCGCATCACGGTTTCTCGGTGGCCAGGCCTCGGCCGGCGGCCAGACCTGAGAAGCGCCCAGCACCGGAATCGCGCGCGCGCCATGGTCAAGGACCACCAGCAGGCTGCTGCCCGGCGACAGGTCGACCATATCGGTCAAATGCCCGCGAGAGGTCGCCACCCGGAAATTCCCGCGCCCGAGCATCAGCGCGGCGCGGTTTTCATCGGGTTCGGTGGTGGTGTTGAGCCAATAGCTGTAAGTCGGGCCCTTGATGTCTGGCGATCGACTCAGCGACAGCCCTTCCTGGCGAGGGCGATTGGAGCAGATTCGCGAGGAGTCCATGTAGGCGGCTTCGTAGACGAAGCGATAATTGAACGAAACCTGTTGCAAGGTTGCGATCATTTCAGCATCGCAACCGCGCAACGGTTGCGCTTCAAGGTCGTCAAGGCTTTCACGCAGTTGCCCGAAGAGCTGTTCCAGGCGGGCGAGAAAACGTTCACCCTGAGCATTCATTTCTTCGCTTTCGTTTTGCTCGACCTGGTGTATGGCGACGAACAGGCTGCCGGCCATCAATAACGTTGTGCTCAAGACAGTAGACATCAGCCCCAGGAACCAGGGGCGATGGAACCAACTACGGAAGGTCTCTCGAGCAGCGATCATTGTGTAATATCCGAAGGATTACCAATGAGTTATAGCTGCTGATTGGAAAAAAGCCCTGACCGTCGGGCGGGCGTCATTATTTTGTCTGATTCAACACCAAAAGTAGCGCGGCAGTTTGCGCATCCGGAGTGCCATCGAAGCGCGCCGGACGGAAATGCATCTGAAATGCCGCTATCACATGTCGTGTCGCGACATCGAGCTCGCCGGTTTGTGGCGAGGCATAACCCAGACGGGCCAATTGCGCCTGAAACCAACTGATGCTCGGCAACTGTTCGGCGAACAGCATTTGCTGGCGCGCCACCGCCTGTTCATTCGGCCAGAGGCCCAAGCCTTCGGCGGCCAGACGCTTCCAAGGGAACAGCGGCCCCGGGTCCAGCTTGCGCAAGGGTGCAATATCGCTATGGCCGATGATGTCGCGAGGCTTTATGCCGTGACGCTTGCTGATGTCCTTGAGCAACACGATCAACGACTGGACCTGATCTTCTGTGTAGGGATACCACACTCGTCCGGTCGGGGTGTCCTTGAACCCTGGATTGACGATTTCGATACCGATGGAACTGGAGTTCAGCCAGGTCCGGCCATTCCACTCGCTCTCCCCGGCGTGCCAGGCCCGCACATTTTCATCCATCAGCTTGTAGATGGTGGCGCCCTTGTCGTCGCCGATCAGGTAATGGCTGCTGACTTCGCCGCGGGTAAGCAATTGCAACGAACGCTCCAGCGAGGCATTGGTGTAATGCACCACCACAAATTGCACGCGGCTGTCGTAATTGGCCGAAGGGTGGCTGGTGTCGAAACGGGGACCGCTGGCGCAGCCGGCCAGCAGAATCAGTGACGCGATCAGAGCAAAATATTTCATGGGAAGGCAGTACACACAAGACAATAATGCAACAGTGTAACGTAATGCCTGGCGGGCTGACGGCAATCAAACAAAATGGAACAATTGACGATCAGCCCGGCTCCACGCGGTTGCGGCCGGCATTTTTTGCGCGATACAGCGCCTGATCGGCTCTTTTAAGCACTTGATCGCCGTGTTCACCCGGCCTGAACGCTGTCATCCCGATAGACACGGTGATGGTCACCGGCTCTCCCTTGAAGTGGAACGGACAGGCCTCAATGGCGGCACGCAAGCTGTCCAGCAGCTTCAGCCCCGCCGCCGGCACCGTGGATGGCATCAACAGCACAAACTCTTCGCCGCCAAACCGGGCAATGAAATCCGTCCCGCGCAGTCGCTTGCGCAACACGCTGGCGATGATTTTCAGCACTTTGTCACCGGCCAGGTGCCCGTAGTTATCGTTGATGCGCTTGAAATGATCGAGGTCGAGCATGGCCAGCAACAGCGTGTTGCCATGTTGCTGCCATTGTGTGACTTCATGATCCAGGCGCTCGCTCCAGGCCGCACGGTTGGGCAGCCCGGTCAACGGGTCGACCAATGCCTTCTGTCGTTGCTCTTCAAGGTGCTCGCGGTAACCCTGGGCCTCCTGCTCCATATGGGCGACCCGCTCGGCCAGGCTGTGCAGGCGCGCAGCGACCTCTTGCTCGCGCTCATCGCGCTGTTTCTGGTGCTGGTCCATGGTGCCCAGCAAGACTTCGAGATGGTTTTCCAGTACGTGCTTGAGATCTTCCAGGTCCGCGGCTTCCTGCATACTGCTTTGCAGGCCATCGACCTGCTCGCGGATCTGCGTGTCCATCTGCCGCGCCGCCGAACGGTTGTCGGCGTGTCCTGCGGTGGCGGCCTGCAAGTTGCTCTGGAACGATTCGAGACGCTCGTTCAGTCGTTGCAGATAGGCTTCGAACTCATGCTGGCCGCTGTCGGTAATGGCCAGCATCAAGGTGGCGAAGTCGTCGAGGATCGGCAGCAATTCGTACCAGTTCAGACCGTTTTTCAAACGATCGCGCATGGATTCGGCTTGCGGGCGATGACGCTCGGGCAATGTCAGGTCGTCGAGCAGCCCCAGCAGCGTGTCTTCGATGTGGCTGGCCACCGAACTGTAGGAGGGCTCGGGGGAGTCCGGGAGCGCATAGAGAATGTCGTGGTCGGATAGAGCCTGATCAATGGCGGCCACGTCCTGCGTCGGTATCGGAGGTAAAGGCAAGCTATCCGGCGATGCTTGCGCGGTCAGCTCGTCGGGGTTTGTTTCCGGCTCAGGAGGCGTCGCGATGGTTTCCGGGGTCGGTTTCTCGGCCAATTCGACTTCTGCCGCGGCGGCGCTGGCCGGTTGAGGCTCCGCAGCCGGGGGGGCAAAAGCCACCGCTGGCTCGGTCAGCGAGGACTCGCCTTCAACTCGCTCAGCTGCGGGTACCTCGGAGATTGCCGGCTCAATCACGACCGGGGCCGACCCTATGATCGCCGCAGGGTTCTCGGCTACAGGGGCAGCCGGCGCTGCTGCCGGCTGCGAGGCAAAGGCCAGGGCAGGAGAAGTAGCCGCTGAATCCACCGTCTCCTGCGCTTCACGACCGCCGAACAACCGCTGCAGCAAGCCCGGCCGGCCGTTCTCCGCCGGGGTCTCCAGCTGGCTCAGGGCCTTGCCCTGCAGGCCACTCAGCTCGCTGAGCAGCAAGGGTATCTCACATGCCTGACTGACCCGCGCATCCAGCTGCTTGGCGAAACTCTTGAGTGGCCGACTCACCTCCCGTGGCAACGGCAATGTTTGCAGTTGCGTGACCAGCGCAGTCAGGGCAGCACTGGTCTGGTTGACCCGGGTTTCCCGACGCTGTTCGGAGTCGAGCACGGCTTTTTCCAGACGCGGAATCAGCGCGGCCAGGCCGACGTCCATGTCGTCGGTACGCACGACCTCGCGCATTTCCTTCATGCATTGGTCAACGGCGCGGTCAGTACCTTCCGCCGCCAGGGTGCTGCGCACCAGCCCGCGACGCAGCAAGTCGAGTCGCGCGTCCCAGCGACGTTCGAGCTTTTCCTGTTGTTCTATGCTTTTGAGGTATTTCTCTTTCCAGCGCTGTGCTTCGTCGCTCATTCATGGGTTCCGCGAAGGGCAGGACTCAACGCGGGCAATGCATCGGCCGTGAGCGAACCCGGCAAACGAATCTCTACCGCGACCGGCAGGTGATCGGAAATGGGCTGTGCCAGCACCTCGACCTTTTCCAGGGTCAGGCTCGGGCTCAGCAGGATATGGTCCAGGCAGCGCTGTGGGCGCCAGCTGGGAAACGTCGCTTCCAGTTGTGGCGCAAGCAGACCGAGATCGCGCAACGCGGAGTTGTGCAGCAGGTCACTGGCATGGGTATTCATGTCGCCCATCAGTACCTGGTGTTTGTAATCGCCAATCAGATCGCGGATGTAGGCCAGTTGCAGGCTGCGCGCACGGGCGCCCAACGCCAGGTGCATCATGACCACCACCAGCGCTTCCGGACCTTCGCCGAACCGTACCAGAATGGCTCCGCGCCCCTTTGGCCCCGGCAACGGATGATCTTCAATTGCCCACGGGCGCAATCGGCTGAGCACGCCATTGCTGTGCTGGGCCAGGCGACCGAGATTGCGATTGAGTTGTTGATACCAGTAGGGAAAAGCGCCGAGCTGGGCCAGGTGTTCGACCTGATTGACGTAGCCTGACCGCAGGCTGCCGCCATCGGCCTCTTGCAAGGCGACCAGATCGAAGTCGCCCAGCAGATTGCCGATTTTCTGCAGATTATCGGCACGCCCGGTGTGCGGCAGCAGATGCTGCCAGCCCCGGGTCAGGTAATGCCGATAGCGCTCGGTACTGATGCCGACCTGGATATTGAAACTGAGCAAGCGCAGACGACTGTCTGCGGGCAGGCCCGTGGACTCCAGATGATGCTCGTTGACCCGCGGATCATGCAGGCCAACGATGCGTTCAGTACCCCATCGGCGCATGGCAGTGACTGCCCTTAGTTGGCGGCAGCCTTGTTAGCCGCTCGCTCTTTGTCGATCAGTTTGTCGGCCAGTTGCAGGGCCTGTTCGGCACCGCCGGCAGAACCCACGTCAAAGCGATACTTGCCGTTGACGATCATGGTTGGAACGCCGGAGATCTCATACTTCTTGGCCAGCTCACGAGCCTTGACGATCTGACCCTTGATAGCGAAAGAGTCGAAAGTCGCGAGGAACTTGTCCTTGTCCACGCCTTGGGTAGCGAGGAAGTCGGCCATGTCATCCTTGTCGGTCAGTTTCTTGTGTTCTTTCTGAATCGCGTTGAACACCGCGGCGTGAACGTTGTGCTCGACACCCATGGCTTCAAGGGTTAGAAACATCTGACCGTGTGCGTCCCACGGGCCGCCGAACATGGCTGGAATGCGCACGAAGTTCACGTCCGAAGGCAGCTTCTCGACCCACGGATTGATCACTGGCTCGAAGGCGTAGCAATGCGGGCAGCCGTACCAGAACAGCTCTACCACTTCGATCTTGCCAGGCACGGCGACCGGAACCGGATTGCTCAGCTCGACATAAGGTGCGGCGGGGGCGTCAGCGGCCTGGGCAGTCATGCCGAACAGGCTGGCAGCGGCAAAAACGGCGCTGATGATCAGATTACGCATGCTTTACTCCTGGACAAATTTTATCGCCTCGCGCGACTTGTTATCAGACAGATCCTGGCGGGCTTGAGTTCTGTAGTGTAGCGGCAGCGGCCACAAAAAAGGGCGGCCAAGGCCACCCTTTTTATACTTGCTGTGACGGATTAATCGAGCGTTAACGTTGCAGGCGATAAGCACCCCGTTCAACGCCCGATCCGCCGACCTTAGTGCAAGCCTTGAATGTAGCTGGACACCGCGGCGATGTCTTCGTCGCTCAGCTTTTTGGCAATGGTCTGCATGGGTTTGGTATCGCCATCGTTGTTGCGGCCGCCCTCTTCCTTGCGGAAATCGATCAGTTGCTTGCCGACGTATTGAGAGTGCTGACCACCCAGGTGCGGGAAACCGGCAGCCGCGTTACCTGCGCCATTTGGCGAGTGGCAACCGGTGCAGGCTGGCAGGCCCTTGGCCAGGTCACCACCACGGAACAGGGCTTCACCGCGAGCTACGACTTTCGGGTCAGCGGCACCGACGCTGCCTTTCTGGCTGGCGAAGTAGGCGGCGATGTCCGCCAGATCCTGATCGCTCAGGTTGGTCAGCAGACCGGTCATTTCCAGAACGGTGCGCTTGCCCGACTTGATGTCGTGCAATTGCTTGGTCAGGTAGCGTTCACCCTGACCCGCCAGTTTCGGAAAGTTTGGCGCCATGCTGTTGCCATCCGGGCCGTGGCAGGCGCCACATACGGCGGCTTTGGCCTGGCCGGCTTTTGCATCACCCGGTTGTACTGCCTCACCTGCAGCATGGGCCATGCCGGAGATGCCCACGGTCAACAGCAGACTCACGATCAATTTCTTCATCAGCTAATCCAACTACGGCTAAGGGTTAAGAGTTATGGACCGGGCTTACTCGCTCATCCAAAGGATGGTGGCTTGGTAATCCTCGGCACTGCAGTCCATGCACAAACCACGCGGCGGCATCGCCTTGAAACCCTGGGTCACGTGTTGCACCAGCGTCTCCATACCTTTCGCCAACCTCGGCGTCCAAGCTTCCTGATCGCCCTTTTTCGGCGCCATGGGGAGTTGGCCGGAATGACAGGCACCACAAACACGGTTGTACACAGCTTCCGGATCCTGTGTAGCCTGAGCGCTGTAAAGCGGCATCAAGACACCGGCAGCTAGCAGCCATTTCGTCATAAAACGACCTTTTCAGGGTTGAGAGCGAGCTGCGTTCTAGTGCGCAATCAAGGTCTGTCGCTCTCGTGAACTTCATCCTACGCTGGGACAAAGCGCACACAAAATCTGCGGCATTATATACTGGCGTCACTGAAACGGAAGCGACACTGCTTGCCGCACCCATTCCTGGCGCCGCCCACATCGGAAATCCCATGCAACTCAAGAATCCCATTCTCGGTCTGTGCCAACAGTCCACCTTCATGCTCAGCGCCGCCAAAGTCGACCAATGTCCGGATGACGAAGGCTTCGAAGTCGCCTTCGCCGGGCGTTCCAACGCCGGCAAGTCGAGTGCCTTGAACACCCTGACCCACGCCAGCCTGGCGCGCACCTCGAAAACCCCGGGGCGCACACAGCTGTTGAACTTCTTCAAGCTAGACGATGAACGCCGTCTGGTCGACCTGCCGGGCTACGGTTATGCAAAAGTACCGATCCCGCTCAAGCAACACTGGCAGCGTCACCTGGAGGCATATCTGGGTGGTCGCGAGAGTTTGAAAGGTCTGATCCTGATGATGGACATCCGCCATCCGATGACCGATTTCGACCTGCTGATGCTCGACTGGGCCGTAGCTGCCGGCATGCCGATGCACATTCTGCTGACCAAAGCGGACAAGCTGACCTATGGCGCGGCCAAGAACACGCTGCTCAAGGTTCAGACGGAAATCCGCAAGGGCTGGGGCGATCTCGTGACAATCCAGCTGTTTTCGGCCCCGAAACGCATGGGCCTGGAAGATGCCTACACCGTACTGGCTGGCTGGATGGAACTGGCGGACAAGGGTGCCGAAGCAGAAGCTCAGTAAGTGCCGAAAACTGCCTGCGGCGCACTCAGGCAGTTTTCTCGGGGCAAAAAAAACCCCGGGCTTCATATGGGGAGGGAGAAGTTCCGGGGTTCAAGCTCTAGACCGCTAGGGCGGGGTCCAGATATCTGCCAACACTTAACACAACATAGGAGCATCGAAGGGCTTCACCAGCCATTCAGTAACTCTGAGTGGTGGTTCGCAAGATTAGTTCAGATTTTTTTCAAATAGCTTTGAAATAACTCTAATAGCTTTCCGGACTAAGCTGTTTGCGCCCTTCTGCCGCGGCACTATGCCGCAGCAGAACACGACAATTTTCTGTAGGAGCGAGCTTGCTCCGGGCGGCGTTCCGACGATGGAATATCAGTCGAAATCGATGTGTCTGACACTCCATCGCGAGCAAGCTCGCTCCTACAAGAAGGCTCAGTGAGCCTCATCCCAGTTATTTCCAACACCCACTTCGACCAGCAACGGCACATCCAGTTTCGCCGCCTCGCTCATGTGCACGCGAACTTCATCGCGAACCTGGTCGACCAGGTCTTCACGCACCTCAAGCACCAGTTCATCGTGCACCTGCAAAATGACTTTGGCGTCGAGGCCCGACGCGGTCAGCCAGTTATCCACCGCGACCATGGCTTTCTTGATGATGTCCGCAGCGGTGCCTTGCATCGGTGCGTTGATCGCCGTGCGTTCGGCGGCGGCGCGCTCTTGCGGCTTGTTGGAGTTGATGTCCGGCAGGTACAGGCGACGGCCGAAGAACGTCTCGACATAACCTTGCTCGGCGGCCTGGGCACGCGTGCGGTCCATGTACTGGCGAACGCCGGGGTACCGGGCGAAGTAGGTATCGATGTAGGCCTTGGCGGTCTTGGTGTCGACGCCGATGTCCTTGCCGAGCTTCTGCGCACCCATGCCATAGATCAGGCCGAAGTTGATCGCCTTGGCGCTGCGGCGCTGGTTGGAGGTCACGTCGGCCAGTTCGACCTTGAACACTTCGGCGGCGGTCGCGGTGTGTACGTCCAGATTGTGGCGGAAGGCGTTCATCAGCCCTTCATCCCGGGACAAGTGCGCCATGATCCGCAGTTCGATCTGCGAATAGTCCGCCGCCAGCAGCTTGTAACCGGCCGGGGCCACGAACGCCTGGCGGATGCGACGCCCTTCGGCGGTGCGCACCGGGATGTTCTGCAGGTTCGGATCGCTGGAGGACAGCCGCCCGGTGGACGCCACGGCCTGGTGATACGAGGTATGAATCCGCCCGGTACGCGGGTTGATCTGCTCCGGCAGGCGGTCGGTATAGGTGCTTTTCAGCTTGCTCATGGAGCGGTATTCCATGAGCACCTTGGGCAATCGATAGTCGTCTTCTGCCAGCTTGGCCAGCACTTCTTCGGCGGTGGACGGCTGGCCCTTGGCGGTTTTTTTCAATACCGGCAGGCCGAGCTTCTCGTAAAGGATCACACCAAGTTGCTTGGGCGAACCGAGGTTGAATTCCTCGCCGGCAATCTCGAAGGCTTCACGCTCCAGCGCCACCATCTTGTCGCCCAGTTCGATGCTTTGCACGCCCAGCAAGGCGGCGTCAACGAACGCGCCCTGGCGCTCGATACGCGCCAATACCGGTACCAACGGGATTTCGATGTCTGTCAGCACACTGGCCAGACTCGGAATGGCCGAGAGCTTTTCGAACAGGGTCTGGTGCAGACGCAAGGTGATATCCGCATCTTCGGCGGCGTAAGGCCCGGCCTGCTCCAGGGCGATCTGATCAAACGTCAGCTGCTTCACACCTTTGCCAGCGATGTCCTGGAAACTCACCGTGGTGTGGTCCAGATACTTCTGCGCCAGGCTGTCCATGTCATGGCGCGTGGCCGTGGAATTGAGCACGTATGACTCAAGCATTGTGTCGAAGGCGATGCCACGCACGGTAATGCCGTTGTCCTGATCGCCGCCGATGGCGCAGTTGGCCAGGATGTTCATGTCGAACTTGGCGTGCTGGCCGACTTTGAGCTTGTTCGGGTCTTCCAGAATCGGCTTGAGTGCGCGCAGGACTGTGTCGCGGTCCAGCTGATGCGGCACGCCGATGTAGGAATGGGTCAACGGGATGTAGGCCGCCTCGTTAGCCTGAACCGCGAACGACAGGCCCACCAGTTGCGCCTGCTGCGCATCGATGCCGGTGGTTTCGGTGTCGAAGGCAAACAGCTTGGCGTTGTTCAGTTTTTCCAGCCAGGCATCGAACCGCGCCTGATCGAGGATGGTTTCATAGGCGGCTTCAGCAGCGGCGACCGGCGCTTCGGCCTCTGCTTCGCTGAACAGATCCGCGGCCGGTGCAGGCTCGGCGGCAGCACTCAGTTCCAGGCGTTTGGCGTCGCGATCAAGGTCGTTCAGCCAGCTCTTGAATTCCAGCAGGGTGTACAGCTCGTAGAGTTTGGCCGGATCTTCAGGACCCATTTGCAAGTCGTCGAGCCCAACGTCCAGCGGCACGTCGACCTTGATGGTCGCCAGCTGATAGGAAAGGAAAGCCATTTCCTTGTGCTCTTCGAGCTTGGCCGGCAGGGTCTTGGCGCCGCGAATCGGCAGGGTCGGCACGATGTCGAGCTGCGCATAGAGCTCGGTCAGGCCGCCGTTCACACCGACCAGCAGGCCGGAAGCCGTCTTCGGACCGATGCCCGGAACACCCGGAATGTTGTCGGAAGAATCGCCCATGAGCGCCAGATAATCGATGATCTGCTCCGGAGCGACGCCGAATTTCTCCTTCACGCCCTCCACGTCCATGCTGCTACCGGTCATGGTGTTGACCAAGGTAATGTGACCGTCGACCAGTTGCGCCATGTCCTTGTCACCGGTGGAGATGATCACCGGACGATCCGCCGCCGCGCTGCTGCGGGCCAGGGTGCCGATCACGTCATCGGCCTCGACGCCCTCTACGCACAGCAGCGGGAAGCCCAGGGCGATCACGCTCTGGTGCAGCGGCTCGATCTGCACGCGCATGTCGTCAGGCATGCTCGGACGGTTGGCCTTGTATTCGGCGTACATGTCATCGCGAAAAGTCCCACCTTTGGCGTCGAACACCACAGCGAACGGACTGTCCGGATATTGCTTGCGCAGGCTCTTGAGCATGTTCAAGACGCCCTTGACCGCACCGGTCGGCAGGCCTTTGGACGTGGTCAGCGGCGGCAGCGCGTGAAAGGCGCGGTACAGGTAAGAAGAACCGTCCACCAGGACGAGGGGGGCTTGGCTCATGAGCAGGATCAACCTTTTCGGCGGGTCCGGCGCTAGAATAGCGGGACCGTTGACGACAAAGGGACAAGGTTATCATGCGCACACTAAATCGCCTGTTGCTGGCTGGCTTGTTTGCAATCACACCACTGGCCGTCATGGCGGCGGACGATGCGCCGACACCCGAGCCGGAAGTCACGATCCGCACGGAAGGGGATAAAGTCATTCAGGAGTACCGCCAAAACGGTTTTCTGTATGCCATCAAAGTCACGCCCAAGGGCGGAAAGCCATACTTTCTGGTGCGTGCGGACGGTACAGATGCAAACTACATCCGCTCGGATTACCCGGATATGCTGATTCCGGCGTGGAAGATCTTTGAGTGGAAATAGTTTCCTAATTTCAATTGGCGCTGGCTCACGAGCGGCGCCCGTACTGGCAGTTTAAACATGTCTGTGTTCACCCCCCTGGCTCGGCCCGAGCTGGAAGCTTTTCTCGCCCCTTATGGCCTCGGCCGCCTGCTTGATTTCCAGGGGATTGCCGCCGGTAGCGAAAACACCAATTTCTTTATCAGCCTGGAGCAGGGCGAATTTGTCCTGACCCTGATCGAGCGCGGTCCGGTTCAGGAAATGCCGTTCTTCATCGAACTGCTCGACGTGCTGCACGGTGCCAACCTGCCGGTGCCTTACGCCTTGCGCACCACAGACGGCGTGGCCTTACGCGAACTGGCGGGCAAACCTGCGCTGCTGCAACCTCGCCTGGCCGGCAAGCACATCCAGCAAGCCAACGCACAGCATTGCGCGCAGGTGGGTGAGTTGCTCGGCCATCTGCACCTGGCGACCCAGGCCAATATGATCAAGCGCAAAACCGATCGCGGCCTGGACTGGATGCTGGAAGAGGGTACGCAGTTCCTGTCGCATCTCAGTGCCGAGCAGAAAGACCTGCTGCAACGGGCGTTGGAAGAAATCACCCGGCAGAAAGAAAAAATCCTGGCACTGCCGCGGGCGAACATTCACGCCGATCTGTTCCGCGACAACGCGATGTTCGAAGGCACGCACCTGACCGGACTGATCGATTTCTACAACGCCTGCTCCGGGCCGATGCTCTACGACGTGGCGATTGCCTTGAACGACTGGTGCTCGGACGATGATGGCGTGATCGATGGACCGCGAGCGCGGGCCTTGCTGGGCGCTTACGCGGCCTTGCGACCGTTCACCGCTGCCGAAGCCGAACTGTGGCCGACCATGCTGCGGGTAGCTTGCGTACGGTTCTGGTTGTCACGCTTGATCGCGGCGGAGTCGTTCGCCGGGCAGGATGTGCTGATTCACGATCCGATGGAGTTCCAGCTGCGCCTGGCGCAGCGGCAGACGGTCAATACGCCGTTGCCTTTCGCTCTTTAAAAATTGTGGCGAGGGGGCTTGTTGGAGCGCGCAGCGCTCCCATGCGATCTATCAAGCAGATCCATGGGGGCCGCTTCGCTGCCCAACGGGGGCAAGCCCCCTCGCCACAGGTTTGGTGTCGGTTACAACGAATCCAGACATCCCGCCAGATCATTCCCCAATTTCTCCAACACCTGCTCATAGCCCTGAGCAGTCGCCGGCGTGTACCCGCCCAGCGCGTCCAGTTCAGCCAGTTTCACCGGCAAACCCGCCACCAGGGTTTCCGCCAGACGCGGCCGCAGCGGTGGTTCACTGAACACGCAGGTCTTGCCGACTTCCTGCAAACGCGCGCGCATCGCCGCGACATGCTGGGCACCGGGTTGCACTTCGGCCGCGACGCTGAACACACCCACGTGCTTGAGGCCGTAGGCGTCTTCGAAGTAGTCGAAGGCTTCGTGGAAAACGAAGTAGGGCTTGCCCTGAACATCGGCCAGGCGTTTCTTCAGGCGCGCATCCAACGCATCGAGACGCTCGTCGAAGGCTTTCAGATTGCTCTGATAGCGCGCGGCATTGTCAGGATCGGCGGCACTCAGGTCAGCCGCCATTTTCGTGGCGATGACCCGGGCGTTGACCGGCGATAGCCACAGGTGCGCATCGAGGCTGCCCGGACGGTGATCGTGGTCATGTTCGTCGGCTTCTTCGGCATGGGAGTGGCTATCTTCGGCAAAACGGCGCAGTTTCATGCCTGGCAAATCCTGCACGGCCACGTTGGGCAACGTACGACCATTGAGTACGCGTGGCAGGAAACCTTCCATGTCCGGGCCGATCCAGTACAACAGGTCCACCGATTGCACCTTGCGCACATCGGAAGGGCGCAACGCATAGTTATGCGGCGAAGCACCCGGTGGCAGCAAAACCTCAGGAATCGCCACGCCGTCCTGCACCGCTGCAGCGATCAACTGCAGGGGCTTGATGCTGGTCAGGACCTTGACCTCGGCCTGCGCCGAACCGATCAGCAGAAAACTTGCGATAAATGCGACAAAAACAGAAAAAAGTCGGGACACGATGACCACTCGAAGAGGCTAGAACGGGTAACATAATAACGTCTCTCACAAAACTCGTCGCCGCTCATGCTAAAAACACCGATCGCCAGCCGTCCCCACGACCACTCACATTGCGTTCACAGCGCTTTGTCCGAGGCCGATGCCCTGTGCGCACGTCAAGGCCTGCGCCTGACCGCGTTACGCCGGCGGGTGCTGGAACTGGTGTGGCAAAGCCACAAGCCGCTGGGTGCCTACGACATTCTCGCGGTCCTCAGCGAGCAGGACGGTCGCCGCGCTGCGCCGCCGACGGTGTACCGCGCGCTGGATTTCCTGCTGGAGAACGGCTTGGTCCATCGGATTTCCTCGCTCAACGCCTTCATCGGCTGCAATCACCCGGAACATGCTCACCAGGGTCAGTTCCTGATCTGCCGTATGTGCCACGCGGCCATCGAACTTGAGCAAAAATCCATCAGCGACGCGATCATCGCCAGTGCCAGGGATGTCGGGTTTGTCGTCGAAGGCCAGACCGTCGAAGTGGTCGGTCTCTGCTCGGGTTGCCAGGGGGCTTGATGAGCAACGCGCTGATCCGTCTTGAGCAGGTTGCGGTCACGTTCGCCGGGCAACCGGTGCTCGACAACATCGAGCTGAGCGTCGAGCCGGGGCAAATCGTTACCCTGATCGGCCCCAACGGCGCTGGCAAAACCACATTGGTGCGTGCCGTGCTCGGCCTGTTGAAACCGGACAGCGGCAGCGTCTGGCGCAAGCCGAAACTGCGGGTCGGTTACATGCCGCAAAAACTTCATGTCGATCCGACCCTCCCGCTGTCGGTCCTGCGTTTCTTGCGCCTGGTGCCGGGCGTGGACCGTGCGATGGCCTTGGCGGCACTCAAGGAAGTCGGCGCCGAACAGGTGATCGACAGCCCGGTGCAAAGCGTTTCCGGTGGCGAAATGCAGCGGGTGTTGCTGGCCCGGGCCTTGTTGCGCGAGCCAGAACTGCTGGTGCTCGACGAACCGGTACAGGGTGTCGACGTGGCCGGCCAGGCTGAGCTGTACAGCTTGATCACCCGCCTGCGCGACCGCCATGGTTGTGGCGTGCTGATGGTCTCCCACGATTTGCATCTGGTGATGAGCACCACGGATCAAGTGGTTTGCCTTAATCGTCACGTCTGCTGTTCCGGCCATCCCGAGCAGGTCAGCGGCGATCCGGCTTTCGTCGAGCTGTTCGGAAAAAACGCACAAAGCCTGGCGATTTATCACCACCATCACGACCACGCTCACGACTTGCATGGCTCGGTGGTCAAGCCGCCCGCGTCGGGCCAACCCCATGTTCACGGAGATAGCTGCAAGCATGGCTGATTTTCTGCTCTACGCCCTGCTTGCAGGCTTGGCCCTGGCCGTCGTCGCAGGCCCGCTGGGGTCTTTCGTGGTCTGGCGGCGCATGGCCTATTTCGGCGACACCCTGTCGCACGCGGCATTGCTCGGGGTGGCCCTGGGCTTCCTGCTGGATGTCAGCCCGACTGTTGCCGTCACTGTTGGCTGCTTGCTGTTGGCGGTGATGCTGGTGACCTTGCAACAACGCCAGCCGCTGGCATCCGACACACTTTTGGGAATTCTCGCACCCAGCACGCTCTCTCTGGGCCTGGTGGTACTAAGCTTCATGCACGAAGTGCGGATCGACCTGATGGCCTATCTGTTCGGCGACCTGCTGGCGATCAGTCCGACCGATCTGGCCTGGATCCTTGGCGGCAGCGCTGCGGTACTGGTCTTGCTGGTTGCGTTGTGGCGCCCATTGCTGGCGATCACGGTGCATGAAGAACTGGCCAGGGTCGAAGGCCTGCCGGTGGCGGGATTGCGCCTGGCCCTGATGCTGTTGATCGCCGTGGTGATTGCCGTGGCGATGAAAATCGTCGGCGTATTGCTGATCACTTCATTGCTGATCATCCCGGCCGCTGCGGCACAACGTCACGCCCGCTCACCGGAACAGATGGCACTGGGCGCGAGCCTGCTGGGCATACTCGCCGTGTGTGGCGGGCTGGCGCTGTCCTGGTTCAAGGACACCCCGGCCGGCCCGTCGATTGTGGTGACGGCCGCCGCGCTATTTCTGCTGAGTTTTGTTCTGCCCCGTCGAGGGGTGTAGACTTGCTCGTTTTTTGCGCAAATAGAGAGTCGCAGGAATGAAGTCGTTCGCCTCCCGTTATCTGCTCCTTGTCGCATTTTCTTTGCTGCTGGGCGCCTGCCAAAGCACGCCATCGGAAGCCACCAAGGCCGCCGATGCACGGGCCACGGCCATCGTGCAGCTGGAGCAAAACATCGCCAGCGATGAACTGGCCACCGCCGAGGACCAATTGGCAGCCTTGCAGGCCGAATCGCCCAACGATGCTTCCCTTGAGCAATACCAGCGGCAGCTGGCTGAAGCCTATCTGCGCCGCAGCCAGATCGTGCTGCAAAAGGGTGATGTGGATGCTGCCGCGACCGCCTTGAGTCGTGCCCGCGCGCTGATGCCCAAGGCTCCGGCGCTGACCGGCGGAGTCAACGGCTCGATTGCCCAGGCGCGCAAGGCCGAGCTGGAAAAAGCCGAAGCCGCCCTCAAGGCTGCCGAAGCCAAGCCAAAAGCCAAGGTTATCGACCTGACGGCTGAAAGCACCACGATCGTGCTGAATATCAACGATATGGGCAAGCTGCGTCGCCAACTGGATGCCATCGCCGCCGATGTGGTGAATTTTCAGTGCGACGTGAGCATTCAGGCTCCACGCACCAATGATTACCCTTGGCTGGCTAACTTGCTGACCAAACGGGTGAAGAGGCTCGATCCTGAGTTTGATCTGAAGCTGGAGCGGCAGATTTTGCGCAGTGTTCCGGCGCAGATGGTTCTGAGCCCTCGGAAACCCTGAAAAGCTTCGCGGGCAAGCCCGCGAAGGCGTCCTATCTGGCAGTAAAACTCTCAGGCCTGAATCGCCTTGGCCTTCGCCTCCCTGCCCCAAACCCGATGCTGCCCAGCAGGTCGAAGTTGCCTTCGGCCTTGGGCGAGCCTCTTCAGCCGTTCCTTTTTTCTGACCTTTGATCGCGTTATTTCCAAATGACAGGACAATTGCGAAATAAATGCTAAGAACCTCTATACGGACAGGCTAAAATGCGCGCCCGGCTAACCGCTGATCCTTTTCTAACGCGCCCCACAAGGTTCGCTACGTGATCGAGTTTCAAAACGTCCATAAAACCTACCGCGTCGCCGGTAAGGAAATCCCCGCCCTGCATCCGACCAGTCTGACGATTGAGAACGGGCAGGTTTACGGCTTGATCGGTCATTCCGGCGCAGGAAAAAGCACCCTGCTGCGTCTGATCAATCGCCTGGAAAATGCCAGTGGCGGCAAGATCACCGTCGACGGTGAAGAAGTCACCGCTCTCGACGCCAACGGCCTGCGCCGCTTCCGTCAACAGGTCGGGATGATTTTCCAGCACTTCAACCTGCTAGCCTCCAAGACTGTCGCCGACAACGTCGCGCTGCCGCTGACCCTGGCCGGCGAACTGTCGCGCAGCGAGATCGATTCCCGCGTAGCCGAGTTGCTGGCGCGAGTCGGTTTGTCCGACCACGCCAAGAAATACCCGGCGCAATTGTCCGGCGGGCAGAAGCAGCGTGTAGGCATTGCCCGTGCGCTGGCGACCAAACCGAAAATCCTGCTGTGCGACGAAGCCACCAGCGCCCTCGACCCGCAAACCACCGCATCGGTGTTGCAATTGCTGGCCGAGATCAATCGCGAGCTGAAATTGACCATCGTCTTGATCACCCACGAGATGGACGTGATCCGCCGGGTCTGCGATCAGGTAGCCGTGATGGACGCTGGCGTGATCGTCGAGCAAGGCTCGGTGGCCGAAGTGTTCCTGCATCCGAAGCACCCGACCACCAAGCGCTTCGTGCAGGAAGACGAGCAGATCGACGAAAGCGAGCAGCGTGACGACTTCGCTCACGTACCGGGGCGCATCCTGCGTCTGACCTTCCAGGGCGAAGCGACATACGCGCCGCTGCTGGGTACCGTCGCCCGGGAAACCGGTGTGGACTACAGCATCCTGGCCGGTCGTATCGACCGCATCAAAGACATCCCTTACGGGCAACTGACCCTGGCCGTGACCGGCGGTGACATGGAAGCGGCCTTTGCCCGCTTCACCGCTGCCGACGTCCACATGGAGGTGCTGCGCTAATGGAAGCCCTGACAAGTTTCTTCGCCAATATCGACTGGTTCGAAATCTGGCTGGCCACCGGCGACACCCTGCTGATGCTCGGCGGTTCGCTGTTGTTCACCGTGCTGCTCGGCTTGCCGCTGGGCGTGCTGCTGTTCCTGTGCAGCCCGCGCCAGTTGCTGGAAGCCAAAGGCGTCTACGCGATGTTGTCGCTGGTGGTGAACATCCTGCGTTCGCTGCCGTTCATCATCCTGTTGATCGTGATGATTCCCTTCACCGTGCTGATCACCGGCACGTCCCTGGGTGTCGCTGGTGCGATCCCGCCGCTGGTGGTGGGTGCCACGCCGTTCTTCGCCCGCCTGGTGGAAACCGCCCTGCGTGAAGTGGATCGCGGCATCATCGAAGCGACCCAGGCCATGGGCGCGACCACGCGACAGATCATCACCAATGCCTTGCTGCCGGAGGCTCGTCCGGGCATCTTCGCGGCGATTACGGTGACAGCCATTACACTGGTGTCCTACACGGCGATGGCTGGTGTCGTGGGCGCAGGTGGTCTGGGTGACCTGGCGATCCGTTTCGGTTACCAGCGTTTCCAGACCGATGTGATGGTCGTGACGGTGGTATTGCTGCTGGTATTGGTCCAGGTGCTGCAAACCGTCGGCGACAAATTGGTTGTGCATTTCTCCCGTAAATAAGACAAGACATGAGCCGGCCATACGCTGGCAGGCACCGGAAACGGTGCCGCACAAGGAGTTAGCTGAATGAAAAAACTACTCGTCGCCCTCGCTGCTGTTGCCGCATTCTCGGCCCACGCGGCCGACACCCTGACCGTCGCGGCCACTCCGGTGCCACACGCCGAGATCCTCGAATTCGTGAAGCCGGCCCTGGCCAAAGAAGGCGTGGACCTGAAGGTCAAGGTATTCACCGACTACATCCAGCCGAACGTGCAGGTCGCGGAAAAGCGCCTGGACGCCAACTTCTTCCAGCACCAGCCGTACCTGGATGAGTTCAACAAGGCCAAGGGCACCCACCTGGTTTCCGTTGCTGGCGTGCACCTGGAGCCCCTGGGCGCTTACTCCAGCAAGTACAAGACCATTGCTGAATTGCCTGGCGGTGCCAACGTGGTCATCCCGAACGATGCCACCAATGGCGGCCGTGCACTGTTGCTGATGGCCAAGGCCGGCCTGATCAAGTTGAAGGATTCGAACAACATCCTGTCGACTGTGAAAGACATCACCGAAAACACCAAGGACCTGAAAATCCGCGAACTGGAAGCCGCCACCATCCCGCGCGTGCTGACCCAGGTCGACCTGGCGCTGATCAACACCAACTACGCGCTGGAAGCCAAGCTCGATCCAGCCAAGGACGCGCTGTTCATCGAAGGCAGCGACTCGCCTTACGTGAACATTCTGGTGGCTCGTCCGGATGACAAGGACAGCGAAGCGATGAAGAAACTGGTCGCTGCCCTGCACAGCCCGGAAGTGAAGGCCTTCATTCTCGAGAAGTACAAAGGCGCGGTGGTACCGGCGTTCTGATCGACTGAAAGCAGCAAAAAAAGGGGCGCATCGAATGCGCCCCTTTTTTGTGCCTTGAAATACAAGCCCGCTCCCACAGGGTTTGGTGGTGTTTTCAGTTGCGTTTGAGCATCACCGGCAACTGCGCCACCAACTTCGCATTGTTCAACGGCGCACGGATGAATCCGCGCTGAGTGCCGTCCGGCCCGATCACCGCGAGGTTGCCGCTGTGGTCGACGGTGTAGTTCGGCTTGCTGGTGTCCGCCGGAATGAACGGAATGCTCACCGCGTTGGCGATCTTTTGCAGCTCATCGGTCGACGCCGGGGTCAGGCCAATGAACTGCGGGTCGAAGTAGCCCAGGTACTGCTTGAGTTGCTTGGGCGTATCGCGATTGGGGTCGATGCTGACCAGCACGATTTGCAGTTTATCCACGGCCTCTGGCGGCAACTCGCTCTTGATCTGCCGCAGCTGGGCGAGGGTGGTCGGGCAGATGTCCGGGCAGAAGGTGTAGCCGAAGAACAGCAGGCTCCACTTGCCTTTCAATTCATTGATTGCAACCGGCTGGCCGTCCTGATTGGTCATCGTTATGTCCGGCAGATTACGGCTCTGCGGCAGCAGAATGATGCCGGCGTCGATCAGCGCCGTCGGATCGCCCTGGTTTTTTCCGGACAGCACCTTGTTGACGGTCAGGCCCAGGATCAGCGCGATCAAGGCGACGAGTATGAAGACGGTTTTCTGGGTTCGAGTCATAGGTTCAACAGTAAGTAGTGGTCTACGAGCAGGGCGATAAACAGCAAGAACAAGTAGTAAATAGAGTACTTGAACGTGTTGATCGCCGCGTGCGGCCGAGTGCCACGGTACAGCACCACGGCCCAATGCAGAAACCGTGCGCCCAGCCCGAGCGCGCAGGCCAGGTAGAGCGTGCCGCTCATGTGGATCACATAAGGCATGAGGCTGACGGCAAGCAATGCGAAGGTATAAAGCAGGATGTGAATCTTGGTGTAGTGCTCGCCGTGGGTGACCGGCAGCATCGGGATGTCGGCCTTGGCGTATTCCTCCTTGCGATGGATCGCCAGCGCCCAGAAATGCGGCGGGGTCCAGGCGAAGATGATCAGCACCAGCAGCAACGGTTCGGCGCTGACGTGACCAGTGGCGGCGGTCCAGCCAAGCAATGGCGGCGCGGCACCAGCCAGACCACCGATGACAATGTTCTGCGGGGTCGCGCGCTTGAGGAATCCGGTGTAGACCACCGCGTAGCCGAGCAACGAGGCGAGGGTCAGCCACGCAGTCAGCGGGTTGGTAAACGCCAGCAGCATGGCTTGTCCGAGGACCGCCAATACCAGCGCGAACGTCAGCGCGGCGGTCGGCGAAACCCGGCCTTCGGCGAGCGGCCGTTTGTGAGTGCGCGCCATGACCGCATCGATGCGCCGATCCACCACATGATTGACCGCCGCTGCGCCACCGGCACACAGGGCGATGCCCAGGTTGCCGAAGATTAGCACCGTCCACGGCACCCCGGCACGGGTCGCGAGGAACATCCCCACCAGTGACGTGATGAGCATCAGCACCACGACTTTGGGCTTGGTCAGTTCCAGGTAGTCACGCCAGATCGCCTGACTGGGACGTTCGCCGATCAGAATCGCCATGGCATCTCTCCTTTTATTGTTATGGGCCCGGCTGAGTGTTTACGCGGGCTGAAGTGCCAGCGCGCTTGCTTGACCCGGACCAGGCTGGTTCGGGCGTGGTAATTGACCAGCACCATGGTCAGCAACAGCGCCGCGCCGCCCGCGTTATGCGCGACGGCCACCGGCAGCGGCAGATGGAACAGCACGTTGCTGACGCCCAGGGTGATTTGTGCGCCAAGGGTGATCAGCACCAGGCCTGCCAGGCGCGTCATGCCGACTGCTTTCAGTTGCCAGGCCAGACCGAGCAGCACCAGGGTCACTAGCAGGGCGCCGATACGGTGAGTCAGGTGAATGGCCGTACGGGCGTCGCTGTCCAGTTGCCCGCCGAGGTAGTTCGGGCCGATGTGCTGGGTCAGGTGGAAGCCGTTGGCGAAGTCCGCCGATGGCAACCACTGGCCGTGACAGGTCGGAAAGTCGATGCAGGCCACGGCGGCGTAATTGGAACTGACCCAGCCACCGAGGGCGATTTGCCCGATCACCAGCAACAGCCCCGCCGTCGCCCAGTGCTGCAAACGTCGTGGCACGGTCAGCGCCGGCAGTACGCCGGACAGGCGCAAGGTCAGCAGAAACAACAGGCTCAAGGTCGCGAAGCCGCCCAGCAAATGCCCGGTGACCACCTGCGGCCAGAGCTTGAGCGTTACCGTCCACATGCCGAACGCGGCTTGGCCAAAAACCACCGCCAACAGAAACAACGGCAGCTTCACCGGCTGCCCGGGATGGTGGCGATGCACCCACGCACGACCGGCCAACACCGCGATCAACACTCCCAGCGTGCCGGCGAAGTAGCGGTGGACCATCTCGTTCCAGCCCTTGTGGGCCTCGACCGGAGCGTCCGGGAAATGCAATTCGGCATGTGCCAGTTGGGCTTCGCTTTTTGGCACGCTGATGAAGCCATAGCAGCCGGGCCAGTCCGGGCAGCCGAGGCCGGCGTGGGTCAGGCGGGTGTAGGCGCCGAGCAACACCACAATCAGTGCCAGTAAGGTGGCAAACAGCGCGAGGCGAAATCCAGGTTTGGCCATGACGATGCCCTTATCCGATGTTCGACAGTTTCAGCAGGTGGCGCAGATCGTTGAGCAAGTCCTTGCCCTTCACCGACGGGTCGTAGCGCAGCACCAGATTGCCGTGGGGGTCGATGATCCACAGGTGCGGCGCGTCATTGCCCTGAGCGCCTTTTGTGTAGGCAGGCAAGTCCAGTGAATAGCGTTGCAACTGCGGGTACTCGCGTTGAAGTTTAGTCTCGTAATCGCTGTTTAGCGTCTGCGCGGCGGCCAATGCATGGCTGGCGCGGGACGCATCGCGGCCGAGGCCGATCTGGATCTGCCGCGCCAGGTACACCAGTTGCTGGCAGTCCACCGCGCAATCCTTGGGCGCCGTCACCAGCATCTGCCAGCGATCTTCCTGGGCCTGCACGCCGATATCGGCGCGGGTCTGGCCGTTGCCGATCAGTTCGCCGTGATAACTGCGGCCCTCGGGCACCCAGAAATTCAGCTTGTACATGCCGGTGGCGAGGATCATCGGACCGATCACCCCGAGCAGGATCAGCAGCAGTTGCAACCGGCCTTTGCGCCGGTTCGCCGACGGTTTCACCTCAGACATGCTGGGTGGATTCATGGCTGCTCCCATGGTGTTTCTCCTTTGCGTTGTGCCAGCCGAGATAGAGATAAAGACCGAACAGGGCGATCGCCATGGCGAACCACTGCACGGCATAAGCGATGTGTTTTTCCGGGCCCATGGCGACTACTGGCCAGTCGGCCTGATAGGTGGCGGGGCCGGTTTCGGCGCGCAGTTCGTAGGCAAAGCCTTCGCGGTTCAGTGCTGTCCAGAGCTTGGTTGGCTCAATGGCCGTAATCAGCTTCGGCCATGTCAACGTTGTGGGATCTGCGTGCAATTGGAACGTCATCCCGGGGGAGACGTAGACCCACGCGTCGAGGCTGACTGCTTCGGCAGGTGTCTTGAATTGCGGTGGAGTGCGGCGCTCCGGCCAAGGCAACCAGCCGCGATTGACCAGCAGCCAAAGCCCGGTGGCCTGATCGTGAAAGGGTTGCAACAGCTCGACGCCGACCCTGCCGTTGCGTTGACTGTTATCCAGCAGCAGGCTGTGTTCGGCATCGAACTGGCCGTGCAGGCGAACCCGGCGGAAGGCCGGGTCTGTCGTGTGTTGCAGTTCGGTGCTGGCCATCGGCTCAGCGGCGCGGCGTTCGGCGTAGTTTTGCAGCAGCGCGCTTTTCTCCGCGCCCCGACTCAATTGCCAGAACCCCAGGGACACCAGTAGCGGCAGCAACAACGCGACCACCAGCGTTGGCACGATACCCGGCCGAAAGCGCTTCATGGCATCGCCAGAAATTCGGTCACCGCGATAGCTATACTCAAATGCATCGCTTGTCCCCCCGGAGTCTCACCATGCTCAAAGCAGCCATCGTCCTGATGCTGATTGCCACGGTTGTCAGCCTGTTCAGCGGCCTGTTTTTTCTGGTCAAGGACGACAGCCGCTCAAACCGCCTCGTCATTGCCTTGAGTGTGCGAGTGACGCTGGCCGCCCTTACCCTCGGTCTGATCGCCTGGGGTTTTTTCAGCGGCCAACTGGTCTCCCACGTACCTTGGTAGTTTCAAGCTCAAAACTTGAGGCTTGAAGCTTGAAGCTTGAAGCTGCTTTAAAGCACATAGACGAAAACAAACAGCCCGATCCACACCACATCCACGAAGTGCCAGTACCAGCTCGCCGCTTCGAAGCCGAACTGGTGCTCGCTGTCGAAGTGCCCTCGCATGATCCGCATCAGCATCACGAACAGGATGATGGTGCCGATGGTCACATGGGCGCCGTGGAACCCGGTGAGCATGAAGAATGTCGCGCCGTAGATGCCCGAGCCCAGGGTCAGGCCCAGCTCGCGGTAGGCGTGCATGTACTCTTCGGCCTGGAACGTGAGGAACGCGCAGCCCAGCAACACGGTGAGCGCCAGCCAAAGTTTCAGTGCGCCGCGATGGCCCTTTTTCAAGGCGTGGTGGGCAATGGTCACGGTCACGCTGGAACTCACCAATAACACTGTATTGAGCAGTGGCAGGCCCCAGGGGCTGATGACTTCCTTGGGCGGCGGAAACAGCTTCGAGTCGGGGTTGCTCAGCAGCGGCCATGTGAACTGGAAGTTCGGCCACAGCATGTGCGCGATGCCTTTGGCGCCTTCACCACCGAGCGCCGGTCCGGAGATATGACGGACATAAAACAGCGCGCCAAAGAAGGCGATGAAGAACATCACCTCTGAGAAGATGAACCAGCTCATGCCCCAGCGGAACGAGCGATCCATTTGCGGGCTGTACAAACCACCGCGACTTTCCTTGATTACCGTACCGAACCAGCCGAACAGCATGTAAGCCACCAACAGCCCGCCGACGAAAAAGATCAGCGGCCCGTGGGATTCCGGACGCGCCGCTTTCAGATCGTTGAACCAGGTAGCCAGGCCGTACACGGTGGTGACCATGCCGAGCGTGGCGATAATCGGCCATTTGCTCTGGGCGGGAACGTAATAATGTTCATGAGTTGCCATTTATTGTTCTCCTTATCGGGCACGCTCAACCGCCAGTGTTTACAGCTACCGGTGGATGTCGGGCGGTGATATCGAACAGCGTGTAAGACAGCGTCAGGTGCTTCACATCCTTGGGCATGTCACGGTCAACGATGAAACGTACCGGCATCTCGATCCGTTGACCGGGCTGCAGCACTTGCTGGGTAAAGCAGAAACATTCCGTCTTGTGGAAGTACGCAGCGGCAGTACTCGGCGCGATACTCGGCACGGCCTGGGCACTCATCGGCTTATCGGTCGGGTTGTGAGCGATGAAGATCATCTCGTTCACCGCCCCCGGATGGGCCACCAGTTCCTCGCCCTTGGGATAGAAGTCCCAGGGCATATCGGCAGTGTTGGTCGACAGAAACTGCACACGCACCTGCCGCGAGGTGTCGACTGTTTGCTCACCCTCGTACTGCCCGCCGGTCTTGCCATTAATGCCGAAGGCCTTGCACATCACGTCGTAGATCGGCACCAGTGCAAACCCGAACACAAACATCGCCACCACCACGGTCAGCAGGCGCGTGACCAGTTTCTTCAACGAAATCGAGTCAGCCATGATTTCCAGCCTCCACCGTGCCCCTTGTAGGAGCGAGCTTGCTCGCGATGGGCGTAAACGAAAACGCATGCTGTCTGGAAAAACGCGTCGCTTTCACATTCATCGCGAGCGAGCTCGCTCCTACAGGGGCCAAGGTGTTCATTTCACTTCCGGCGGCGTGGTGAAGGTGTGATACGGCGCTGGCGACGGAATGCTCCACTCCAGGCCTTCAGCCCCGTCCCACGGCTTGGCCGGTGCTGGCGGACCGCCGCGAATGGTCTTGATCACAATGAACAGGAAGAAGATCTGCGTGGCGCCGAACATGAATGCGCCGATCGACGACACCATGTTGAAGTCGGCGAACTGCAGGTTGTAGTCCGGAATCCGTCGCGGCATGCCCGCCAGCCCCACGAAGTGCATCGGGAAGAAGGCCATGTTCATCCCAATGAACGACAGCCAGAAATGCAGCTTGCCGAGGGTTTCGTCGTACATGTGGCCGGTCCATTTCGGCATCCAGTAATAGGCCGAAGCGAAGATCCCGAAGATCGCCCCCGGCACCAGCACATAGTGGAAATGCGCGACCACGAAGTAGGTGTCCTGGTACTGGAAGTCCGCTGGGGCGATGGCCAGCATCAACCCGGAGAAACCGCCGATGGTGAACAGGATCACGAACGCCACGGCAAACAGCATCGGCGTCTCGAACGTCAGCGAGCCTTGCCACATGGTGCTGGCCCAGTTGAACACCTTCACACCCGTTGGCACCGCGATCAGCAGCGTGGCGTACATGAAGAACAACTCGCCCACCAGCGGAATGCCGACCACGAACATGTGGTGCGCCCAGACGATAAACGACAGGAACGCGATACTCGCCGTGGCGTAGACCATCGAGGTGTAGCCGAACAGTGGCTTGCGCGAAAAAGCCGGAATGATCGAACTGACGGCACCGAACGCCGGCAGGATCATGATGTACACCTCGGGGTGACCGAAGAACCAGAAAACATGCTGGAACAGCACCGGGTCTCCGCCACCGGCGGCACTGAAGAAACTGGTGCCGAAGTGGATATCCATCAGCATCATCGTCACGCAACCTGCCAATACCGGCATCACCGCGATCAGCAGGAACGCGGTGATCAGCCAGGTCCAGACGAACAACGGCATTTTCATCAGCGTCATGCCGGGGGCGCGCAGGTTGAGGATGGTGGCGATCACGTTGATCGCGCCCATGATCGAACTGATCCCCATCAAGTGGATGGCGAAGATGAAGAAGGTCACGCTTTCCGGCGCATAGGTCGTCGACAGCGGCGCATAGAACGTCCAGCCGAAGTTCGGCCCGCCACCGGGGGTGAACAGGGTCGACACCAGCAGCAGGAACGCCGCCGGCAACAGCCAGAAGCTGAAGTTGTTCATCCGCGGCAGGGCCATGTCCGGCGCGCCGATCATCAGCGGGATCATCCAGTTGGCGAGGCCGACGAAGGCCGGCATCACCGCACCGAAGACCATCACCAGGCCATGCATGGTGGTCATCTGGTTGAAGAATTCCGGCTGGACGATCTGCAGCCCCGGCTGGAACAGCTCGGCACGAATCACCATCGCGAACGAACCGCCAAGCAGGAACATGGAGAATGCAAACCACAGGTACAACGTACCGATGTCCTTGTGGTTGGTGGTCAGCACCCAGCGCATCAGGCCTTTGGCGGGGCCGTGGGCGTGGTCGGTGGCGGTATGAACATGTTCATCGATTACAGCAGTCATGTCCTGTCTCCTGCAAACAGATGGGCTGGGCAGGCCGGGGTGCGTAGCCCCGACCGGTTCCTTACGTGCGCAATAGACCGGGTCATTTGCTTTCCGCCTGTTTCAGCTCCAGCACTTCTTTAGGCGTGACCATGTCGCCCTTGTTGTTGCCCCAGGCATTTCGTTCATAGGTCACGACTGCCGCGATATCGACTTCCGAGAGTTGCTTGCCGAACGCCGCCATGGCGGTTCCGGGCTTGCCGTGGAAGACCAGGCTCAGGTGAGCGTCTTTCGGTCCGGTGGCGATTTTCGAGCCCTTGAGTGCCGGGAACATCGGCGGCAGACCCTGACCTTCGGCCTGGTGACAGGCCACGCAGGTGGTGTGATAGACCTTGTCGCCGCGCTCCTTGAGCTCGTCGAGGGTCCATTCCTTGCTGGTCAACTCTTTGAGTTGCGCGACCTCGACCTTGCGATCGGCCAGCCATTTTTCGTAATCGGCCTTTTCCTTGACCTCGACCACGGTCGGCATGAAGCCGTGATCCTTGCCGCACAACTCGGCGCACTGGCCACGGTAAATGCCGGGCTTGTCGATGCGGGTCCAGGCTTCATTGACGAACCCGGGAATCGCATCGCGCTTGACCGCGAAAGCCGGCACCCACCAGGAGTGGATCACGTCGGCAGAGGTCACCAGGAAGCGCACTTTGGTGCCGACCGGCAGCACCAATGGCTTGTCGACTTCGAGCAAATAATGCTCGCCCTTGGCTTCCTTGTTGTGGATTTGATCCTGGGGGGTGGTCAGGTTGCTGAAGAACTCGACGTCCTGGCCCAGGTATTTGTAGTGCCACTTCCACTGGTAGCCGGTGATCTGGATATCGATTTCCGGCTCGCTGGCGTCGTACATCTTGATCAGGGTCGCGGTAGCGGGAATCGCCATGGCCACCAGGATCAGGAAGGGCACGATGGTCCAGAGGATTTCGACGGTGGTGCTTTCATGAAATTTGGCGGCCACCTGCCCGGTCGAGCGGCGGTGGAGAATCATCGACCAGAACATGGCACCAAAAACGATGATGCCGATCACCACACAGATCCAGAAAATGATCATGTGCAGGTCGAATACTGCGTGACTGATTTCAGTCGCTCCAGGCGCCATATTCACAGTCCAGGCCGCTTGCGCCTGACTGAAAATCGACCACAACAGGAGGCCCATCCAGACATGTGGATGTCGCATCATTGCGGGTTCCCCTTATCGTTCTTGTTATCCCGCCGGCTTTCACCTGCGGCAAGGGAGCGGCTGCATCAGACTACGAACTTGAGCACCGGGCCTTGCTGCATATGCAGTCGGGCGTCATCAGCTAACTCCATTCCAACCCGAGTATAGACAGCACCTCTGACCTCGCAATGCGAAGGCGTAAATCATCTGAAACAGCATTAGCTTGCTTTGCAGGGTACGAATGGAGAAGGATGCAGACGAGTGGTGGCTAATCGATATAACGGGGCTGTCTCAAGGATGAAATAATTATGACAAATGCGTCTTAGCATTTTTCGTAAGCCAGCTAAGTTATGTCTTCCCTATTTCATTGCCTTGTTTCCTGGAGTTTTCATGAACACCGCCGCATTGCGCGAGCAGATCCAAAAAGCCCAACAACACGAAGCCGAGACCGGCCTGCTGACGCGTCAGCTGGAAAGTAAACTGCCTCACCTGCACCCGGCGATCCAATTGCCGGAGACCGATACCAACGGCGTACTGACGCGATTTGTCGCGGCCTACATCGAAGAAGTGCCCGATCTGCTGGATGCAGCCAATGAAGTCGCCAGGGAAGCGGGCATCGCGTCACAGATCAAACCGGTGCTGGCAATCGCCGAGCAGTACTTCCTCCAGCCGCCAGCCATCATGGCCGGCCATATCGGGCTCGACAGCCTGCTGGATGAAGCCTATCTGGCGCACCGGTTTGTCGAAGAGGTCAACGACCTGTACATCAAGCATTTCGGCCAGCCACTGATCCCCTTGGACATGACTGTCGCCAACCTGATTGCTCACCAATTGATCGGTGAGTCGTTCGCCAACCAACTGGACGAAGTGGTGCATCACGCCATCGACGAGATGCTCAACGACGAAAGCTTCGCACTGGAGTCGGTGGAAGCCTACCGTGAGAAGCTCAACAGCCCGGACACCGGCGCCGCGTGGAAACGCTGGCCGTGCATGTCCCGCCGTTTGGGCGTAGGCCTGGAACTGGATCAGCCGGCGGCTTGATCCATCGGTAAACACAATCCCCTGTGGGAGCGGGCTTGCTCGCGAATGCGGTTAACCATTCAGCATATGAGTTGGCTGATCCACCGCTTTCGCGAGCAAGCCCGCTCCCACACTGTTATCTACCCGGCCGCGCCGACGCCGGTATTCGTTCGCACCCGTCCCTCAAGCCTACGCTTCAATCCCCGCGATTCAATCAACAGCTTCGAGCCCTTGGCCGCATTCGCCCGCCCCCACTCCTCCAGCAGTTCCAGACACGAGTGATCGATGTAGCTCAGGTTATTGAGCGGCACATGCACCGTCGCGCCTGGTGGAATACTACCCAGCACTTGGGTCAGCGCCGGCACTTTGAGGAAGGTCGCCGCTCCTGCCAGGCGCAATTCCATTTGCCCTTCCTGAGGCAGGTCGATCAGGCTGATTTTCAACCGCGAAGCTTTCAGCGCGAGTTTCACCAGCGTCAGGCCGAAGCCAATCAACATACCGGTCAGCAGGTCCGTGAAAACGATGGCAAGCGCGGTTGCCGCATAGGTGAACATCGGCGCTCGACCATACCGGCCCAAACCACGGAAGACCTTGAGATCCACCAGCTTGAAACCGGTGTACACCAGTACGCCCGCCAGGCTCGCCACCGGAATGCTTTGCAGCACGCTGGACAGCAACAGTACGAACGCCAACAACCACAGGCCATGGAAAATGGTCGAAAACCGCGTGGTTGCGCCGGCCTGAACATTCGCCGAACTGCGTACGATAACGCCGGTCATCGGCAACGCCCCAAGCAGGCCACACAGCATGTTGCCGATACCTTGCGCCGATAATTCCCGGTCGAAGTCCGAGCGCTGACCACTGTGCATGCGATCAACCGCGGCGGCTGAAAGCAAGGTTTCGGCGCTGGCGATGAAGGCCACGGCAAACGCAGCGATCAGCAAGGTCGGATCAGCCAGATTGAGCAGATCCGCGGGCTTCAGCCAGTCGATGGCCTCCGTCAGGTTGGCCGGTACCTCAACCCGTTTGACCTGCAACGCCAGCACCAGGCTGGCAAGCGTGGCCAGACCGACGCCAAGTAGTGCCCCAGGAATGAAGCGCAGGGATTGCGGACGGAGTTTCTCCCACAGCCACATGACGGCGATCGTCGACAAACCGAGCAAACCGGCTTGCCAGCCAAACGAGGGCAACGCCTGAGCCATCGCCGCCGGGAAGGCCGCCAGGTTATCCAGGCCCGAGGGTTTTGGTACGGCATCCAGCATCACATGCACCTGAGACAGGATGATCAGCACGCCAATCCCGGCCAGCATGCCGTACACCACCGCGGGGGCCGTCACCCGAAACCAGCAACCCAGCTTCAAACGGCCAGCCACCAGTTGCAGCAAACCCGCCAGCAACAGAATCGGCCCGAGCATGGCGATGCCGTGCTGGCGGACCAGTTCGAATACCAGAACGGCCAGGCCCGCCGCCGGGCCGCTGACTTGCAGTGGCGAACCGGCCAACCAGCCGACTACCAGACCACCTATGATGCCGGTGATCAGACCTTTGGCCGGCGGTAGCCCCGAGGCAATCGCGATGCCCATGCACAGGGGCAGGGCGACCAGAAAAACAACCACCGAAGCCAGCAGCTCCCGTGGCAGAACAGCTTTGAGTCGAGCAGCACGCATAGTGAGTCTCCCGAAGTTTTCTTCAGGCATGGCAAAGCCAGGCTGCCTGAACGGCAGCCTCGGCTGAACCACACAACGATTTAGGAGGATTTAGAAGCGCGCTTTGGGCGTCGCCACTGGAATTGGCAGGCTGCCATTGAGCGGCAGGAAACAGCCTTGATCGGCGTCGTACGCTTTGATTTCGCTGGTTTCGATGTTGTAGACCCAGCCGTGAATAAATAACTGACCGTTGGCCATGCGCGAAGCCACCGACGGATGGGTGCGCAGATGCTGCAATTGGGCGATCACGTTCTCTTCGGTGAGGACGTGCATGCTTTCGCTTTCGCTAGAGCAGTTGCAGTTCTCCTGCACCATGGTTTTGGCCACTTCGGCATGACGCAGCCAGGCTTTGACCGTGGGCATTTTTTCCAGACTGTCCGGGTTGAGCACCGCACGCATGGCGCCGCAGTCGGAATGCCCGCAAATGATGATGTGATGCACCCCCAGAGCCAGTACGGCGTACTCGATGGCCGTGGAAACACCACCGTTCATTTGCCCGTAAGGCGGCACGACGTTGCCGACATTACGGGTCACGAACAGGTCGCCGGGGGAGCTCTGGGTAATCAACTCGGGAACGATGCGCGAATCGGCGCAGGCAATGAACATCGCCCGTGGCCGTTGGGCCGTGGCGAGTTTCTTGAAGAGCTCTTCCTGCTGGGGAAAGATCTCATGATGAAAATGCAAAAAGCCGTCAACGATATGCTGCAACGCTGCATCGGCGGTTTCCGCCTCGGGTTGGGCTGAAGCCGACGCAGCCAACGGCTGTTTATCCTTGTCACTCATCAATTCACCTCATTGGCGGGCTCAGGGAGTCATCCCGTGTGGTCCGGTGTGAAGCCAGTGGCTGGTTAAAAAACATCCAGGCCAAACATCTCGACCCATCAGTCACTCGATGAACAAGGTAGCGGCCGAATCTTAATTGAAACTGAATAAAACGCTCTAGGACGCGTGTTCCAGGTCACAAAAAACGTGACCAGCCTAAGGCGTGAGCGCGCTCTTCAGTACTCAACCATAGGTCAATTGTCCTCAAATCAACGACATTTGGCGACCCGGCGGACAAAAGGCATCGCAGTCCAGGTCAAAGCCTTCCCGTCGATTGAGTCCCAACCGTTTGATCGCTTTGGCAAAGCGCTGCGCCAGCAGGTCGGCGAAGGGGCCTTCGCCGCGCATTCGAGCGCCAAAGCGACTGTCGTAGAGTTCACCGACACGGCTCTGGCGAATCAGGCTCAGCACATGCGCCGCCCGTTGCGGATAGTGGGTGCCCAGCCATTCTTCGAACAGCGGCGCCACTTCCAGCGGCAGGCGCAGCATCATGTAAGCGGCGCTTTGTGCCCCGGCGCCGTGAGCCTCGGCGAGCAGACTTTCGAGTTCGCTGTCGTTGATCATCGGAATCATCGGTGAACACAGCACGCCCACCGGAATGCCCGCCTCGCGCATCACCCGGATGGCCCGCAGCCGTGCCTTGGGCACTGCCGCGCGGGGTTCAAGGATGCGCTTGAGCTCGTCGTCGAGGGTAGTCAGGCTGATCATCACCGCCACCAGTCTTTGGCTGGCAAGCTCGGTCAGCAAGTCCAGGTCGCGAAGAATCAGCGAGCCCTTGGTGACGATGGTCACGGGGTGTCGGTAACGCAGGAGCACTTCGAGGGTTTGCCGGGTGATCTTGTATTCACGCTCAATCGGCTGATAGGGGTCGGTGTTGGAGCCGAGGTTGATCGGCGCACATTGATAGCCACGTTTGGACAGCTGCTCCTCCAGCACATCCACGGCGTTGGTCTTGGCGATCAGTTTTGTCTCGAAATCCAGCCCCGGTGACATATCCCAATAGGCGTGACTGGGGCGCGCATAGCAATAAATGCAACCGTGCTCGCAGCCGCGGTAGGGATTGATCGAGCGGTCGAAGGGCAAGTCCGGTGAAGTGTTACGGGTAATGATGGTCTTTGCCCTTTCGATGCTCACCTCGGTGCCTTGGGTGAGCGGCACTTCCTGATACCAGCCGTCGTCTTCGGCCACCGACTGGCTGGGTGCAAAGCGGTTGTGCGGATTGGTCGCGGTGCCGCGGCCACGGGGAGGCAATGGCGTGTGCATGGGAGGCCCCTGTTGACTGTATGCGCATACAGTATCTCGACAGCGCTCTATCGACCAGTGCCGTTCGGCACTTTCCCGTTAATCTGTATTGTTAAGTCCTGGCTTGCAACTAAGAGACACATATAAAACCTGGCTGTTTTTGGAAGACTGCCGGTACTATTTTTATCGCTGCACATATAATCATGGATATTTTCAAAAAGGATTTAATTATGTCGTTTTTTAATCTTCGCGGTATCTTTCTTCAGAAACTCGGTCCCACGATAGTCGATCCAGATGAAGTGCTTGTATCGATGCAGTTCGCACTTAAAGAAGAACGTAGGGATGATGCCAGCGGCGTTATAACTACTGCATTGCTCGATACCACCACATACATTGCGTCCTCGAGCGATGGCGGCAAGACTTTTAGCCTCGGCAATGTCAACAAGGATATTGATGGTGACGGCGATACCGATGCAGATGACAAGGCAAAACTTCTGGCCTTGGCTAAAGCCTATGCCAGTATCACCAACCCGTGAGCCCTGACTTGCGAATCTCTGGATTCTGATTGTCAACACTTCATTGCCGCATGCATGCGAGCAACCGCATGCATGCGGCAACCACGAGGATAAAAATGTCTACGCTGATAAAAACCGGTGTTTATCTACAACAAATAGAAACTTCTGAAGACAAACAGGTCATTGTCAAATTAATAAGGGCGGACGAACACCCTAACAAAACTATTGAGCAGTTCGCTGATGCTCTCGCGACTGCTCCATCCGCGACACTCTATATAAAAGACGATGGCAAGACTTCAAAGCTCGATTTTGATCCATGGTCCGATATCAATGTCATTCCAGACAATAGTATCGATGAAAAGGACATTGCCGCCCTTACACAACTTGCACTCGCTTTTTATCATCAACAAATAATTGCCCCTGAGGGTATAGCGTACCTTTATCGTCTTCCCGCTGAACCACCCAAACTTCGAGTAGATGTTGAGGTATTCGACATTGATGAGGTGGATCACCAACTGTATAGCCTCGGTGTGTACGAGACCAAATCTGCGGATTCCGGCTCGCCTTTTGAAGGTAGTGAGCGCAACCCTGAAACTGGACAGGTGTTTGACTATGGGACCGCACTGAACGAGTTGCTCAAAGCATTCATCAAACTGAAACTGTAACCTGAGCGCGGACTTCACGATTCTTTGACGGTCCGCTCACAGGCCTTTGACTGTGCATGACTGATCCTTGCCACCATCTTCCCGTCCCTGAACGGTCGCTCAAGCATGCCTTTACCACGTTTTTTATCTGCAATATGCCTGTCGCTGGTCGCACTCGTTAACCTGACATCGGCACTTGCTGACGACAGTGTGATGCAGCGTCCGGCAGACTGGGCCCAACCGGTCGAGAAGCAATACAACCTCTTTCAAATGTCGCCAACCCTCTATCGCAGCGCCTTGCCGGACAAAGGGGCAGTGCCGCTGCTGGAGAAACTCAAGGTCGGGACGGTAATCAACTTCCTGCCTGAAGCGGACTCCAGTTGGTTGTCCACGCCAGGCATCACGCAAGTACAACTGCCTTATCGCACCAACCATGTGGATGACGCCGATGTGCTCAAGGCCTTGCGTGCCATCAAGGCTGCCGAAGCCAAAGGCCCGGTGTTGATGCATTGCAAACACGGTTCCGACCGTACCGGCCTGATGGCGGCCATGTACCGGGTTGTCATCCAGGGCTGGACCAAGGAAGAGGCCCTGAACGAAATGACCCAGGGCGGCTTTGGTGACAGCACCCACTTCAAGGACGGCATCCGCTACATGATGCAGGCCGACGTGGAAAAACTGCGCACGGCTCTGGCCAACGGCGATTGCAGCACCAGCCCGTTCGCCGCGTGCTCGATGAAGAGCTGGTTCAAGTCCGCTCATATCGAATAAGAAAAGCCCCCGTTGCATGGCGCAACGGGGGCTTTTTTTCACTCAGTGCTGTTCGTCCGGCTTTTTCTTCAGTTTCGGGTTCGGGAAGAACTGAACCGCCTGAACCTTGGTGTCGGCTGGTTTGAGTGCGCTGGTATTAACCCGCGTACCCAACTCTTTGGGCACCGACAGCCCTTGCTCATTGAGTGTGTCGGAGTAACCGCAGGCCACGCACTCTCGGTGCGGGACCTGATCTTCGTTCCACATCATCAATTTGTCCGGCTCGCTGCATGCCGGGCAGACCGCCCCGGCGATAAAGCGTTTTTTCGTAATCACAGGTCCCTCACTCATGCTGCCGCGTCCTCACTCAGGCCGCTATGGCGCAAGAGTGCGTCAATTGATGGCTCACGACCACGGAAGTCGACGAACAGCACCATCGGCTCCTGGGAGCCGCCACGGGCCAGGATTGCTTCGCGGAACGCACGACCGGTGTCGGCGTTGAGCACGCCTTCTTCTTCGAACTTCGAAAACGCATCGGCGGACAGTACTTCAGCCCATTTGTAGCTGTAGTAACCCGCGGCGTAACCACCAGCGAAGATGTGCGCAAAGCTGTTGGGAAAACGGTTGTAGGCCGGTGGACGCATCACCGAAACCTCGTCGCGCACGCCTTCGAGCACTTGCAGCACGCTGCGGCCGTCGCCGTGGGTGGCATGCAGTTCGAAGTCGAACAGCGAGAACTCCAGTTGGCGGACCATCATCAGGCCGGACTGGAAGTTTTTTGCCGCAAGCATTTTCTGCAGCAGGTCCTGCGGCAGCGGTTCGCCGGATTCATAGTGACCGGAAATCAGCGCCAGGCCTTCCGGCTCCCAGCACCAGTTTTCCATGAACTGGCTCGGCAGCTCGACAGCATCCCAGGCCACGCCGTTGATGCCGGACACGCCAGCATGCTCGACGCGGGTCAGCAGGTGATGCAGGCCGTGACCGAACTCGTGGAACAGGGTGGTGACTTCGTCGTGGGTCAGCAGCGCAGGCTTGCCGCTGTCGGCCGGAGTGAAGTTGCACACCAGGTTGGCCACCGGGCTTTGCAATACGCCGCCAGCGGTGCGACGACGGTCGCGGGCGCCATCCATCCAGGCACCGCCACGCTTGTTGGCGCGGGCGTATAGGTCGAAGAAAAAGCGGCCGACGTGCTGGTCGTTTTCCTTGATTTCAAACAGGCGGACATCCGGGTGCCAGGTGTCGAAGCCTTTGAGCTCGGCAATCTCGATGCCATACAGACGCTGGACGATGGCGAACAGGCCGCCGAGCACCTTGTCGATCGGGAAGTAGGCGCGCAGGGCTTCCTGGGCCACGCTGTAACGCTGCTCACGGAGTTTTTCGCCGTAGAACCCGCTGTCCCAGCTTTGCAGATCCGGGCAACCTTGCTCGGCCGCATAGGCCTTGAGCTGTTCCAGGTCCTGGGCGGCGAACGGCTTGCTGCGCTTGGCCAGGTCGCGCAGGAAGCTCAGCACCTGATCGCTGGACTCAGCCATTTTGGTCGCCAGGCTCAGCTCGGAGAAACTGCTGAAACCCAGCAGCTTGGCCAGCTCCTGACGCAGGTCGAGAATTTGTTCCATGACCGGGCCATTGTCGTTCTGGCCGGCATTCGGCCCCTGGTCCGACGCTCGGGTGCAGTACGCGGCGTAAACTTCTTCACGCAATGCGCGGTCATGGGCGTAGGTCATCACCGCGTAATAGCTCGGGAATTCCAGGGTGATCAGCCAGCCCTCCAGATCCTTGACCTGAGCCGCGGCAGCCATTTGCGCCTTGGCCGAGTCGGTCAGGCCGGCGAGGGCGGCTTCATCGGTGATGTGCTTGGTCCACGCTTGAGTGGCGTCGAGCAACTGGTTGGAGAAACGGCTGCCCAGCTCGGACAGCTTGCTCTGCACTTCGGCGTAACGCTTCTGTTCGGCTTCCGGCAGGTCGATACCCGACAGACGGAAGTCACGCAGGGAGTGTTCCAGGATGGTTTTCTGCGCCACGTCGAAACCGGCGGACTCCAGGCTGTTGGCCAGGGCTTCGAAGGCCTGGAACAGTTCGCGGTTCTGACCCATTTCGGTGGAATAGGCGCTCAAGGCCGGCAGGCACGACTCGTAGGCTTCACGCAGTTCGGCGCTGTTGCACACGGCATTGAGGTGGCTGACCGGGCTCCAGGCGGCGCCCAGGCGGTCATTGAGTTCGTCCATCGCCAGCACCAGGCCAGCCCATGTTGGCTGTTTGACCTGGGTCTTGAGGATCTCGACGATGGCGGCACGGTTGTCAGCCAGGATCTGTTCAATGGCCGGTTGTACGTGTTCGGCGCGGATGGCGGAGAACGGCGGCAGGTCATAGGACTGCAAAAGAGGGTTGTTCACGCTCACGGTTGATACCTTGGCTGGAGAAACATGCAGCCATCTTAATTACAATCGACGTTCACCGCAGCTATCAGCAACAGAGAGAAACCCTATCGTGAACCTTCGCAAGTATCAGAACCACACGCCGCTGCTGGGTAAAGGCGCTTTTGTCGACGGCTCGGCGGTGGTGATCGGCGACGTTGAAATTGGCGAAGACAGCTCCATCTGGCCGCTGACAGTGATTCGTGGGGACATGCACCGCATCCGCATCGGCGCGCGCACCAGCGTGCAGGATGGCTGCGTGTTGCACATCACCCACGCCGGGCCGTTCAACCCGGATGGCTTTCCATTGCTGATCGGCGATGACGTGACCATCGCCCACAAGGTCATGCTGCATGGTTGTTCGGTAGGCAGTCGGGTGTTGATCGGCATGGGCAGCATCGTCATGGACGGCGCGGTCGTCGACGATGATGTGATCATCGGTGCCGGCAGCCTGGTGCCGCCGGGCAAGCATCTGCAAAGCGGCTTCCTGTATGTGGGCAGCCCGGTGAAGCAGATCCGCCCGCTGACTGACAAGGAATGCGCCTTTTTCACCTACAGCGCGGCGAACTACGTGAAGCTCAAGGACCTGCATCTGGCCGAAGGCTACGACCAGCTTTGACCCGGCCCCCTTATTCAGGACTCGACATGCATTACCAAACCGTTTTGTTCGACCTCGATGGCACCCTGACCGACCCGCGCGAGGGCATCACCCGCTCGATCCAGTTCGCACTGGGCAAACTGGGTATCGATGAGCCGGACCTGACCAAACTCGAACACTTCATCGGCCCGCCGCTGTTGCAGGCGTTCATGCAGTTCTACGACTTCGATGAAGCCAGGGCCTGGGAGGCGGTGAATTTCTACCGCGAGCGCTTCAAGGTCACCGGCCTCTACGAAAACCGCGTGTTCGATGGTGTCACGCCGCTGCTGGAAACCCTGAGCGGACAAGGGCGGCAGCTGTACATCGCTACCTCGAAACCGTGGGTGTTCGCCCGGGAAATCGCCCGGCATTTCGACTTTGCCAAACACTTCAAGGTGATTTATGGCAGCGAACTGGACGGCACCCGGACCAACAAGGTCGAGCTGATTGCTCACCTGATGGTCGAGGAAAACCTGGACCCGGCCAACACCCTGATGATCGGCGACCGCAAGCACGACCTGATCGGCGCGCGCAGCAATGGCATGGACGCAGCGGCAGTGGGTTACGGGTTCGGCAGCCATGAAGAGTTGAGCGCCGAAGCGCCTGCGTATCACTTTGAAACGCTGGCTGTATTGCATCAGGCGTTTTTGCAGCGCTGATACGGCTTTACCCCTGTGGGAGCGAGCCTGCTCGCGAAGGCGGCCGCACATTCAAATTCAATGTGTCTGACATACCGCTATCGCGAGCAGGCTCGCTCCTACAAGGAGACTGCGTAAGTCTTCAAGGCCTTGGCGGCGGCGCCAGCCTCTGCCCTTGCTCAACCGCCCAGCTCACCACCTGAGCGGTCAACTGATCGCTCGCCTGACCGAACCCGACCACCACCGCCGGAACCTGCACATCGCTGAGTGGCTGGCGCACTTCGAAGCGGCGGCTGGCGAGGATGCGCTGGTCGTAACTGCGCACCAGCAATGCATCCAGACGCACGACCGCGCTGGCATTCGTGCCCTGGTATTCAGTCTGGAACGCCTGCAGGCTGCCGCCCAATTCAAGATCGGTCTGAAAAATGCTGTCATCGGTGCTCAACAACGGCACACGCCCGTCATGCTGGAAACCTTCCAGCAGGCGATTGCGCACCAGCACCGGCGCCGGGTCGCTCCAGCGTGAACCCTTGTAGTGGCTGATCACATCGCCCTGGGGAATCACGGCAATGTTCGGACTGTTCAACGCTTCGCTGGACTGGAGTTTGCTCAGGCGCAGCGACCAGCGCTGCGGTGTGTCATGGCTGGCCGATGCACTCTGGGCCGAAGGCAATCGATAGACCTCGAAGGGCTCGGGCTTGGGCAGGATCGAGCACGAACTGATCAGCGTGAAGCCAGCGAGGAGAGCAATCCGAATCAGCTTCATGGCGTGAATTCCTTGGTCTTTTCACTGCCCAGCAGGTAACCGCTGGGGTTGGCTTCCAGGCGTGTGGTAATGGTGCGCAACGAACTCAGGGTTTCGCGCATCTCGCGCACGGCCGGGCCCAGGCCATTGAGGCCTTGCATGCCGCTGTTGAGCGAATCCTGATTGGCGGTGATCAGTTTGTTGAGGGTGGCGCTGCTCTCCTGCAGCGACTTCATCGCCTGCTCGGCGCTGCCCAGCGCCTCCTTGCCATGATCATTGAGCAGCCCGTTGGCATTGCGCATCAGCGCCGTGGTCTGCTCCAGCATGGTGTTGGCCTGCTTGCCCACCGACGCCAGTTGTTGCATGGCCTGGCGAATATCGCCGCGCTGCTCGGCAATGGTCCCGGTGGTTTGCTCCAGGTGCTCCAGGGTGTTGCTGATGCGCTCGATGTTTTCCGTGGAGAACATCAGGTTGGCGTTATGCATCAGCGTGGTCACCCCGGCCATCAGGTCCTCGCTGTCATTGAGCAGGCGGGCGATGGGCGAGGGCAAGGCGATAATGGTCGGCAGGTTGCCGTCCTTGCCCTTGAGCGTCGGGCTCTGTGGCGTGCCACCGCTGAGCTGGATGATCGAAGTCCCGGTGACCCCGGTCAGGGCCAACTTGGCATTGGTGTCTTCCTTGACCGGGGTATCGCCGGCCAGGCGAATTCGCGCCAGCACCCGGCGCGGGTCTTTCGGGTCCAGGCGCAGCGAGATCACGTCGCCGACCTTGATCCCGCTGTACTGCACCGAACTGCCCTTGGACAAACCGCTGACCGCCTCGTTGAACACGACTTCGTAGTCCTTGAACTCGGTATCGACACTGGACTTGGCCAGCCACAGGCCGAACAACAGCGCGGCCGTCACCACAATCACGGTGAACAGGCCGATCAATACATGATGGGCTCGGGTTTCCATGTCAGACCTCGTTGAGCTGTTGGGCGGCCGTCAATGCCGCGCGGCCACGAGGGCCATGGAAGTACTCGTGAATCCACGCATCGTTGGTTTCCGAGACCTTGTCGATGGCGTCCGCCACCAGCACTTTTTTCTGCGCCAGCACCGCCACCCGGTCAGTGATGGTGTAGAGCGTATCGAGGTCGTGGGTCACCAGAAAGACACTCAGGCCCAGGGCATCGCGCAGGGTCAGGATCAATTGGTCGAACGCGGCGGCACCGATCGGGTCGAGACCAGCGGTGGGCTCGTCGAGAAACAGGATGTCCGGGTCCAGTGCCAATGCCCGGGCCAGCGCGGCACGCTTGATCATGCCGCCGGACAGCGACGAGGGGTATTTCTCCGCCGCCGACAGCGGCAACCCGGCCAAGGCCATTTTCACCGCCGCCAGGTGCTCGGCATCGTTGCGGCTCAAGCCGGCGTGTTCGATCAGCGGCAGGGCGACGTTCTCGGTCACGGTCAGCGAAGAGAACAGCGCGCCTTTCTGGAACAGCACGCCGAATCGCCGCTCCACCAGCGAACGCTCGTGTTCGGACAAGGTCGGCAGGTTTTTCCCGAAGACTTTCACCACGCCTTCGCTGGGCTGGCGCAATCCGACAATGCTGCGCAGCAGCACCGACTTGCCGCTGCCGGAGCCGCCGACCACGGCGAGGATCTCGCCTTTGTACAAGTCCAGGTCGAGGTTCTCGTGCACGCTCTGGCGGCCAAAGCGGTTGCACAGCCCACGGACTTCAATCACCGCCTCGGAGGGCGCTCGGGGGACACGACTCACCAACCCATCTCCATGAAAAACATCGCGGCGATCGCATCCATCACGATCACCACGAAAATCGACTGCACCACACTCGACGTGGTGTGCGCGCCCACAGACTCAGCGCTACCACTGACCTTGAAGCCTTCGAGGCAACCGATGGCGGCGATGAGGAAGGCGAACACCGGCGCTTTGACGATCCCCACCAGAAAGTGCTGAACGCCGATGTCCGTTTGCAGCAGCGACAGGAACATCGCCGGCGAGATATCCAGCGCCACCGCGCAGACCACGGCACCGCCGATAATCCCCGACAGCATCGCCAGGAAGGTCAGCATTGGCAGGGCGATCAGCAACGCCAGGACCCGCGGCACCACCAGCAACTCCACGGGATCGAGGCCCAAGGTGCGGATGGCGTCGATTTCCTCGTTGGCCTTCATCGAACCGATTTGCGCCGTGAACGCACTGGCAGTGCGCCCGGCCATCAGGATCGCGGTCAGCAACACACCGAATTCGCGCAAAAAGGCAAACCCCACCAGGTCCACGGTGAAGACGGTGGCACCGAAAGTGGCCAACACCGTCGACCCGAGAAACGCCACCACGGCACCCACCAAAAAAGTCAGCAACGCAACGATGGGGGCGGCGTCGAGACCAGTCTGTTCGATGTGGGCGATCATCGGCGTGACGCGCCAGCGCTTGGGACGGAACAGGCCGCGGACAATGGTTTCGATGATCAGCCCGACGAAACCCAGCAATTGCAGGGTGTCCTGCCAGACGGTGTCCACCGCGCGGCCAATGCGGGTCAGCAACTGAATGGAAACGCTGACTTCCGGTTCCTTGATCGGTACGCAGAAATCGGTCAACGAGCAGTAGACCGTTTGCAGCAACGCGCGATCGGCGGCGCAGAGCGTGCAATCAGGATGTTCGGCGGAGCGACCGAGGCGCTCGGAGCCGAGCAACTCGACCAATAGCGAGGCGCCGGCGGTGTCGAGGGCGCCCAGTCCATTGAGGTCGATGGGGGTGTTGGCGTCGTACTGACCGTGGAGTTTTTCGCTCAACAGCTTGAGGTCAGCGTAATGGGCAAGCGTCCAGTCGCCCGTCACCCGCAACCGCGCAGGGGTAATCGACGTGTCCAATCGGGCGTTGCCGGCCATCGTGCTGCTGATCATAAGCTCCGTGCTTGTTCAGTGATTACGCAACTCTACGTAATAGCACGAACCGGATTACTTTTCTTTGATCGCTGTGCTGTCCGTGACTTTGAACCGCAGCACGCCGATGACCTGGCCATCTTCGGTCAGGACCCGAACCTGCCATTTGCCGGCCGGGTTGCCCGGGAAGTTCTGCTTGTGGGTCCAGGCTCGGTAACCCTCCTTGCGCCCGCCACGAATATCCAGGGGGATGCGGTCGACCTCTTTACCGTTGAACTGCCAGACGTGATAAATCCGTTCGTCCAGGCCACGTGGGGCGTTGATCGCGGTGTACGCGTAGAGCCCGCCATTGCGAATCTGCTCGGCGCTGACTTCGTCGAGGCTGGCGCCAGGCGTGCGGTCCTGCATCTGCGTGCTGATGGCCACATCAGTCATCCATAGCGTCGCCGGTGGCACCCAAGAACGCAGTTCCCAACCAACGACACCGATACCCAGGGTGATGCTCAAAATCGCCAGCGCACTGCGCAGGGTACGAATCGGGAAGATCGACGCCAGGCTCGGGAACGACAACAGCACCGAGATGCCCAGTGCCCATTTGAAACTTTGCGCGGTGGTCAGGTGCATGATCACCGGCAATGCGGTGAGCAGGGCGGCGAACAGGGTCAGGGTGTGCAGGGCCAGAAACGCCCAGCGCCGCGGCGCCAGCCATTTGTAGTAGAGCGGGTCGATGATCGAAATCAGCGCCGCGACACCCAGCAGCCCGGTGAAAACCAACTGGCCGCTGTTCCACGTCGTGGTGATGAAGAAGAACGGCAGGACAAAGAACAGGCTTTCCTGATGGATCATCTGCGTTGCGTAACGAAGCAACGGTTCCGGAATTTCGCGCTTGAAAATGCGCGTGAACAGCTTGGTCAGGCTGTTTTCCAGCATCAGCCAGATCCAGCTGATCAGCATGATGGTGGTGATCCAGCTCGCCAGGCCTTGCTGGCGATCGACCAGAATGAAACTGCCAACCCCGGAGATAAACCCACAGAGCGCAATGACCCCAGGGTAGCGCTTCATCAATTCGAGGATGCGCTGTACGAAAAGGGTCAGGTTTTGCATTCGGCGGTTTCACAGTCGTCGTAGGAAAAAAACCTCGACAGGGTACCGTTGGTGCGGCCTTGTGGCGAGGGTTCGCGGTCAGTTACACCACGCAACCTGTGGGAGCGAGTCTGCTCGCGATGAGGCCAGCACATCCAACATTTTTGTCGACTGACAATCCGCTATCGCGAGCAAGGAGTTTGCTTGCCAAACAGAGTGGTTACTTCCTGCGATGCAAACGCCAGCCCACCAACATCAACACGATCAAACCCGCCCCCCCAACCACCAGCCACATCAACTGGTCATAACTGAACAACGGCTTCTCGATCCGCAAATACCCCGGTTGCAGGAGCAATTCACGCACGACCTTGTTCGCTTCTTCCAGCGTCACTTCTCGCAGCTCCCGGGCCGGGTTGGCAAAGCGGCCATCCTCGTAGTCGCCAATGGCGCTCCAGTAGTAGTCGGCCAATGCGCTGTTGCCTTGCACGGCCCAGGCCTGGCGGGCAATCGCGGCCTGCTTGAGGCGGTTGAAGGTGTCGGCATTGAGGCCGTCCTTGAGCAGTCCGGCCTTCAGGTCCTCGAGTACTTGTTCGGCATCGGCCACGTCGTCGCGTTCAAGGTCGGCGTTGAGGCTCATGAAACCCACGCCGCCGAACACTTCGCGTTCCGCCCACGGGCCGTAGGACAAACCGTGAGCAAGGCGCAGCTGGCGATAGAGCGCCCAATCCAGGTAGTCCTTGAGCAAATCGAAGGTTTGGTCGTGCCCGTCGTCCAGCACCGGCTCCGGCACCAGCCAGTGCAACTTGGCGCCGTTGCCGACCAGACCGTGGGTCAGGGTGCGCTCATGGGCGGCGCTGGCCTGGATTTGCGGCAGCGGCGGATGCTCTCCAGGGGGGATCGCTTCCAGCGCGCCATACGCCCGCTCCAGATAGGCCGGCAGCAACTTGTCGAGGTCGCCGACCACGATCAGAGTCATGTTGTTCGGCGCATACCAGTCCTTGCGCACCTGCTCCAGTTGCTCACGGGTCAGGTCATCGACTTGCGCACGCTCCGGGCACTTGAGGCCCAGCTCCACGGCCAGCTGGTTGCTGGCCGTGTGGCCGAGGTCCTGACGATCGAGCCAGCGTTGCAGGTGCGAGTAGTGGCCGCCGTCTTCACGCTCGACCACTTGCTTGGCCGCGTTGATGGCGTTGTCGTCGAAACGGGTCTGGGTCAGCAGTGCCAGCAGCAGGTCGAGCACCTTGCGCTGGTTTTTCGCCGGGGCTTCGATGACGAAAGTCGTATCGGCATTGCTGGTGAACGCGTTCCACTCACCGCCCAGAGCTTGCATGCGCTCTTCCAGGCCACCTTCGCCGCTGGCGTCGATGCCACTGAACAGCAGGTGCTCCAGCAGATGCGGCAACTCCTTTTCTTCGCATTTGAAATCGTCCAGGCCAACGCCGACCACCAGTCGGATCGCCACATGCCCGCGGTCGGTGCCGGGCTTGAGCAACAACTGCAGACCGTTGCGCAGGGTGTAGCCCTCGACCTGGAAGCGATCCAGGGCGAATGACGGGAATGAACCAAGCAACAGGCAGGCGAACAACAGACAACGCATAACGAGCTTCCGTACGGCAAGCGTAAGTTCAACAGACTTCAGGCAACTGTGGACGTTCAGGGTGAATGTGTGATGTCGCTCAAATCGTCGACCACCAGCGCGCCGGTTTCCGATGTTTCCAGCACCACGTAGGCACTGCTGCAAAACAGCGAGTTCAGACGCTTCATGTCCGCGATCAGCTCCAGGTGCAACGAACTGGTTTCGATACTTTGCACGATTTTACGTTGCAAGCGGCTGACATGAGCATGGGCCAGACGCCGTTCCTGTGCACGGAAACGACGTTTTTCACGCACCAGCTGGCGGGCACTTTCCGGGTCGCCACTGAGAAACACCGACATCCCGAGTCGCAGGTTGGAAATCAACTGAGCATGCAGCCCGGTCAATTCGTCCAGCCCGACTTCGGAAAACGACCGACGCTGCGCGGTTTTCTGCTGCTGAATCTTGCGCAGCATGCGTTCGATCAAGTCGCTGGCGAGTTTCAGGTTGATCGCCAGTTCGATGATTTCCGCCCAGCGCCGGCTGTCCTGATCGCTGAGATCTTCCCGGGGCATTTGCGCCAGATACAACTTGATCGCGCTGTAGAGCGCTTCCACATCGTCGGTCAGGCGGCGGATTTCCTGGGTGACGGCGGTTTGTTTGCCGCGCAACACGTCGAGCATGGCTTCGAGCATGTTGTCGATCAGGTCGCCCATGCGCAGGGTTTCCCGGGCCGCGTTGGCCAGTGCCAAACCGGGCGTGACCAATGCCGTGGGGTCAAGATGCCGGGGCTTGGCCGTACCGTTGGCCTGCTGGCGCTCCGGCAGCACCCAGGCACAAAACCTGGCCATCGGTTCGAGGCTGGGCAGCAGGATCAGGCAGCGCACGGTGTTGTAGAGCAGGTGAAAGCCAATGACCATTTCCTGAGGGCTGAAATCCAGGCCATCGAGCCAGTGCACCAGCGGATCGAGCACCGGAATGATCAATAAAAGACCAATCATTTTGTACAGCAGGCTGCCAAGCGCTACTTGGCGCCCGGCGGCGTTCTGCATGCTGGTGCTGAGGAAGGCGAGTACGCCGCTGCCGATATTGGCGCCGATCACCAGCCCGATGGCCACCGGCAGACTGATCACGTTGGCACCCGCCAGGGTCGCGGTCAGCAGCACAGCAGCCAGGCTGGAATAGGAAATCATCGCGAACAGCGCGCCGACCAGGGCGTCGAGCAGGATGTCGCCGGTGAGCGAGGCGAAAATCACCTTCACCCCTTTGGCGTGGGTAATCGGATGCGCCGCTTCGACAATCAGTTGCAGCGCCAGAATGATCAGCCCCAAGCCAATGGCGACACGACCCATCTGCCCGAGTCGGGTCTGCTTGCGCGACAGAAAGAAAATCACCCCGACAAAAATCAGCAACGGCGACAGCCACGACAGATCGAACGTCAGCACCCGCGCCATCAGCGCCGTACCGACGTCCGCGCCAAGCATTGTGGCCAGCGCCGGGGTCAGCGTCATCAAGCCCTGGCCGACAAAGGAGGTGACCAGCATGGCGGTGGCGTTGCTGCTCTGGACCATCGCTGTCACGGCGATCCCGGAGGCGAAAGCCAGCCAGCGTTTGGACATGTTGTGGCCAATGACATGGCGCAGATTGGTGCCGTAGACCCGCAGGATGCCGGTTCGGACGATGTGCGTGCCCCAGATCAGCAGGGCCACGGCAGAAAGTAAATTGAGCAGGGTGAGCATAATGACCCCCTGTGGTGTAGCGCCCCAAAGGAGCAAGTTGACGGTACCGCGTGACGTTCTACGTTCTGTACTTAAGCTGTAGTTGGCTAACGGTCTTCGCGCCAGCATCGCATAGCCAAAGAAGGGATTGAAACAAAACCGTCATGAAAACAGATTCATGTAACCAGCCAAAACAAAGTGGGAGCGAGCCTGCTCGCGATGAGGCCATCAGATTCAACTTTGATGTTGACTGACAGACCGCCATCGCGAGCAGGCTCGCTCCCACAGGTTTTGCGTATTTAGCGCTTTCGGGTTACTGGCCCGGAATGTCCTTGCGCAGCTTTACCGGATCCTGCTGTTTCTTCTTTTTCGCGATGGCAGTGCGCATCCTGATGTTGATCGCTTCCACTGCCAGAGAGAACGCCATGGCGAAGTAGACGTAGCCCTTCGGCACGTGCACGTCGAAGGATTCGGCAATCAGCACCGTACCGACGATCAACAGGAACGACAGCGCCAGCATCTTCAGCGATGGGTGCTTGTCGATGAACTCACTGATTGTGCCAGATGCCCACATCATCACCAGCACGGCCACGATGATTGCCGCGATCATGACCGGTACGTGGGACACCATGCCGACTGCGGTGATTACCGAGTCCAGGGAGAACACGATGTCGATGATCGCGATCTGGACGATGGTGTAGAGGAAGTTGCCGCCCTTGCCCGAAGGTTCGTCGTTGCTTTCATCTTCACCTTCCAGCGCGTGGTACATCTCTTGCGAGCTTTTCCACAGCAGGAACAGACCACCGAAGAACAGGATCAGGTCGCGTCCGGAAATACCCTGGCCGAATACTACGAACAGGTCGGCGGTCAGGCGCATGACCCAGGTGATCGACAGCAGAAGCAGGATTCGCGTGACCATGGCCAGCGCCAGACCGAAAATCCGGGTGCGCGCCTGCATGTGTTTGGGCATGCGGCTGACCAGGATCGAAATCATGATGATGTTATCGATGCCCAGGACGATTTCCAGGGCGGTCAGGGTGAAGAAGGCAACCCAGATTTCAGGGTTGGTCAGCCATTCCATGTGTATTCCTTTGAGCGATTGTTAAACCACAACGGGCCCGGGCTTCAAACAGCGAAGCCTGGACCCGAAGTGGTGAGTCTTGGGCTTATAGAGTGCTGAACACCGGGAAAGTCCCCAACAGCAGTGCAGCAATCAGTATGCAGATACAAACCAGCACTGCCCACTTGAGAGTGAAGCGCTGGTGGTCACCGAAATCGATGCCGGCCAGGGCCACCAACAGGTAGGTCGATGGAACCAGCGGGCTCAACAGGTGGACGGGCTGACCGACGATCGAGGCACGTGCCATTTCCACCGCGGTTATACCGTAATGGCTAGCGGCCTCGGCAAGAACAGGTAACACGCCGTAATAAAATGCATCGTTCGACATGAAGAAGGTGAACGGCATGCTGACCAGCGCAGTGATCACCGCCATGTACGGGCCGAGGAAATCCGGAATCACCGCCAACAGGCTTTTCGACATGGCGTCGACCATCCCGGTGCCGGTCAGGATACCGGTGAAGATACCGGCCGCAAAGATCAACCCAACTACCGCCAGCACGCTACCGGCGTGAGCCGCGACGCGATCCTTCTGCTGTTGCAGGCAAGGATAGTTGACGATCATGGCGATACTGAACGCCACCATGAACAGCACCGGCAATGGCAGCAGGCCGGCGATCAGGGTGCCCATCAGGCCCAGGGTCAGGGCGCCGTTGAACCAGATCAGGTTCGGACGACGGGCATCCGGGAACTGCGAAACGCTGATTTCGCTGTGGTCGATTTCATCGCCCACCAGGTGCAGTTCACCCAGGCGAGCACGTTCACGCTTGCCGTAGAAGTAGGCGATGACCAGGATCGCCACCACACCGGCCAACATCGCAGGAATCATCGGTACGAAGATGTCGGACGGGTCCACATGCAACGCACTGGCAGCGCGAGCGGTCGGGCCGCCCCATGGGGTCATGTTCATCACGCCACCGGCGAGGATGATCAGGCCGGCCATGATCCGCGGGCTCATGCCGATACGGCTGTAGAGCGGCAGCATGGCGGCTACGCAGATCATATAAGTGGTCGCGCCGTCACCATCGAGGGAAACGACGAGCGCCAGTACGGCGGTACCGACCGAAACTTTCAACGGGTCGCCCTTGACCAGTTTGAGAATCTTGCGCACGGCCGGGTCGAACAGGCCGGAGTCGATCATCAGGGCGAAGTATAAGATAGCGAACATCAGCATCACGCCGGTTGGCGCAAGCTTGGTGATACCTTCGAGCATCATCGGGCCAATCTTCGGCGAAAAACCGCCGAACAGGGCAAAGATGATCGGAATGATGATCAGGGCGATCAGCGCGGACAGGCGCTTGGTCATGATCAGGAACATGAACGTGATGACCATGGCGAAGCCAAGGAAAGTCAGCATGGGAATACTCCAGGCGTAGCGCGGCTAGGGAATGGGCGGATCGGGCGGGATCAGCGCAGAACGGGAAGCACGAGACGTACGGGCGGAGTTGCAGCGAAGCGGCGGGTAGAAGAGGACATCAGAATCACCATTGTTGTTGTTAAATGGGCTGTGCGAGCGATAAAACGCTGGCATTGGCCAACCGGTCTGTTGCCGGTAGTGGGGGCGATCCTAATCGGGGAAGCTTTCAGCCAGCTTTCGCCAATGAAAGCAAGGACCGGATGTGCAACCGATCGTCGGATTGGGTTTCAAGTCCCTGAACACAGGGCGGGAGGTTGAACATGGGCGAACTTCACACCGGCGGCTGCCATTGCGGGCAACTGCGCTATCAATTCAGCGGGCCGCTGCACGATATCGCCCACTGCCATTGTTCGATATGCCGACGGGTCAGCGGCGGCATCGTGACCACCTGGATCACCGTGCCGGCATCGGCCTTTCAATGGCTGGCCGGGACGCCGTCGCGGTACGATTCTTCATCCACCTGCGCGCGATATTTCTGCGGCCACTGTGGGGCGCAACTGGCGCTGATGACGCACCTGAGTCCGGAAAGCATCGACCTGACCATCGCCACCCTCGACCATCCCGAGCAAGCACCGGCCGAGCGGCACATCTGGACCGATAGCCGCTTGCCATGGCTGCACCTGGACGAACACTTGCCCGGCGAGGCCGAAGAAACACTCTGATCAAAAAATAGACAGGTCCAACGGCCGAATAGCGCCCATCCAGATCGCGTGCTCAGTGTGGTCAAGCAAATCGTCTCCGGTATCCGGGTGCAGAAACACCACCAGACCCTTGCGGTTCAGCGCCAGCCACGGCAGCACGTCGCCCAGCACCTGCGGCTCGAACGCCAACTGGCAGCTCCAGTCCGGATGCGGACCGACCGGGCGCTCGTGCACGCGGCCCATTTTCAGTGGAAACAATTGCGCTGCCTGCTCACACAAGGCCCGCGCCTGCCCGATCGTGCTGGCCTCGAAATAAACGTGGGCGTGGTAACCCGTGATCTGCTGCATCTGAACCCCTCTGAAAACTGTTCGAACCCTCGCCGGTTCCTGCGGGTCAAACATCATATAGGCGCTGGAAAACAGGAAGCCCAGCTATGAAAAATGCCGAAACCCCCGTCGTTAAAGTGGTGCTTTATGGTGCCATGAGTAGCCTGGGCAGTGCGCTGATGGCTGAAATGCTGCGGCGCCAGCATGAAGTGATCGCAATTCTCGATGACCTCAATGCGCTGGCACCCCGTCCGGGGCTGCGCACCAAGACTGGCGACCTGTTCGACGCGCAAAGGGTCAAGCAGAGCGTGGCCGGCAGCTCCGTGGTTATCTGTTTACTGGACGCTCCAGGCTTACCGTTCAACAGCGAACACATAGAAAAAACCATCGTACCGGGCCCGGTCGAGCAGGTTCTGGCAGTGGATGCACTAATCGATGGCATGCAGGCAGCAAACATCGCCCGATTGTTTCTGGTGGGTGATTTCGACGTGCTGGACGATCCGGAAGCCGAGGACAGCTTGCAGCGTCACGCCGCCGAGGAAATCCGCGAGGCACTGCAAAGCAGTCCTTTGCACTGGACGCTGGTTAATGAACCGCGCGGTGTACCGGGACTGACCATCGAACATTTTGCCCAAATCGGGGGCAACCTCGAGCCGGGGCTAGCCGAACCGCTCAGACGGCTGGCCCGCACCGCCGTGGGCATTGCCGATGAATTGCACTTGAACCTGCACATCCGAGAGCACGTCAACTTCATCGCAACCGACAGCTAAACCGCAATGGACGGCAGCGTCAGGCCGTTGAGCGATTGCGCACTGCTGGCCTGTTCGGCCATCAACCAATCCACAAACTGCTGGATCAGCGCTCCGCGCCGTTTGCGCTGGGGCAGGACCACGTAATAACCCAGCCTCGACATCACCGTTTCGCCGATCGGTCGGCACAACAACCCTTGCGCCAGCAAGTTATCCACAAGGTGGCGCCAGCCAATGGCCACGCCCTGGCCGCCAATCGCCGCCTGAATCAACAAAGTGTAATTGTCGAAACGCAACTGCCCGGGCGCTGGGGGCGAAGTGATGCCCAGTTCGCGGAATACACCACTCCAGTCGAACCAGTTACTGCTGTGTTCCCCACGCAGGTGCAGCAACGGAAACTCCAGCAATGCCTGGGCCGGCAAGGGCAGCGCACGCTCACTCAACAACTGCGGGCTGCACACCGGAAACACTTCTTCGCTGAACAGCCAATGGCTTTCACCCTGCTTGAAGCGGCCATCGCCGAACAGCACCGCCACATCGATATCGGTACGTAGCATGTTATGGCTGCGTTCACTGGTGACCAGGCTGACATCCACCTGTGGATTGGCCGCGTGAAAGCGGTGCAGACGCGGCATCAACCAATAGGCGGCGAAAGCAAAATCCGTAGCAACCTGCAGTACTTCATGCTGTTGCTGAGCGCTGATTGCACTCAATCCTGCGTCGATGTTCTGCAAACCGAGCTGAACCTGTTCAAAAAGGATCTGCCCGGCCTCGGTCAACTCTATACCGCGATAAATACGGTCGAACAGGCGTGTCGCCAGTTGTTCTTCCAGGCGTTTGATCTGCTGGCTGATGGCCGGTTGCGTGGTGCCCAGCTCAACCGCCGCCGCGGTGAAGCTGCGCTGACGGGCCGCCGCTTCGAAGGCTCGAAGCAGATCCAGTGACAGGTCACCAAGGGCGTCATACATAAGCTGTGCTTATCCTAGTCATTGCCGCGCATGGGCTTTACCGCAAGGTGCGAGGGTTTCATTCTCGAAGCCAGCACTCTCGCATAAACATCCACTATGGAATGCCGCGATCACATGAAGCGCAAGAACATTCTTTTCATCATGGCCGATCAAATGGCCGCGCCAATGTTGCCGTTCTACGGCCCATCGCCCATCAAACTGCCTCATCTCAGCCGCCTCGCCGCACAAGGCGTGGTGTTCGATTCCGCTTATTGCAACAGCCCCCTGTGCGCGCCGTCGCGTTTCACCCTGGTCAGCGGCCAGCTACCAAGCAAGATCGGCGCCTACGACAACGCCGCCGATTTCCCCGCCGATGTACCGACCTACGCCCACTACCTGCGCCGCCTCGGCTACCGCACTGCCCTGTCGGGCAAGATGCATTTCTGCGGGCCAGACCAGCTGCATGGCTACGAAGAACGCCTGACCAGTGACATTTACCCGGCCGACTACGGCTGGGCGGTGAACTGGGATGAACCGGACGTGCGCCCGACCTGGTATCACAACATGTCGTCGGTGCTGCAAGCGGGCCCGTGCGTGCGCACCAATCAGCTGGATTTCGACGAAGAAGTGGTGTTCAAGGCCCAGCAGTACCTGTTCGACCATATCCGCGAGGATGGCGACCAGCCGTTCTGCCTGACCGTTTCCATGACTCACCCACACGATCCGTACACCATTCCCAAGGCTTTCTGGGATTTGTACGACGATGCCGATATCCCGCTGCCTGCAACCCCGGACCCGCTTGCCCTCGATCCGCACTCGCAACGTCTGCTCAAGGTCTACGACCTGTGGGACAAGCCACTGCCTGTGGACAAGATCCGCGATGCCCGACGCGCCTATTTCGGCGCGTGCAGCTATATCGACAGCAACGTCGGCAAACTCCTGCAAACCCTCGAAGATACCGGGCTGATCGATGACACCGTCATCGTGTTCTCCGGCGATCACGGCGACATGCTCGGCGAGCGTGGCCTCTGGTACAAAATGCACTGGTACGAAATGGCCGCACGGGTGCCGCTGCTGATCAGCGCACCGGGGCAATTCGGCGCCGGCCGGGTCAGCGCCAGTGTTTCCACGGCGGACCTGTTGCCGACCTTCGTCGAACTGGCCGGCGGCGCACTGGAACCGGGCTTGCCGCTGGATGGCCGCTCGCTGGTCCCGCACCTGCAAGGGCAGGGCGGTCACGACGAAGTGTTCGGCGAATACATGGCCGAAGGCACCATCAGCCCGTTGATGATGATCCGCCGCGGTGCCCACAAATTCATCTACAGCGAAGACGACCCTTGCCTACTCTTCGACGTACACAATGACCCTCACGAACTCGAAGAACTCAGCCATTCGCCGCAATATCGCCAACTTTTCGACGATTTTCTCGCCGAAGCGCGGGCAAAATGGAATATTCCGGCGATTCACCAGCAGGTGCTCGCCAGCCAGCGGCGCCGGCGTTTCGTCGCCGAGGCGCTGACCCTCGGCAAGCTGAAGAGCTGGGATCACCAGCCGCTGGTGGACGCCAGTCAACAGTACATGCGCAACCACATCGACCTCGACGATCTGGAGCGTAAAGCACGTTATCCACAACCCTGCCAAAACCAATAATGTTAAGGGGAAGTCCATGCAAAGGTTATCCACAGTTCTGACGGTCGGGCTCCTGGCTCTGGGCAGTGCATCGGCGTTTGCCGATCAGAGTTGCGAGACCGTGAAAATGGCCGACCCGGGCTGGAGCGACATCGCCGCGACCAATGCCATCACCGGGTTTCTGCTGGACGGCATGGGCTACAAGGCCAAGGTCGACACCCTCGCGGTGCCGATCACCTTTGGCGGGCTCAAGGATGGCCAGGTCGATGTGTTCCTGGGTAATTGGATGCCGGCGCAGCAGGGATTCTACGACAAGTTCGTCGCCAACGGCGATGTCACGCAACTGGCGAAGAACCTCGACGGCACCGAATTCACCCTCGCCGTTCCGGACTACGTGTGGGACGCGGGTGTGCATAACTTTGCCGACCTGAACAAATACGCCGACAAGTTCGACCGCAAGATCTACGGCATCGGCTCCGGCGCGCCGGCGAACATCTCGCTGCAAGAGATCATCAAGAAAAACGATTTCGACATGGGTCAGTGGAAACTGGTCGAGTCCAGCGAGCAGGCAATGCTGGCGGAAGTGTCCCGTGCGGTGAAAAAACAGAAATTCGTGACCTTCCTCGGCTGGACCCCGCACCCGATGAACGTGCAGCTGAAAATGCACTATCTGAAGGGTGGCGAGAAATACTTCGGCGACACCGGCAGCGTGCATACCCTGACCCGCAAAGGTTATGCACAGGCCTGCCCGAACGTCGGCAAACTGCTGACCAACCTGAGCTTCACCCAGGACATGGAGAACAGCATCATGGCCGAGGTGGTGAACAAGAAAGTCAGCAATGCCGACGCGGCCAAGGCGTGGATCAAGGCCAACCCGGCGGTGCTGGATAAATGGCTCGATGGGGTGAAGACCGTGGATGGGCAGGATGCGTTGCCAGCGGTCAAAGCCAAACTCTGATGATTACCTGTGGCGAGGGAGCTTGCTCCCGCTCGGCTGCGCAGCAGACGCAATCCGGTTACCTCGATGAGTCAGACATATCGTGATTGCCCTTTTGGGACCGCTACGCGGTCCAGCGGGAGCAAGCTCCCTCGCCACAATGATCGCCTTGTCCTGCTACCCTTGCGCAAAATCCCCAACCGAGAGGCCCCATGGCCCTGCCAAGCCGCCATTCACTCTTCCCCTTCCTCACCTGGCTACCCCGGCAAACCCGCGCCAGTGTCGGTCGTGACCTGATCGTTGGCCTCAGCGGCGCGATTCTCGCGTTGCCGCAATCCATTGCCTATGCACTGATTGCCGGCCTGCCGCCGGAATACGGCCTGTACGCCGCAATCATCCCGGTGCTGATCGCTTGTCTCTGGGGTTCGTCGTGGCATTTGATCTGCGGTCCTACGGCGGCCATCTCCATTGTCCTGTACGCCAGCGTCAGTCCTCTGGCCGTTCCAGCGTCACAGGACTACGTCATGTTGATCCTGTTGCTGACGTTTCTTGCCGGCCTCTTTCAGTGGCTGCTGGGGTTGCTGCGCTTTGGCGCACTGGTGAATTTCGTCTCGCACTCGGTGGTGCTGGGTTTTACCCTGGGCGCGGCCGTGGTGATTGCCATCGGTCAATTGCCTAACCTGCTGGGGCTGGACTTGCCCAGCCAGGCCACCGCTCTGGACAGTTTCATCACGTTGTTGCGCCATCTCGGCGAAATGGACAAACCTTCGCTGGTACTGGGACTGGCGACGGTGGTGGTGGGCGTGATCCTCAAGCTGTGGTTGCCACGCTGGCCGACGCTGTTGATCACTTTGGTGCTGGGTGCATTGCTGGTTTGGCTTTGGCCATCAATGTTCGGGCATGTGCAACTGGTCAGCGCCTTTACCGGCAAACTGCCGCCCTTCAGTCCGTTGCCGCTGGACCTCGATCTGATCCTGCGCCTGCTGCCCAGCGCGGTGGCGGTCGGTATGCTCGGGCTGGTAACCAGCCTGTCGATTGCCCGCTCGATTTCTGCACGTTCGCAGCAATTACTCGACGCGAATCAGGAAGTTCGTGCCCAAGGCCTATCGAACATCGTCGGTGCGTTTTTTTCCGGCTCGCTGTCGGCCGGCTCCTTCACTCGCTCAGCCCTGAGCTATGAAGCAGGGGCCTGTTCGCCACTGGCCGGGGTTTTTTCGGCATTGTGGGTGGCGCTGTTTGCGATCTTCGGCGCGAGCCTGATCGCACACATCCCGATTCCGGCCATGGCCGGGAGCATTCTGTTGATCGCCTGGGGACTGGTGGACCATCGCGGCATTCGCGCGTTGTTGCGGGTCAGCCGCGCTGAGTTCGTGGTCATGGCGCTGACCTGCGTCGCCACGCTACTGCTGGAATTGCAAACGGCGATCTACGCCGGCGTGCTGGCCTCGCTTTTTTTCTACCTCAAGCGCACATCGCAACCACGGGTGCAGCATGTGCGAGATGGCGAGGAAGACATTCTGCGGGTGGGCGGTTCGATCTTTTTCGGCGCCAGCCATTACCTGCAAGTGCGCCTGCAACGCATGAACGGCGCGCGCGTGGTGATCGAGGCGCAGCAGATCAACTTCATCGACTATTCAGGGGTGGAAATGCTGCATCAGGAAGCGCGGCGCCTGCTTCGCCAGGACCGCAGCCTGACATTGCGCCGGGCCCGGCCGCAGGTGGTGGAAGAACTGAGGAAGCTGGAAGGGGCGCAGAAGTGCCCGATCCGGTTCGAAGACTGAACACCTTCTTTGACAGCACCACTCAACCCTGTGGCGAGGGAGCTTGCTCCCGCTCGGGTGCGAAGCGCCCGCAAATTGGTTAACGCATTCTGCCTGATACATGGCATGGCAGGTTTTAGGGCCGCTGCGCAGCCCAGCGGGAGCAAGCTCCCTCGCCACAGAAAATCTGTCTGACCAGAGAAATCTACAGGGCCAACTGCCGACGCAATTCAGCCAGCACCGGCACCGTATCCGGTCGCACACCGCGCCACAGGAAGAACGCTTCCGCCGCTTGCTCGGCCAGCATCCCCAAGCCATCCATCGCCACCGCAGCCCCGTGTTCGCTGGCCCAGCGGCAGAACGAAGTCGGTTCCTTGCTGTACATCATGTCGTAGCACACCGTTTTGCCCGGTTCGATCAGGCTGGACGCAATCGGCGGCACATCGCCGGTCAGGCTCGCCGACGTCGCGTTGATGATCAGGTCCACCGACTCCAGCAACCAGTCATAGCCGCTGGCCGAGACCGGCCCCAGATCGCAGAACAGTTCCGCCAGCAATTCGGCCTTTTCCACCGTGCGGTTGGCGATGATCACCGATGCCGGTTGCTCGGCCAGCAAGGGCTCCAAAGCACCGCGCACCGCGCCGCCGGCACCGAGCAGCAGGATGCGTTTGCCCTTGAGACTGAACCCGGCATTGACCGTCAGGTCGCGCACCAACCCGGCGCCGTCGGTGTTGTCGCCCAGCAGACTGCCATCGGCCAGTTTGCTCAAGGTATTGACCGCGCCCGCCCGTTGCGCCCGCGCCGTCAGGCTGTTCGCCAATCGATAGGCTTCTTCCTTGAAAGGCACCGTCACATTGGCGCCGCGTCCTTCGAGGAAAAACGTCCGGGCGCAGGTGGAAAAGTCGTCGAGTGGCGCCAGCAGCGTGTTGTAGTCCAGCTTTTGCGCAGTCTGCTCGGCGAACAGGCGATGGATCAGCGGCGACTTGCTGTGGCCAATCGGGTTACCGAATACGACATAACGGTCCATCAGTATTCCTCGTTCAGGCTTCGGCCAACCAATCGCGGTCTTGCAGGAAGTACTCGGTCAGGCGCGCTTCTTCGCTACCGGGCTCGGCCTTCCAGTCGTAACCCCAGCGCACTTGCGGTGGCAGCGACATCAAGATCGACTCGGTACGCCCACCCGATTGCAAGCCGAACAGCGTGCCGCGGTCGTAGACCAGATTGAATTCAACGTAGCGGCCACGGCGGAATTCCTGGAACTCACGCTGTTGGGCGGTGAACGCATCGTTTTTGCGGCGCTGCACGATCGGCAGATAAGCGTCGATGTACGCGTCGCCGATGGCGCGCATGAAGGCGAAGCTGGTGTCGAAGTCCCACTCGTTCAGGTCGTCGAAAAACAACCCACCGATGCCTCGCGGCTCGTGGCGATGCTTGATGTGGAAGTAGCTGTCGCACCAGGCCTTGAAACGCGGGTAGACGTCCGGTCCGAATGGCGCACAGGCCTGCTCGGCGACGCGGTGCCAGTGGATGCAGTCTTCTTCGTTGCCGTAATACGGGGTCAGGTCAAAGCCGCCACCAAACCACCAGACCGGTTCTTCACCTTCTTTTTCCGCGATGAAAAAGCGCACGTTGGCGTGGGAAGTCGGCACATGGGGGTTGTGCGGGTGAATCACCAGCGACACGCCGAGGGCTTCGAAGCCACGGCCGGCCAGTTCCGGTCGATGAGCGCTGGCAGACGGTGGAAGACCGCTGCCGAAGACATGGGAAAAGTTGACCCCACCCTTTTCAATCACCGCGCCGTTTTCTATCACACGGGTGCGACCGCCACCGCCCGCTGGCCTGGTCCAGGCGTCTTCGACGAATTGCGTGCCACCGTCTTCGGCTTCCAGGGCGGAGCAAATGCGGTCTTGCAGGTCGAGCAGGTAGGCTTTTACGGCCTCGGTGCGGGTCGTCATGTCATCACCTTGAATCGGGCAAAACAACGCGGCGCTCCATTGGAGCTCAGCCTGCGCAAATGGGCGCGTAGCATACCATCGCAAGTCACCCCGTCGCAGTTGACGAAGATCAAGCTTAGGAGTCCGATAGGGAGCTTGGTAAAACGACCTATGGAGAGTTCTGATGGCAAAGCGTATCCAGTTCCGCGCCCATGGCGGCCCCGAAGTGCTCGAATATGTGGATTACCAACCCGCCGAGCCAGGTCCGAAGGAAGTGCGCGTGACCAACAAGGCCATCGGCCTGAACTTCATCGACACCTATTACCGCAGCGGCCTGTACCCGCCGCCGTCCCTGCCGTCGGGTGTCGGTTCAGAAGGTGCGGGCGTGGTCGAGGCGGTGGGCAGCGACGTGACCCGCTTCAAGATCGGCGATCGCGTGGCCTATGGCAGTGGCCCTCTGGGCGCCTACAGCGATGTTCACGTCTTGCCCGAAGCCAATCTGGTGAAACTGCCGGACGCCATCAGCTTCGAACAGGCCGCCGGCGTGATGCTCAAGGGCCTGACCGTGCAGTACCTGCTGCGTCAGACTTATGAACTCAAGGGTGGCGAAACCATCCTGTTCCATGCCGCGGCCGGAGGGGTCGGTTCCCTGGCTTGCCAATGGGCCAGGGCCTTGGGCGTGAAGCTGATCGGCACCGTCAGCTCGGCGGAGAAAGCCGCTTTGGCCAAGGCCAACGGTGCATGGGCGACCATCGACTACAGCCATGAAAATGTCGCGCAACGCGTGCTGGAATTGACCGACGGCAAAAAAGTCCCGGTGGTGTACGACGGCGTTGGCAAGGACACCTGGCTGACCTCACTCGACAGCGCCGCGCCGCGCGGGCTGGTGGTGAGTTTCGGCAATGCGTCCGGCGCGGTCGACGGGGTGAACCTGGGGATCCTGGCAGGGAAAGGCTCGCTGTACGTGACCCGGCCAACACTGGGCACTTATGCGAACAACGCCGAGAATCTGCAACGCATGGCCGACGAGTTGTTCGAGATGATCATCGGCGGCAAGCTGACCGTGGACATCAGCCAGCGTTATCCACTGGCTGACGCGGCGAAGGCGCAGACCGAGTTGTCGGCGCGGCGCACGACAGGTTCGGTTGTTTTGTTGCCATAACCCTCTATGGCGAGAGAGCTTGCTCCCGTTGGGCTGCGCAGCAGCCCTGCATTCGGCAACTGTGTAGTTTCAGTTACAACGCGACTGCAGATTTTGCGGGTGCTGCGCACCCGAACGGGAGCAAGCTCCCTCGCCACATGTCCATCCAGCTTTAGTCCGGGCGCACAACCTTGCCGGTCGCCAGATCGCGAATCACGCTCGGGTTCTTGCGCCCGCCCAGATTGCCACCCAGCACCAGATCCACCTGGCCACGGAAATACTGTTCGACGCGAATCCGCGTACGTGCCGCCGGGCGTCCCTGCGGGTTGGCCGACGTCGACACCAGCGGCCCGACCAGCGCGCACAAGTCCCGCACCAGTGGGTGATCGCTGACCCGTAGCGCCACGGTTTCATGCACGCCGGTAATCCACTCCGGCAGCAGGTTCTGGTGCGGCACCAGCCAGGTGTTCGGACCCGGCCAAGTGCTGGCCATGCGATCCATCCACAACTCGGGGAAGTCTTCGAAGAGGAAATCGAACTGACGGATGTTGTCGGCGACCAGAATCAGCCCCTTATCCACAGACCGGCCCTTGATCAGCAGCAGACGCTCCACCGCTTCCTCGTCCCACGGGTCGCAACCCAGGCCCCAGACTGCTTCGGTTGGGTAGGCAATCACCGCCCCGGCGCGAATTGCTTGCGCGGCTTGTTGCACACGCCAACTGTTGACCATGAAAAACACTCCAGACTAAGGCTCTGCGCAGTTTACCGATCTTGTTTATAAAACCTAGCTCACCCGCGCAAACCAGCGCCCGCTTTCGCACACGGCGCGGCCATCCATTTCCAGTTCCGTCAGCGCCGCCAGCACTTTCGGCAAGGCCCAGCCGCTTGCGTCGGCCAGCGCTTCACTGGTGTGAGGCGCGGCATGCAGCAGTTTCAGCAGTGGGTGAGTCGTCGTAGGGGTGCAGGTTTCTGTAGATAACGACAGTCGTTGCCAGCCGCGCAAGGCTTCAAGGATATGTTCGATGGTTTCCACCAGCACCGCACCGTCCCGAATCAACTGATGACAGCCGCGGGCGCCGGGGTGATGGATCGACCCGGGCATCGCAAACACCTCACGCCCCTGTTCCGCCGCCAGCCTCGCGGTGATCAGTGAACCGCTGGCGACACTGGCTTCGACCACCAGCACCCCGAGTGACAAACCACTGATGATCCGGTTGCGCCGGGGGAAGTTGCTAGCGCTGGGGCCTGCATCCAGCGGAAACTCCGAAAGCACTGCGCTACCCGAAGCGATCATGGCGTCCGCCAAGCGTCTGTTTCGCTGTGGATAAAACTTCTCGAGCCCCGTACCGAGCACACCGACCGTTTGCCCGCCGACGTCGAGCGCGGCCTGGTGCGCGGCAGCGTCAATGCCCAGGGCCAGGCCGCTGGTAATGACAAAACCGGCACCCGCCAGGCTGCGGGAAAACGCGGCAGCGGTGTCCATCCCCGGCCGGGACGCGCGACGGCTGCCGACCATCGCCAGTTGTGGTTTTTCCAGAATGCCCGGATCGCCCGCGACAAATAACAGCGGTGGTGCATCGCTGATTTGTGCCAACAGGGCCGGGTAGTCCGGTTGGTCCCACATCAGTAAATGCTGGGCCGGATGCTCCAGCCAGGCCAATGCATGACTGGCGCCATCACGGATCTCAGTGCTACGCCTGGCCTCGGAACAGGCCAGTGGCAAACCCAGCGCGCGCCAGGCACTGGCCGGTGCGCTGATCGCTTTGGACGCCGAGCCAAAGGCTTCAAGCAGCTTCTTGAACCGTGCCGGACCGAGTTCCGGCAAACGGTGCAGACGTAATCGAGCTTCCAGTTCCGCGGGGGAAACCGGTGTAACAGTAGGCAGCGACATGGATCATCCTTGATCGTAATAAGCACCCGTACAAACGGGAATAAGCTGTGGATAACTCTGTTGGTAACTTGTGAAGCACTCTTACGGATTTCGCACCTTGTCCATCACCGACAGCGAGCGCGAAGCGCTGAGCACCAGCCCATAGCTGAGCTTGTCGTAGGTACGGAAAACCATGAGCAGACCGGCGCGCTCATCGGGAATTTTCAACGGCTGGCCGGTGATCCGGTCCCGCACGGTTTCGCCGGTTTTCATCACCGCCAGCAGATTGCCTTCGGCCAGGCCGTCGCGCTGCCCCTTGTTCAGCGTAACCACGTCCAACTCGCCGATCTGCGTGACCCCACGCGGCACATCGATGATCAAACCGCTGATTTCGTGGCTCGGTGCGCTCGGCGTGAAGGTCGAGTTGATCGCGTGCTCTTCACCGCTGAACAAGCGATCGCCGAGGCGGACCTCCTGGGTCGTGCGTTGCAACTCCAGGGTGGCAATATCACCTTCGATCGCCACGACCTCGCCGCCGCCGATGTCGTCGGCGTTGATCCCCAGGATTTCCTTGCTCTGCGGATCGGTGTAGACCTTGCCTTGGCGGAAGATGCCGTACGCCGGTTGCGACGGATCGAAATGGCCACGGGCAAAGATACGGTCACCCGCGCCGCTGAGTACGCGTTCGGCATCGCCGGCGACGATATAGGGCGCCTTGTCGAATTCCTCGGCCTTGTCGACGATGCGGTTGCTCAGCAGAAAGCTGTTGATCGATTTCAGCGCAATGCCAGGGATAGCCTCGGTCACTGGGCTGCTGCGCACCTGAGGCGACAGCTTTATGGTGGGAATATCTTCCCGAAGTTGCACTTGCCCGTACGCCAGACCGGCCGAAGCCAGGAGCAGCAGGGCGAGTAGTGATTTCCTCATGCGGTGAATCCCTTTATTATGTACGTTCGCGTGAAACGCCAGAGCCCTCAGTGGCTCGCTCCCGGCTTGCTTGTCAAAACTTGCTTGTCAACAGAAGGGAGCTACGTTTTACAACGGTAGCCTGCATTTCTTCGGACCCGCCAGGCCATCGACCCGACCTTACTTCACACGTGCACTAATCAAGCTTATGGCCATTTTAAACATCCTCGAATTCCCTGATCCGCGTCTGCGCACTATCGCCAAACCAGTGGCCGTAGTGGACGACGAAGTGCGTCAGTTGGTCGACGACATGTTTGAAACAATGTATGAAGCGCCTGGCATCGGCCTCGCCGCTACCCAGGTCAACGTGCACAAACGTATCGTCGTGATGGACCTCTCCGAAGACCGCAGCGAACCGCGAGTGTTCATCAACCCCGAGTTCGAACCGCTGACCGACGAGATGGGCCAGTATCAAGAAGGCTGCCTGTCTGTGCCGGGTTTCTACGAAAACGTCGATCGCCCGCAACGGGTCAAGGTCAAGGCGCTGGACCGCGACGGCCAGCCTTACGAACTGATCGCCGAAGATTTGCTCGCCGTGTGCATCCAGCACGAATGCGACCACCTCAACGGCAAATTGTTCGTTGATTACCTGTCCACGCTCAAACGCGACCGCATCAAGAAGAAACTGGAAAAGCTTCATCGCCAGAACGCCTGATGCCCATCTTCAAAGGCTTGCTGCGGCAAGCCTTTTTCTTTTCAAGAGACGTCACCCATGACTGAGCCACTGCGCATCGTCTTTGCCGGCACCCCCGAATTCGCCGCCGAACACCTCAAGGCGTTGCTCGACAGCCCTTACGAGATCGTCGCGGTCTACACACAACCGGATCGTCCGGCCGGTCGCGGGCAAAAACTGATGCCGAGCCCGGTCAAGCAGCTTGCTCTAGAGAACAATATCCCGGTGCTGCAACCGCCCACCTTGCGCAACGAAGATGCTCAGGCTGAACTGGCTGCACTGAAGCCGGACTTGATGGTAGTGGTCGCCTACGGTCTGATCCTGCCGCAAGTGGTGCTGGGTATTCCGCGCCTGGGTTGCATCAACAGTCACGCCTCACTGTTGCCACGCTGGCGTGGTGCGGCGCCGATCCAGCGCGCCGTGGAAGCGGGGGACGCCGAAAGCGGCGTGACCGTGATGCGCATGGAAGCCGGCCTCGATACCGGGCCGATGCTGCTCAAGGTCACCACGCCGATCAGCGCCGAAGACACCGGCGGCAGCCTGCACGATCGCCTGGCCGAAATGGGCCCGCCGGCCGTGGTCCAGGCGATTGCCGGCCTCGCCGACGGAACCCTGGAGGGCGAAGTGCAGGACGACAGCCTCGCTACCTATGCGCACAAATTGAACAAGGACGAAGCACGCATAGACTGGAGTCGCCCGGCGGTTGAGCTGGAGCGTCTGGTCCGTGCCTTCAACCCGTGGCCGATCACCCACAGCACCTTGAACGGCGAAGCCCTGAAAGTGCTGGCCGCAAACCTCGCTGAAGGCAAAGGCGCCCCGGGTGAAATCCTCGGCGCCAGCAAGGACGGTCTGATCGTCGCGTGCGGCGAGCAGGCCCTGTGCCTGACTCGTCTGCAATTGCCCGGCGGCAAGGCGCTGAACTTCAGCGACCTGTTCAACAGCCGCCGTGAGAAATTCGCCACCGGCACTGTCCTCGGTCAAGCGGCGGACGCTCAATGAACCCGCGTCTGGCCGCCGCCAAGGCACTCGCTGCCGTCCTGAACGGAAAAGCCTCGCTCAACAGCTCACTGCCGATCCAACTGGACAAGGTCGAGGACCGTGATCGCGGCTTTACCCAGGACCTGGCGTTCGGCACCGCGCGCTGGCAGCCACGCCTGTCGGCACTGGCGGCCAAGCTGCTGCAAAAACCATTCAAGGCGGCCGACGCCGATGTCGAGGCGCTGTTGCTGGTCGGTCTCTATCAGCTGCTCTATACCCGTGTCCCGGCCCACGCCGCCATCGGTGAAACCGTCGGTTGCGCCGACAAGCTGAAAAAACCCTGGGCCAAGGCATTGCTCAACGCTGTGCTGCGTAATGCTCAGCGCGAAAGCGAAACGATTTTCGCCGAGCTGGAACGTGATCCGGTGGTACGCACCGCTCACCCACGCTGGTTGCAAAAATCCCTGAAGGCGTTCTGGCCAGAGCAATGGGAAGCCATTTGCGCGGCGAACAATGCGCATCCGCCGATGATCCTGCGGGTCAACCGTCGCCATCACAGCCGTGATGCCTACCTCGGTTTGCTGACTGACGCGGGAATTGCCGCCACGCCGTGTGTCTACAGCCGCGACGGTATCGTACTCGACGCCGCCGCCGATGTACGCAGCCTGCCGGGTTTCGCCGAGGGCTGGATCAGTGTGCAGGACGAAGCCGCGCAACTGGCCGCTGATCTGCTCGACCTGGCCCCAGGTCAACGGGTGCTGGATGCCTGCTGCGCGCCAGGTGGCAAGACCTGCCATATTCTCGAGGCCGAGCCAAAACTGGCTGGCGTCGTGGCAGTAGACCTGGAAGCCAAGCGGCTGGTGCGGGTGCGGGAAAACCTCGAACGCCTGAAACTGAGCGCCGAACTGATTGCTGCCGACGGTCGCGACACTCAGGCGTGGTGGGACGGCAAGCCGTTCCAGCGCATCCTGCTGGACGCACCATGTTCGGCCACCGGTGTGATTCGTCGTCACCCGGACATCAAGCTGACCCGCCAACCCGACGACATCGCCGCGCTGGCGCTGCTGCAGGGCGAGTTGCTCGATGCCATGTGGAAAACCCTGGAAGTGGGCGGCATCCTGCTGTACGCCACCTGTTCCACGCTGCCGACCGAAAACACCGAAGTCATCGCAGCCTTCCTCGCCCGTACGCCGGGTGCTCGTGAACTGGACCTCGCCACGGCGGCCGGCATCAAGCAGCCCCATGGTCGCCAGTTGCTGGCCCAGGAAGGCGGCCACGACGGGTTCTACTACGCCAAGCTGATCAAGATCGCCGCCGCTCGCGGTTAAATGGATTCAATGGAGTGACTGGATGAAAATCATCATCCTCGGAGCAGGGCAGGTGGGCGGCTCGCTGGCGGAACACCTGGCCAGCGAAGCCAACGACATCACCGTGGTCGACACCGATGGCGAACGCCTGCGCGATCTCGGCGACCGCCTGGACATCCGCACGGTACAAGGTCGCGGCTCGTTCCCGACCGTGTTGCGTCAGGCCGGAGCGGATGACGCGGACATGCTGGTCGCCGTGACCAACAGCGATGAAACCAACATGGTCGCTTGCCAAGTCGCCCACACCCTGTTCCACACCCCGACCAAGATCGCCCGGGTTCGCGAAGCCGCGTACCTGACCCGTGAGGAGCAATTGTTCCAGAACGAAGCGATTCCAGTGGACGTGCTGATCAGCCCGGAACAAGTGGTGACCAACTACATCAAGCGCCTGATCCAGCACCCCGGCGCCTTGCAGGTAATCGACTTCGCCGAAGGCAAGGCGCAACTGGTGGCAGTGCGGGCGTACTACGGCGGGCCACTGGTGGGCCAGCAACTGCGGCAGTTGCGTGAACACATGCCGAACGTGGAAACCCGCGTCGCGGCGATTTTCCGTCGTGACCGGCCGATCCTGCCCCAGGGCGACACGGTGATCGAGGCCGACGACGAAGTATTTTTCATCGCTGCCAAGGCGAACATTCGTGCGGTGATGAGCGAAATGCGCCGTCTCGACGAAACCTACAAACGCATTGTCATCGCCGGTGGCGGGCAGATTGGCGAGCGTCTGGCCGAGGCCATCGAAAGCCGTTATCAGGTGAAAATCATCGAGATGAACCCGGCACGCTGCCGTCATCTCTCCGACACACTGGACAGCACGGTGGTGTTGCAGGGCAGTGCTTCGGACCGCGACCTGCTGATGGAAGAGAACATTGCCGACGCCGACCTTTTCCTGGCCCTGACCAACGACGACGAAGCCAATATCATGTCTTCGCTGCTGGCCAAGCGCCTGGGTGCGAAGAAGGTGATGACCATCATCAACAACCCGGCTTATGTCGATCTGATCCAGGGCGGCGACATCGACATCGCCATCAGCCCGCAACTGGCGACCATCGGCACCTTGCTGGCCCACGTACGCCGTGGCGACATCGTCAGCGTGCACTCACTGCGCCGGGGTGCGGCAGAAGCCATCGAGGCGATTGCCCATGGCGATGCGAAATCGAGCAAGGTCATCGGCAAGGCCATCGAGAACATCGGCCTGCCGCCGGGCACTACCATCGGTGCGATTATCCGTGACGAAGAAGTGATCATCGCCCACGACGACACCGTGATCGAAACGGGCGACCATGTAATTTTGTTCCTTGTGGATAAAAAGCATATTCGCGATGTGGAGAAGTTGTTCCATGTGGGGTTGAGCTTCTTCTGATCCTTTAGACCGCCTTCGCTGGCAAGCCAGCTCCTACAGAGAATCGCGCATAACCTGTAGGAGCCGGCTTGCCGGCGAAGACGATTTTGCAAACGACACCCATTCGGAAATATCGCCATGATCGAATCCCTGGAAAAAATGCTCGCCAAGGGTGTGGATAACGCTTTGCTACGCTTCGGACTGGGCAAGGGCTATCTGGATCTGGGGGAGAACGCCAAGGCTGCGGAGCATTTCCAACGCTGCGTCGAATTCGATCCGAAGTATTCGGCGGCGTGGAAACTACTGGGCAAGGCCCATCTGGCGCTGGCGGACTTTGCGGCCGCGCGGCAGGCCTGGGAGCAAGGCCTGGAAGCCGCTCGCGGCCATGGCGACAAGCAGGCCGAGAAGGAAATGACAGTGTTCCTGAAGAAGCTCGAGCGTCAGGCGCACTGATCAGAGATAACGCAAACCGATGCCCTCGGCATCCACCAGCACCACCTCCATGCGTACCCGCGGCGCGCCTGTGGGTAAGTCCTGCACCTGACCGTAAACAACCGCCCCCCCGGGGCAGCGTCGACAGTTGCGGATGCTTGACGTAAACGCCGGTGGTCGACAGGTTGCGCGTCTGCCCCAGGCAATCACCGATGCTTTCGTGACTGATCTTGATTCGGAACGACTTGCGGTGTTCGGACATCTTCTGCGCCCTTGAATGAACGGTTGTGGATAACCCCGATGCCAAGGTTATCCACAGATCATGCCAATTGAATCAATACCAACGCTCTTCACCCGGTGGACGCTTCTTGAAGCGCTTCATGCTCCACATGTACTGGCTCGGGTACGCCCGCACATAGCGCTCGACCACCTGGCTCATGGCCGCACAGGACTCCGCCGTGTCAGTGCTGTACATGGCCTCTGGCGCGGCCTCAAGGATCACTTTGTAGCCTGAACCGTCCGGCAGGCGCAGGGCGTGCAGGAACACGCCGACCGCTTTGCCGCCGGCCAGCATGTTCGGTACGAACTTGCTGGTCAGCGCCTGAGTGGCGAAGAACGGCACGAAAATCCCGGCGGATTCGGCCGGTTCCGGGTCAGCAGGAATGCCCACTGCACCACCTTTGCGCACTTCCTTGATGACGCTGAGGATGCCTTCTTTTGTGGAAGCGGCGACCTTGTTACCCAACTGCACCCGCTGCTTTTGCAGCAATTCATCCACAGCCTTCAACTTCGGCGGACGATAGAAAATGATCGGTTTGCACTGGCTGCAATAGAAGTGGTTCAGCACCTCCCAGTTGCCTAGGTGGCTGGTGATGCCGACCACGCCTTTGCCGGAGGCGAGGGCGTCCTTCAATATGTCGAGGCCTTCGACTTCGCGCACCAGGTCGATGGAGCGCTGGGCCGGCCAGATCCAGGCGCAGGCGCTTTCGGTCAGGGACTTGCCGATGTCCTTCAGGCTCTGACCCACCAGGCGCTCACGCTCGGCGGGGTCCATGTCCGGAAAGCACTTGGACAGATTGATCCGTACCACGTCGCGGGAACGGTTCGGGGTTTTCCACATGACCCAGCCAATCGCCGAGCCCACGGCCTGCACGGCCCGCCACGGAAGCAGGGCAAACAGCCGCAGAGCGCCTACCAGCAAGGCGCCTTTCAACTTATCCACAGGTCACTCCTGATTTTGTGCTGTGCGCGAGGCGGCCATTCTAACCGCCGTTCGCCAACTGCGCGTAGCGGTCGCAGTCCCGGGTGTGATCCATGACCATGCCCGAGGCCTGCATCAGCGCGTAGCAAATGGTCGGCCCGACGAACGTGAAACCGGCTTTTTTCAGGCCTTTGCTCATTTCCACGGCGGTCGGCGTCACGGCCGGGACTTCGCTGCGATCCTTGAAATGATTGATCACAGGCGTGCCACCGACGAACGACCAGAGAAACGCCACCGGGTCCTCCAGCGCCAGCCACGCCTGGGCATTACGCCGGGCGGCGTTGAGCTTGAGGCGGTTGCGGATGATGCCGGGATCAAGCATCAACTCGTCGATTTCGGCATCGCTCATCTGCGCCACGCGCTGGACATCAAAACCGAACATCACCTGGCGATAATGCTCGCGTTTACGCAGCACAGTGATCCAGGAAAGCCCGGCCTGGAACCCTTCGAGCAAAAGCAACTCGAACAAACCCTGCGCATCGCGTAGCGGCGTGCCCCACTCCTGATCGTGATATGCCATGTACAGCGGATCTTCGGAACACCAAAAGCAGCGTGGCATAAGGCTCCAGGGGGCGTGCGCAGCAATGAATCGGGTATACTCCCGCTCTTTAAATCGCAGCCCAAGAAACAGGTGAATTTCGTGAGCCAGCCTACGCCAGCCGTGCGTACCTTCCAAGACTTGATCCTCGCCCTCCAGCAATACTGGGCCGAGCAAGGTTGTGTGGTACTTCAGCCCTACGATATGGAAGTAGGCGCCGGCACTTTCCACACCGCAACGTTCCTGCGCGCCATCGGCCCGGAAACCTGGAACGCTGCCTACGTGCAGCCAAGCCGCCGTCCGACTGACGGCCGCTACGGCGAAAACCCGAACCGTCTGCAGCACTACTACCAGTTCCAGGTGGTCCTGAAGCCGAACCCGGACAACTTCCAGGAACTGTACCTGGGCTCCCTCAAGCACGTCGGCCTGGACCCGCTGGTCCACGACATCCGTTTCGTCGAAGACAACTGGGAATCGCCGACCCTCGGCGCCTGGGGTCTGGGCTGGGAAGTCTGGCTCAACGGCATGGAAGTGACCCAGTTCACCTACTTCCAGCAAGCGGGCGGCATCGAGTGCTACCCGGTGACCGGCGAGATCACCTACGGTCTCGAGCGTCTGGCCATGTACCTGCAAGGCGTGGACTCGGTCTACGACCTGGTCTGGGCTGACGGTCCGTTCGGCAAAGTGACCTACGGCGACGTGTTCCACCAGAACGAAGTGGAGCAGTCCACTTACAACTTCGAACACGCCAACGTCGACAAGCTGTTCGAACTGTTCGATTTCTACGAAAGCGAAGCCAAGCGCCTGATCGAACTCGACCAGCCGCTGCCGTTGCCGAGCTACGAAATGGTGTTGAAGGCTTCCCATACCTTCAACCTGCTGGATGCGCGCCGGGCAATCTCGGTAACTGCGCGTCAGCAATACATCCTGCGTGTACGCACCCTGGCGCGTTCCGTTGCGCAAGCCTACCTGCTGGCTCGCGCCAAGCTGGGCTTCCCGATGGCGACCCCGGACCTGCGTGATGAAGTACTGGCCAAGCTGGAGGCTGCACAATGAGTGCTCTGGATTTTCTGGTTGAACTGGGCACTGAAGAACTGCCACCCAAAGCCCTGAACACCCTGGCCGAGGCGTTCCTCGCCGGTATCGACAAGGGCCTGCAAGCTGCCGGCCTGAACTACGAGAGCAAAACCGTTTATGCCGCCCCGCGCCGCCTGGCCGTGCTGATCACCGCACTGGCCACCCAGCAGCCGGATCGCAGCATCAACCTCGACGGCCCGCCACGTCAGGCCGCGTTCGATGCCGAAGGCAACCCGACCCAAGCAGCACTGGGCTTCGCCAAGAAGTGCGGCGTCGACCTGAGCGAAATCGATCAGAGCGGCCCGAAACTGCGCTACAGCCAGAGCATCGCCGGCAAGGCGACCGCGAGCCTGCTGCCGACCATCGTCGAAGATTCCCTGAACGACCTGCCGATCCCGAAACGCATGCGTTGGGGCGCGCGCAAGGAAGAATTCGTTCGTCCGACCCAATGGCTGGTGATGCTGCTCGGTGACCAGGTCATCGATTGCACCATCCTCGCCCAGAAGGCCGGCCGCGATTCCCGTGGCCACCGCTTCCATCACCCGGAAAACGTGCGCATCGGTTCGCCGTCCAGCTACCTGGCCGACTTGCGTGCCGCCTACGTTCTGGCCGACGCCAACGAGCGTCGCGAGATCATCAGCAAGCGCACCGAAGAGCTGGCCACCCGTCAGGAAGGCACGGCAATCGTTCCGCCAGCCCTGCTCGATGAAGTGACCGCGCTGGTCGAGTGGCCGGTGCCGCTGGTGTGCTCGTTCGAGGAACGCTTCCTCGACGTGCCACAGGAAGCCCTGATCACCACCATGCAGGACAACCAGAAGTACTTCTGCCTGCTGGACGCCGACGGCAAGTTGCTGCCACGTTTCATTACCGTGGCCAACATCGAGAGCAAAGATCCACAGCAGATCATCGCCGGTAACGAGAAAGTGGTTCGCCCACGCCTGACCGACGCCGAGTTCTTCTTCAAGCAAGACAAGAAGCAGAAGCTCGAAGACTTCAACCTGCGCCTGCAAAACGTGGTGTTCCAGGAAAAACTCGGCAGCGTCTACGACAAGGCAGAGCGCGTTTCCAAGCTCGCCGCGTTCATCGCTCAGCGCATCGGCGGCAACGCTGCATGGGCAGCCCGTGCGGGCTTGCTGTCCAAGTGCGACCTGTCGACCGAGATGGTCGGCGAGTTCCCGGAGATGCAAGGTGTCGCCGGTTACTACTACGCCCTCAACGACGGCGAGCCGGAAGATGTCGCACTGGCGCTGAACGAGCAGTACATGCCGCGCGGTGCTGGCGCTGAACTGCCGAGCACACTGACCGGTGCGGCCGTGGCCATCGCCGACAAGCTCGACACCCTCGTGGGCATCTTCGGTATCGGCATGCTGCCAACCGGCAGCAAAGACCCGTACGCCCTGCGCCGTGCCGCACTGGGCGTGTTGCGTATCCTGATCGAGAAACAACTGGATCTGGACCTGACCGACGCCGTGGCCTTCGCTGTGGATGCCTTCGGGACCAAGGTCAAGGCTGCCGGCCTCAATGAATCGGTGCTGGAATTCATTTTCGACCGTCTGCGTGCCCGTTACGAAGACGAAGGTGTCGATGTCGCGACCTACCTGTCGGTACGTGCTCTGAAGCCGGGTTCGGCCCTGGACTTCGACCAGCGTGTACAAGCGGTACAGGCCTTCCGCAAACTGCCGGAAGCTGCCGCCCTGGCCGCGGTGAACAAGCGCGTGTCGAACTTGCTGAGCAAGGTCGAAGGCTCGGTGCCTACCGTCGTGGAAGCCAAGTACTTCGACAATGCCAACGAGTTCTCCCTGTACTCGGCGATCCAGCAGGCTGACCAGGCTGTACAGCCAATGGCCGCCTCGCGTCAGTACAGCGAATCCCTGGCGCGCCTGGCTGCACTGCGCGAGCCGGTGGATGCGTTCTTCGAAGCCGTGATGGTCAACGCAGAGGACGCAAAAGTCCGCGCCAACCGTTATGCGTTGCTGGCGCGTCTGCGTGGGTTGTTCCTCGGCGTTGCCGACATTTCGCTGCTGGGTTGAGGGACTGCTGTTGAAACTGCTGATTCTCGATCGGGACGGCGTGATCAATTACGACTCCGACGCTTACATCAAGTCGGTGGAGGAGTGGATTCCACTCCCCGGTTCGATCGAAGCCATCGCGCAGTTGAGCAAGGCCGGCTGGACGGTAGCGGTCGCTACCAACCAGTCGGGCATCGCTCGCGGTTATTACGACCTCGCCACCCTGGATGCCATGCACGAGCGCTTGCGCGCGCTGGTGGCGGAGCAGGGCGGTGAAGTCGGCCTGATCGTCTACTGCCCGCACGGGCCGGACGAAGGCTGCGATTGCCGCAAGCCGAAACCCGGGATGTTGAAAACCATCGCCGCTCATTACAACGTGTCGCTGACCAATCTCTGGTTCGTCGGCGACAGCCTTGGTGACCTGGAAGCCGCCAAAGCCGTCGATTCACAGCCAGTTTTGGTAAAGACCGGGAAAGGCGAAAAGACTTTGGGTAAAACCCTTCCGGTTGGCACATTGATTTTTGACGATCTGGCGGCGATTGCCGCAGAACTTATCCACAATTAGAGTGCTTCTGAAATTCCTGATAAAGGACCCATCAGGAGTGCGCTTTATACAGGCGGGCAATGCCCGCAACGGTAAACGTCACCATGTCGATATTGCAGGCCATCAGAACCTTCCTCTTTTACCTGCTGCTGGGCACCAGCTCCTTGCTGTGGTGCAGCCTGAGTTTTTTTATCGCGCCGTTTTTGCCTTTCAAGGCGCGTTATCGCTTCATCAACGTGTATTGGTGCCGCTGCGCCCTGTGGCTGAGCAAAGTGTTTCTGGGCATTCGCTACGAAGTGAAGGGTGCCGAGAACGTACCTGAACGGCCTTGCGTCATTCAGTCGAACCACCAGAGCACGTGGGAGACGTTCTTTCTCTCTGCTTACTTTTCACCGCTGAGCCAGGTGCTCAAACGTGAATTGCTCTATGTGCCGTTCTTCGGTTGGGCCATGGCCATGCTGCGACCGATCGCCATCGATCGCGACAACCCGAAAGCCGCACTCAAGCATGTTGCGAAGAAGGGCGATGAACTGCTCAAGGACAATGTTTGGGTGCTGATCTTCCCTGAAGGCACGCGCGTTCCTTTCGGCACCGTCGGAAAATTCTCGCGCGGTGGCAGCGCATTGGCGGTCAACGCCGAATTGCCGGTGCTGCCGATTGCGCACAACGCAGGCAAGTTCTGGCCGAAAACCGGTTGGGCGAAGAAGCAGGGCGTCATCACTGTGATCATTGGCGCACCGATGTATGCCGAAGGCAACGGGCCACGAGCCATTGCCGAATTGAACGACCGGGTCCAGGCGTGGAACGAGCAGATGCAACGGGAAATGGGCTCGCTGCCACCGGCTCCGCAAGCCCCGGTTTCAAACGATCAGGTGGCTGTCTGAGATTCTGTGGATAACCTGTGTACCGTTTCATTGAAAACCGTTGTTATTTGTACGTAACTTTATGATTTTTTTACATATTTCTCAGAGAGATAAAAACCATAAAAACGTGCATAAGTTTTTTTCGGACGTAAAAAAACCGGCTGATATAGCCGGTTTTTTATGCCCGGAACAATCGCAGACTGTCGACATGACAGGGCGACCTGGGTCGCTCACTTTCATTCTGTAAACAGTGGAAATTGCAGCCTGAATGTCGTGCCCTGACCCACCTCGCTCTGACACTCGATTCGCCCGCCGTGCCGATCCACAACGGCTTTGACCATCGATAATCCCAACCCCACGCCATCGATACCCTGGGCGGAAGAAAAGCGTCGGTATTGGCTGAACAGTTCGGGTAACTCCTCAGCGGAGATGCCTTTGCCCTGATCGATGAGCTCACAGATCAGCCAGCCGTCGCGCTGACCGACGCGCAAACGGATGCGAGTACCTGAAATACTGTACTTGATGGCATTTTCCAGCAAATTGAACAACGCCCGGGTCAGCAGCGCCTGATCCGCCAGAACCAGACTTTCCTGTGCCTCTTCTTCCACTTGATGAACCAGTTCGATCTGTTTCAACTGCGCGATGGGCAGCGCCTGGTCGAACACATCCAGCACCAACATCGCAAACAGGCTCGGCTGAAACTGATAAGCCTCGGACTCGGCCCTCGCCAGTTGAACGAAACCGTCAGTCAGCTCCAGGGCCCGACGTACCTGTAGCTCGATTTGATCAAAGAGTTGCGAATCACCGCCCACCTGGTGACGATGGACGTCGAGCAACGCGAGGATGGCCGAGTGAGGCGCCCGCAGGTCGTGAGACAGGAACCGCAACAGGACCGCACGCTGTTCCTCCGCATCGCGCTCCACACTCAAATCAGTCAGGTTCCATAGCCAGCCGACCGGAATATCACCGTCTACCGGCAACAACCCGGCACGCTCCAGACGCAGGCTGCGTTCCTTGAGGTCGCAAAACTCCAGCAGCGGCAGTGTCGATAAAGACGAGCCCGGCCCACGGCTCATATCCGGATAACCGAGCTGTCTAAGTCGCCCGAGCACATCATCGCCGACCAGATCCCCGCCAAACAGGTCGCGAGCCTTGCGGTTGCCGAGCAGAATCTGGCCTTGGGGATCGCTGATCAACGTGGCCACCGGCAAGTACTCCAGGCCATCGGCAATGAATCGGTGGGTATCGCGGGTCAGGCTCATGGCTTGTTCCAGCGCCATGATCTGCTTCTGCAATCGGTCGCCACCGGGATACTGGGCACGACGGCGCTCCGGAAACACTTTCGGCTCGCTGTCCAGCCGCGCCAATTCCCAACCGAAATAGGTCAGCACCACACTGAGGCGCCGCCAGTTCCAGATCAGATAACCAAACAGCATCCCCAGCACCGCAGGCGTCGGTGACCACCACCAGCGCTTGAACTCCGCAAGGCCGGCGCTGATCAGCAACGCACAAGCCATCCCCGTGAGCGTCAGCCAGAGCGCCAGGCGCGGGCGCCACAGCAACAGCCCAAGCACGCACGTCACCAGACCAAGGGAAAGCCATGCACTCAAGCCTGGGGATGCATCGCCCAAGTTGATTTGCGCGCGATAGGACAGCAACGTCGTCAGCGGCAACAGCACGAGACTTATCCACAACCACTCGCGCACCAATTGCCGAAACAATCGCTGCACTTGGCTTGGCTCTCGGCTTTCACGGCGGCGTTGGTCAAACATGGCCAACGGGGGAGGGCGGGGTGAATGGGTTCATGGTTCCTACGCCTGAGGTTTCGACTCAAAGAATCATAGCGGACGCCGCGACCAACGGCGGGCCGCTTGCTTTCGCTGTATCGATTGAGCCGCTATCGTCGATAAAGAGCTGCCCAAGCGACAAGGAATCACCCTGTATGCGCGTTGCGATACTGGACGATGAGCCCGCCGAACTGCGCCGGGTCGAACAAACCCTGCAACAGATGGCCGAAGCCGGAGAGCAGCCGTGGTCGCTGTACAGCTTCGAACGGGGCGAAGACCTGTTGCGCCTACTGCGTAGGGAAACTTTCGACCTGCTGATCCTCGACTGGCAACTGCCTGACCTCACGGGTTTGTCATTGCTGCTCTGGACCCGCGAGCACATGGAAGCGCCGCCTGCGGCAATCATGCTCACCAGTCGCGACGGCGAAAGCGATATCGTTCAGGCCCTGAATGCCGGCGCCGACGACTACGTCAGCAAACCGTTCCGCCCCAATGAACTGAAAGCCCGTGTTGGCGCGGTCCTGCGCCGGCATGGCCAGCAGCGCGCGGCGGCCGAAGGGTTGAGCTTCAATGATCTGGTTTTCGACGACGCCGAACTGACCGTCACTCGCGACGGCAAACCAATCGTAATGACCGAACGCGAATACCGCCTGGCGCATTGCCTGTTCAGCAACCTCGGTCGACCGCTGTCGCGGGATTACCTGTACGAACGACTCTGGCCCCATGAAGAAATGTCGTCGTCCCGGCCGCTGGACACCCACATCTATCGTCTGCGCAACAAGCTTGGCCTGACGGCGGATCGCGGTTGGCAGTTGCTGACGATTTACGGGTATGGGTATCGGTTGGAGAGTGTGGCGCCCGTAGCCGAATAGCCCATTAGCATTTACGTTCAGGTGGAGGCTTGAATCTCAATGGTCACTCTTCCACCGACTTTCCATGAAGTTTCTTCGCGGCGGACTCCACTTGTTTGATACTGCTTTCGGGAACAGGTAGATCCTCCGGCATGGTTCCTCCCAATTCGGCAATGGTCTCTCGTACCTTTCTACCTACTTCCAGATGAACCTGATTGGCCTGGTGCTTACCTTGGACGTTATCGCGGCGTAATTTTTCTTCAGCTTGTGTCGCACGAAACAAATTGGCAGCCAGTTCAGTTGAACCCATGTAATCCAGAATTTTCTGACTCTTTTTGAGCCCTTTGCGTTGGTGAATGGCTTTCTGATCAAGCCCGCCATATAGCCCCTGGTATCCATGATTCTGGAAAATGGCGAAGTCCAAGCCTGTTTCAACTCCGGCTTGCTGCGCCGCTTCAACCAATTGCTTGTTGTGCTCACGCAGTTCATTACGCAGTAACAAGCGCTTCTGATCGTCCCTTAGCTTCTGAAAGGTGGCGTCATCTGCCAATTCCTGACGTCGAGTCTGGAGCGCGAAGTAAGTCTGCCCCGCGGCAATAACCGGCTTGGTAGGGTCGCCGTTCTGTACGATCAGATAGCAAGCATAACGAGAGAGCCGGACATCCTTCAGTTCCCGCTGGGAACCCGACCCCAGAGAAACCATTCTGGTGGAGTCAACAAAATGGTTGGTGACCAGGTGATTACTGAGCTCACAAGCCTGTATAGCCTTGCCAATGACATTCTCGAAGTTCCGCCACTCTCGGTACTCCAACAGAGGCGCAAGCTCTCGGGCAGACCAGTATTCAAAACCATCGTTCGATAGGTGCTTCAGGCCCTCAAAAGACTGATGCTGCTCGCTCAAAGGTAATCCCTCCACAGGATTGGATATCCAGAACCGGTTCGATTCGATAACCCGGTTGAGCGTTGCATCGACACCAAAACTAATCAATGGTGTATTAACAAATGCAAACATAGTTACCGCGTAGTCGCAGACAGCGCCATCACGCCAAAGCAATTATCCAAAAATAAAAAGCCCGGCGAATCAGAAATCCTCCGGGCTTGATTTTGCTTCACAGACAGCTACAACCCATTCGATCAGAAGTCCAGGTTGGACACCGCCAGGGCGTTGCTCTCGATGAAGTCACGACGTGGTTCGACCGCATCACCCATCAGGGTGTTGAAGATCTGGTCCGCGCCAATGGCGTCTTCGATGGTCACTTTGAGCATCCGGCGCTGGCTTGGGTCCATGGTGGTTTCCCACAGCTGATCCGGGTTCATTTCGCCCAGACCTTTGTATCGCTGGATGGTGTGACGCTTGGTGCTTTCAGCCATCAGCCATTCAAGGGCTTCCTTGAACTCGGTCACCGGCTTCTTGCGCTCGCCACGCTGGATGTACGCGCCGTCGTCCAGCAGGGTGCTCAGTTGAGCGCCTAGCGAAACGACAGTCTTGTAATCGTTACTGCCGAAGAAGTCGCGGTTGAAGGTGACGTAGTTCGACAGGCCGTGGGAGATCAGTTCGACCTCTGGCAGCCAGACGTTACGTTCACGATCTTCACGCAGGCTGGCTTTGTAAACCAGGCCGGACTTCTCTACGGTGCGCAAGCGAACTTCGTACTGAGCCAGCCAATCTTGCATTGCTGCATGATCGGACAGTTGCTCCATGCTCACCGCTGGCAGGTAGATGAAGTGCTCGGTCAGCTCCTGTGGGTACAGGCGCGACAGACGCTTGAGGGTCTTCATCACCAGACGGAAGTCATTCACCAGACGCTCAAGCGCTTCACCGGAGATGCCAGGTGCTTCTTCGTTCAGGTGCAGGCTCGCATCTTCCAGGGCCGACTGCGTCATGTACTCTTCCATGGCCTCGTCGTCTTTGATGTATTGCTCTTGCTTACCTTTCTTGACCTTGTAAAGCGGTGGCTGAGCGATGTAGATGTAGCCGCGTTCGATCAGCTCCGGCAACTGACGGAAGAAGAAGGTCAGCAGCAGGGTACGGATGTGCGAACCGTCGACGTCAGCATCGGTCATGATGATGATGTTGTGGTAACGCAGCTTGTCGATGTTGTACTCGTCGCGGCCGATGCCGCAGCCCAGCGCGGTGATCAAGGTGCCCACTTCTTGCGAAGAGATCATCTTGTCGAAGCGCGCCTTCTCGACGTTCAGGATCTTGCCCTTCAGCGGCAGGATGGCCTGGGTCCGACGGTTACGCCCCTGCTTGGCGGAACCGCCAGCAGAGTCACCTTCCACGAGATACAGTTCGGAAAGGGCAGGGTCTTTTTCCTGGCAGTCAGCCAGTTTGCCCGGCAGCCCGGCGATATCCAGCGCGCCTTTACGACGGGTCATTTCACGGGCTTTACGCGCCGCTTCACGAGCACGCGCCGCATCGATCATCTTGCCGACGACCAGCTTGGCTTCGTTCGGGTTTTCCAGCAGGAAGTCGGAGAAGTACTTGCCCATTTCCTGTTCGACCGCGGTCTTCACTTCGGAAGACACCAGCTTGTCTTTGGTCTGGGAGCTGAACTTCGGATCCGGTACTTTCACCGAAATGATCGCGGTCAGGCCTTCACGGGCATCGTCACCGGTGGTCGCGACTTTGTGCTTCTTCGCCAGACCTTCGGCTTCGATGTAGGTATTCAGGTTACGCGTCAGTGCGGAACGGAAACCCACCAGGTGAGTACCGCCATCGCGCTGTGGAATGTTGTTGGTGAAACACAACAGGTTCTCGTTGAAGCTGTCGTTCCACTGCAGGGCGATTTCCACGCCGATGCCGTCTTCGCGCTGAATGTTGAAGTGAAACACCTGATTGACCGCAGTCTTGTTGGTGTTCAGGTATTCAACAAACGCTCGCAGGCCGCCTTCGTACTTGAACAACTCTTCCTTGCCACTGCGCTCATCCTTGAGGACGATGCCGACACCGGAGTTGAGGAAGGACAGTTCACGAATCCGCTTGGCCAGGATGTCCCAGCTGAAGTGGATGTTCTTGAACGTCTCGGCCGATGGCTTGAAGTGAATCTGGGTGCCGGTGGTTTCACTCTCACCAACGATTTTCATCGGCTCTTGTGGAACACCGTGGACGTAAGTCTGTTCCCAGATTTTGCCGCTGCGGCGAACGGTCAGGACCAGTTCTTTGGACAGTGCGTTCACCACCGACACACCTACACCGTGCAGGCCACCGGATACTTTGTAGGAGTTGTCGTCGAACTTACCGCCGGCATGCAGTACGGTCATGATGACCTCGGCTGCCGAAACACCTTCTTCTTTGTGCACGTCTACCGGGATGCCACGACCGTTGTCGCGAACGGTGATGGACTCATCCGGGTGAATGATGATGCTGATGTCGTCGCAGTGGCCGGCGAGAGCTTCGTCGATCGAGTTATCGACCACTTCGAACACCATGTGGTGCAGACCGCTGCCATCGTCGGTGTCACCAATGTACATACCGGGACGTTTGCGTACGGCATCCAGGCCTTTCAGCACTTTAATGCTCGTTGAGTCGTACGTATTTTCTTCGCTCAATGCCTTCACTCCCGATGGTCGTGGGTCTGGGTGATACGGCCCTGTTCCACGTGGAACAGAGCGACTGGCGTTTCCGTCTGCCAGCCTTCCCTCAATAATTCGTGATCTACACAGGTGATAAATACCTGGCAGCGTAAGTCTTCCAACAAGCGGCAAAGGGCGCGACGGTGTTGCTCGTCCAGTTCGGACGGCAAGTCATCCACCAGATAAATACACTGACCGCGTCGAGCCTGGCTGACCAAGTGCCCTTGGGCAATCCGCAACGCGCAAACCACCAACTTCTGCTGGCCACGGGACAAGATGTCCGCAGCGTTATGCGCGCCCAGTCTGAGCCGCAAATCAGCACGTTGTGGTCCGGCCTGGGTATGCCCCATTTGCTGGTCCCGCTGAAGAGACCCGGCGAGCACAGCACTCAGTTCACGGTCCTTGTCCCAGCCGCGGTAATAGCTGAGCGTCAAGCCTTCAAGCTCAACCAGTTCGCTCAAGGTTTGTTCAAAGACTGGTTTCAAGGCTTTGATATAAGCGCGGCGGTATTCATCAATTTCAGCGCTGGCCTGGCACAGTTCCCTGTCCCAAACCGCTTGCGAAACGGCGTCAAGTGTACCATGCCGCAGCCAAGAGTTTCTCTGGCGCAGGGCCTTCTGCAAGCGTTGCCAGGTTGACATGAAGCGCGGTTCCACGTGGAACACACCCCAGTCGAGAAACTGCCGACGAATCTTCGGCGCACCTTCCAGCAATCGAAAGCTGTCCGGATTGATCAGTTGCAGTGGCAAGATCTCGGCCAGTTGCGCGGCGCTGCGCGCATTCTGCCCATCGATACGGATCTGGAATTCGCCTTGGCGATCCCGAGAAATGCCCAAGGCGCTATGCCCACCCTCCGCCAGTTCAACCTGGCCAAAGACTGTGCACGCCAGTTGTTCGTATTGAATGACCGGCAACAGACGGGTGCTGCGAAATGAACGGGCAAGCCCCAGCAGATGGATGGCTTCCAGAACACTGGTTTTGCCGCTGCCGTTGGCGCCGTAAAGAATATTGATGCGGGGGGAGGGGGAGATGGTCACCGGGTGCAGATTGCGCACCGCGGTGACCGAGACGCGACTTAAGGACATCTAGCTTCTGCTGAGCATGATTACAGACGCATCGGCATGACAACGTAGGCCGAGTCGTCGTTATCCGATTCCTGCACCAGTGCGCTGCTGTTGGAGTCGGACAGGATCAGACGAACCTGCTCGGTGGTCATCACGCCCAGTACGTCGAGCAGGTAGCTCACGTTGAAGCCGATTTCCAGAGAGCCGCCGTTGTATTCAACGCCCACTTCTTCTTCCGCTTCTTCCTGCTCCGGGTTGTTCGCCTGGATCTTCAGCTGACCGCTGGCCAGTTGCAGACGGATACCACGGTACTTCTCGTTGGACAGAATGGCGGTACGGCTGAACGCTTCGCGCAGAGCCTGGCGATCGCCAAGTACCAGCTTGTCGCCGCCTTTAGGCAGAACACGTTCGTAGTCCGGGAATTTGCCGTCGACCAGTTTCGAAGTGAAGGTGAACTCACCGGTGGTGGCGCGGATGTGGTGCTGACCCAGCACGATGCTGACATTGCCGTCCGGCTCGGTGAGCAGGCGCGCCAGTTCGAGGATACCTTTGCGCGGCACGATGACCTGGTGACGATCCGGCTGACCGATATCGGCCTGCATCGAGCACATGGCCAGACGGTGACCGTCGGTAGCCACGGCGCGGATCACGCCAGCGGAAACTTCCAGCAGCATGCCGTTGAGGTAGTAACGCACGTCCTGCTGGGCCATGGCGAAGCTGGTGCGTTCGATCAGACGACGCAGTTTGCTTTGCTCCAGGCTGCAGGTCAGCGAACCCGGGCCTTCTTCCACGGTAGGGAAGTCGTTGGCCGGCAGTGTCGACAGGGTGAAGCGGCTACGGCCGGCCTTGACCACAAGCTTCTGCTCGTCGACCTTGATGTCGATCAGCGCATCGTTCGGCAGGCTTTTGCAGATGTCCATCAACTTGCGCGCCGGCACGGTGATGGAACCCGGATCCGCCGGCTCTTCGAGTTGAACACGACCGACCAGTTCGACTTCCAGGTCGGTACCGGTCAGCGACAATTGCTGGCCTTCGACAACCAGCAGCACGTTGGAAAGTACCGGCAAGGTCTGTCGGCGTTCGACGACGCCTGCGACCAGTTGCAGGGGTTTCAACAGGGCTTCGCGTTGAATGGTGAAATGCATGGTCTAGTCCCTTGCCTTAATAAGCTGCGCTGGTGTTCATCAAGTGGTCAGCGTACGCAGCAGGTTCTTGTAGTCCTCGCGGATGTCCGCGTCGGATTCCTTAAGTTCGTTGATCTTGCGGCACGCGTGCAAGACCGTTGTATGGTCGCGACCGCCAAACACATCGCCGATTTCCGGCAGGCTGTGGTTGGTCAGTTCCTTGGACAACGCCATAGCGACCTGACGCGGACGAGCGACCGAACGCGAACGGCGTTTGGACAGCAAGTCGGAGATCTTGATCTTGTAGTACTCGGCGACAGTGCGCTGAATGTTATCCACAGATACCAGTTTATCCTGCAACGCCAACAAGTCCTTAAGGGATTCGCGAATCAGCTCGATGGTGATATCGCGGCCCATGAAGTGCGAGTGGGCGATCACGCGTTTGAGCGCGCCTTCCAGCTCACGGACGTTGGAGCGAATGCGTTGGGCAATGAAGAACGCAGCGTCGTGAGGCAGCTCGACTTTGGCCTGATCGGCCTTCTTCATCAGGATCGCCACGCGGGTTTCCAGCTCCGGCGGCTCGACCGCTACGGTCAGGCCCCAGCCAAAGCGGGACTTGAGGCGTTCTTCAAGGCCTTCGATTTCCTTCGGGTAGCGGTCACTGGTGAGAATGACCTGCTGGCCACCTTCGAGCAGGGCGTTGAAGGTGTGGAAAAACTCCTCCTGGGAACGCTCCTTGCGGGCGAAGAACTGAATGTCATCGATCAGCAACGCATCCACCGAACGGTAGAAGCGTTTGAACTCGTTGATCGCGTTCAGTTGCAGGGCCTTGACCATATCCGCCACGAAACGCTCGGAATGCAGGTACACCACCTTGGCATTCGGATTCTTCTTTAATAGATGGTTACCCACAGCATGCATCAAGTGGGTTTTACCCAGGCCGACGCCACCATAAAGGAAGAGCGGGTTGTAACCGTGCTTGGGGTTGTCAGCCACCTGCCAGGCGGCGGCGCGCGCCAGCTGGTTGGATTTACCTTCAACGAAATTCTCAAAGGTAAAGGTACGATTCAGGTAACTGGTGTGCTTGAGCGCACCTTCGACCTGCACGGTACGTTGCTCGGCGCGAACCGGGGCCTGTTGCGAACTGGCGCCGGCCATCGGGTCGAAGCTGTCACGAGAAGGTTCTTCCTCGGTGACCTCAGCCACTTTTTGCGTCGCACGTTTGGTCGACGCTGCGGCAGGTGCTGGCGGCGGATTGGCGGGCGCTTGAGCAGCCTGGGCCTGGGAAGCCGCTGCAGCCAGGGGAGCATTGGGCGCGGCACGGGGTGCCGAACTGCGTTTGCTGCCTATTAATAAGGAAAGCGCAGGCGCCATGCCATTGCCGTGTTCATCGAGCAATTCGAGAACACGCCCCAGGTACTTTTCGTTGACCCAGTCCAGAACAAAACGATTGGGCGCATAGACACGCAACTCGTCGCCTTCGGCTTCGACCTGTAGTGGACGGATCCAAGTGTTGAATTGTTGGGCAGGCAGCTCATCGCGCAAAAGCTCCACGCATTGCTGCCAAAGTTCCACTGACACGGATATCCCCTAAGTTGAAAGCCGGTGAGGCAAAAACAAGCGGCCATTGTAGCGACCAGACGCCGACTTATCCACACGAAGGTGGTTCATCGACCAAGAAGAATCGCCCTTTCATACGCAAAAAAGGCGACCAGTGGTCTGTGCATAAGCTCTGTGGATAACCGGGGTTAAGGTCATTGCACAAGTGGGGGCGAAACTCGGTGGATAACCGGCCTGTGGATAAGACAACCTTTCACACACAGGTTATCCGACAGCGCAGCACAGGCTGAACACTGTTTTCCACTGTAGTTGTCATTCTCTGTACATCAGGTAAAACAAGGGCTCAATCTAGTTATCCACAGAAGGATGCGGGCCTAGCTTTTATAAGCTTTACAGAAAAGCTTTAAATACTTTCCTTTCTTATTTTTATATCTACGCAAGGTGCAAACGCCGAAAAGCCTCTGGAGATCTATTTATAAGGAAACGTTGGTTGGAAATTGACCTGAAGGCTTGCTTTCTCTAGAATCCCCGGTCTCTTAAAACGGGGGCCATTCCGGCCCGTTGTGGACGAACCAGGTAACACGACAATGAAACGTACTTTCCAACCAAGCACTATCAAACGCGCTCGTACCCACGGTTTCCGTGCTCGCATGGCTACCAAGAACGGTCGTGCCGTCCTGTCGCGTCGTCGCGCCAAAGGTCGTGCGCGTCTGGCAGTTTGATAATCCGGCACTGGAGGTGAGTCAGGACTTCAGTCGGGAAAAGCGTCTGCTTACCCCCCGGCAATTCAAGGCAGTCTTTGACTCCCCTACCGGCAAGGTTCCGGGGAAAAATCTCCTGCTCCTTGCGCGCAACAACGATCTTGATCACCCCCGTCTCGGGTTGGTTATCGGGAAAAAGAGCGTAAAGCTCTCCGTCGAGCGCAATCGCCTCAAACGTCTGATGCGCGAATCGTTTCGCCTGAACCAGGATTCTCTGGTCGGCTGGGACATAGTTATCGTCGCGCGCAAAGGTTTGGGTGATGTAGAAAACCCCGAATTGATTCAGCATTTCGGCAAACTCTGGAAACGTCTGGCTCGCAGTTCGCCGGTACCAGCAGTCAAAACCGAACCTGTAGGGGTAGACAGTCCGGATGCGTAAACTGGCACTCGTTCCGATCCAGTTTTATCGCTATGCCATTAGTCCCCTGATGGCCGATCACTGTCGTTTCTACCCCAGTTGTTCCTGCTACGCGTTAGAAGCCATCGAAAATCATGGCCTTCTTCGCGGTGGCTGGCTGACCTTTCGTCGTTTAGGTCGCTGTCATCCGTGGAATCCCGGTGGTTATGACCCGGTTCCACCTATCCCTACCTCCCGTTCTTCTTCGATGGCCGAGTAATCATGGATATCAAACGCACGATCCTGATCGTCGCCCTGGCAATCGTGTCCTACGTTATGGTTCTTAAATGGAACCAGGACTATGGCCAGGCTGCCCTGCCGACTCAGAATGTTGCCACCAATACGACTGCATCGGGCCTGCCGGATACGGCATCTGGCTCCAACGCTTCTGCCAGTGACGACATTCCACGTGCTGCAAGCGACACCAGTGCACCTGCCGAAACGCCGGTGGCTGTGAGCAAGGACCTCATCCAGATCAAAACGGATGTACTGGACCTGGCTGTCGACCCACAAGGTGGCGATGTTGCCCAGCTGACGTTACCTAAGTATCCACGTCGCCAGGATCACCCGGAAATTCCGTTCCAGCTGTTCGATAACGGCGGCGAACGTACTTATCTGGCGCAAAGCGGTCTGATCGGCAGCAACGGTCCGGATGCCAATCCGGCCGGTCGTCCGGTTTATTCCTCGGAGAAGAAGGTTTATCAACTGGCTGAAGGTCAGGACCAATTGGTCGTGGACCTGAAGTTCAGCAAGGACGGCGTCAACTACATCAAGCGTTTCACCCTGAAACGCGGCCTGTATGACGTAACCGTTTCCTACCTGATCGACAACCAGAGCGCCCAGCCCTGGACCGGTGCAATGTTCGCCCAGTTGAAGCGCGACGCCAGCGCCGATCCTTCGTCGACCACGGCTACCGGCACCGCGACTTACCTGGGCGCCGCCCTGTGGACAAGTTCGGAGCCGTACAAGAAAGTGTCCATGAAGGACATGGACAAGGCGCCGTTGAAAGAAACCGTCACCGGCGGTTGGGTTGCCTGGTTGCAACACTACTTCGTGACCGCATGGATTCCGGCCAAGGGCGAAAACAACGTCGTCCAGACCCGTAAAGACAGCAAGGGCAACTACATCATCGGCTACACCGGCCCATCGATGAGTGTTGCACCGGGTGCCAAGGCTGAGACCAGTGCTGTTCTGTATGCAGGTCCGAAAAGCCAGGCTGTGCTCAAAGAGTTGTCCCCAGGTCTGGAATTGACGGTCGACTACGGCATTCTGTGGTTCATCGCCCAACCGATCTTCTGGTTGCTGCAACATATCCACGCCATTGTGGGTAACTGGGGCTGGTCGATCATCTTCCTGACCATGCTGATCAAAGGGATATTCTTCCCGCTGTCGGCTGCCAGCTACAAATCCATGGCGCGCATGCGTGCAGTGGCACCGAAACTGGCTGCGCTGAAAGAGCAACATGGCGATGACCGGCAGAAAATGTCGCAATCCATGATGGAGCTGTACAAGAAAGAGAAGATCAATCCGCTGGGTGGTTGCTTGCCAATCCTCGTGCAGATGCCGGTTTTCCTCTCGCTGTACTGGGTTCTGCTGGAAAGCGTCGAGATGCGTCAGGCACCGTTCATGCTGTGGATTACTGACCTGTCGATCAAGGATCCGTTCTTCATTCTGCCGATCATCATGGGTGCAACCATGTTCATCCAGCAGCAGTTGAACCCGACTCCTCCGGATCCGATGCAGGCCAAGGTGATGAAGCTGATGCCAATCATCTTCACCTTCTTCTTCCTGTGGTTCCCGGCTGGTCTGGTGCTGTACTGGGTAGTGAACAACTGCCTGTCGATCGCCCAACAGTGGTACATCACACGTAAGATCGAAGCGGCCGCTAAAGCAGCTGCCTGATTTACACTGTGGATAACCACTCAAAACGCCCCCTAGTGGGGCGTTTTGCTATCTGTCACTTTTGTCTGGATACCGGTTTATGAGCGTTCCTCGCGAAACCATCGCAGCCGTCGCCACCGCTCAAGGTCGCGGCGGTGTAGGCATCGTGCGTATTTCCGGGCCGTTGGCCAGCGTTGCGGCCAAGGCCTTCAGCGGTCGCGAGCTCAAGCCGCGATTTGCTCACTACGGTCCGTTTTTCAGTGAAAACGACGAGGTGCTGGACCAGGGAATTGCCTTGTATTTCCCCGGCCCGAACTCGTTCACTGGCGAAGATGTGCTGGAGCTGCAAGGTCATGGCGGTCCGATCGTTCTGGATATGCTGCTCAAGCGCTGCCTGGAACTGGGTTGCCGTCTCGCCCGACCGGGGGAATTCAGCGAGCGCGCCTTCCTCAACGACAAACTGGACCTCGCCCAGGCCGAAGCCATTGCCGACCTGATTGAAGCCAGTTCCGCCCAGGCTGCGCGAAACGCGTTGCGCTCCCTGCAGGGTGCCTTCTCGTCACGTGTGCATAACCTCACCGAACAACTGATCGGCCTGCGAATCTATGTCGAAGCGGCCATCGATTTTCCTGAGGAGGAAATCGACTTCCTCGCCGATGGCCACGTCTTGAGCATGCTCGACAAGGTGCGCGACGAGTTATCCACCGTCATGCGCGAAGCCGGGCAGGGCGCCTTGCTGCGAGACGGCATGACCGTGGTCATTGCCGGTCGTCCGAATGCCGGTAAATCCAGCCTGCTCAATGCCCTGGCCGGGCGTGAAGCGGCGATCGTGACCGAAATTGCCGGCACCACCCGTGACGTGCTTCGTGAACATATCCACATCGATGGCATGCCGCTGCACGTAGTGGATACCGCCGGTCTGCGCGATACCGATGATCATGTGGAAAAAATCGGCGTCGAGCGTGCTTTGAAAGCCATCGGCGAAGCGGATCGGGTATTGCTGGTGGTCGATGCCACGGCGCCTGAAGCCCTCGATCCTTTCGCACTCTGGCCAGAGTTTCTCGAAATCCGTCCCGATCCTGCGAAAGTCACCCTGATTCGCAACAAGGCCGACCTTACGGGCGAAGCCATTGCCCTGGAGGTCAGCAAGGACGGCCATGTCACCATCAGCCTGAGCGCCAAGTCTGGTGGTGTCGGGCTGGAGCTGCTGCGTGAACACCTCAAGGCCTGCATGGGCTATGAACAAACGTCCGAAAGCAGCTTCAGCGCTCGCCGGCGACACCTTGAGGCGCTACGTCATGCCAGTGCTGCCCTCGAGCATGGCCGCGCGCAATTGACCCTGGCCGGTGCTGGCGAGTTGTTGGCCGAGGATTTGCGCCAGGCTCAGCAGTCGCTGGGTGAAATCACCGGTGCTTTCAGTTCCGATGACCTGCTGGGGCGGATTTTTTCCAGCTTCTGTATCGGTAAGTAGCCCTCCTGTTATTCACAGACAGGCCATCCGTGCCTGTCTGCTCTCTCCTTTTCTGAAAAAAACCTCCAGTGCCGAGCGGACTTCGTCTGCTTGAGCGGAATTCCTGTACCCGAATTTCGAGCAAACGGCATTTTTCTGTGGATTAAGCCCTGTGAATAACCGCAGCTAAGGGCAGTTGATAACAGGACCTGAAAACTGAAGATAACCGCCTCTGTGGATAACCACCCCTTTCATCCACAGGCTTACACCGGTTATCCAAGGGCCTCATTGGCACATGACCACAGGGTTTTGAATCTCTGTACATATTGAAAACAAAGGGCTGTATCAATCTGTCCACAGAAAGGCGTGTGCATAGAAATAAACATAAAAACAAAGATTTAATAAATTTCTTTCTTTTTAATTTCTATAACTCCGACTTTTCCACAGCTGGTTAAATTTTGTGCAAAGGGTTCTTTAGGAAGGGCGAAGTCCCTATACTTGTCGACCAGGTCCAAAAACCTGAGCTCAAACTATTCCTGAATTACCTACTTAAGCAGGCACGAGGTGCGTGGTGGATTTCCCTTCCCGTTTTGAAGTGATCGTCATCGGCGGCGGTCATGCCGGTACCGAGGCAGCACTGGCCTCAGCACGTATGGGGGTTAAAACCCTGTTGCTGACGCATAACGTGGAAACCCTCGGTGCCATGAGTTGCAACCCGGCCATCGGCGGGATCGGCAAAAGCCACCTGGTCAAGGAAATCGACGCCCTTGGCGGTGCGATGGCCATGGCTACCGATAAAGGCGGTATCCAGTTTCGCGTGTTGAACAGCCGCAAAGGCCCGGCCGTGCGAGCAACCCGCGCACAGGCAGACCGGGTTCTGTACAAGGCAGCTGTCCGCGAAATCCTGGAGAACCAGCCGAACCTGTGGATATTTCAACAGGCCGCTGACGACCTGATCGTCGAGCAGGAACAAGTCCGTGGTGTTGTCACGCAAATGGGCCTGCGTTTCCTCGCCGATTCCGTGGTGTTGACCACCGGCACGTTCCTCGGTGGACTTATCCACATCGGGTTGCAGAATTTTTCCGGCGGTCGCGCCGGTGATCCGCCATCGATCGCGCTGGCTCACCGTCTGCGTGAACTGCCATTGCGTGTGGGTCGTTTGAAAACCGGTACTCCGCCACGTATCGACGGCCGGTCTGTGGATTTCTCGGTGATGTCCGAGCAACCGGGTGATACGCCGATCCCGGTGATGTCGTTCATGGGGTCCAAAGAGCAGCATCCGAAGCAAGTCAGCTGCTGGATTACCCACACCAACGCCCGCACCCACGAAATCATTGCCGCGAACCTCGACCGTTCGCCGATGTATTCCGCTGCCGGTGAGATCGAAGGCATCGGCCCGCGTTATTGCCCGTCGATCGAAGACAAGATCCATCGCTTCGCCGACAAGGAAAGCCATCAGGTGTTCATCGAACCGGAAGGTTTGACCACCCATGAGCTGTATCCGAACGGGATATCCACAAGCTTGCCGTTCGACGTGCAATTGCAGATCGTGCAATCGATCCGCGGCATGGAAAACGCGCACATCGTGCGGCCGGGCTACGCGATCGAGTACGACTACTTCGATCCACGCGATTTGAAATACAGCTTGGAAACCAAAGTCATCGGCGGCCTGTTCTTCGCCGGGCAGATCAACGGCACCACCGGTTACGAAGAAGCCGGTGCCCAGGGTTTGCTCGCTGGGACCAACGCTGCATTGCGTGCGCAAGGCAAAGACGCCTGGTGCCCGCGTCGCGACGAGGCCTATATCGGCGTGTTGGTCGACGACCTGATTACCCTCGGTACCCAAGAGCCGTACCGGATGTTCACGTCCCGTGCCGAATATCGCTTGATCCTGCGCGAAGACAACGCCGACCTGCGCTTGACCGAAAAAGGTCGCGAGCTGGGCCTGGTGGATGACGTGCGCTGGGCGGCTTTCTGCAAAAAACGCGAAAGCATCGAACTGGAAGAGCAGCGCCTGAAAAGCACCTGGGTACGCCCGGGCACCGAACAGGGCGATGCCATTGCCGAAAAATTCGGCACGCCACTGACCCACGAATACAACCTGCTCAATCTCTTGAGTCGTCCGGAAATCGACTACGCTGGTCTGATCGCCGTGACCGGTGGGGGGGCAGAAGATCCACAGGTCGCCGAGCAGGTCGAAATCAAGACCAAGTACGCCGGCTACATCGATCGTCAACAGGATGAAATCGCCCGCTTGCGCGCCAGCGAAGACACCAAATTGCCTGTGGATATCGATTACACGAACATTTCCGGTCTCTCCAAGGAGATCCAGAGCAAGCTCGGCGCGACCCGTCCAGAAACCTTGGGCCAGGCCTCGCGTATCCCGGGCGTTACGCCGGCAGCCATTTCGCTGTTGATGATTCATTTGAAAAAACGCGGCGCGGGCCGTCAGTTGGAGCAAAGCGCTTGAGTTCGTTGGTCACTTCGCAACACGCAGAAGAGTTATCCACAGGTGCCCGCCAGCTTGGCGTCACGCTGACAGAAACCCAGCACGCACAACTGCTGGGTTACCTGGCCCTGTTGATCAAATGGAACAAGGCTTACAACCTCACCGCCGTGCGTGATCCGGACGAAATGGTTTCCCGTCACTTGCTCGATAGCCTGAGTGTGATGTCGTTCATCGAAAACGGTCGCTGGCTCGACGTCGGCAGTGGCGGCGGCATGCCTGGCATTCCGCTGGCGATCCTGTTTCCCGAGTCCCAGGTGACCTGCCTGGACAGCAATGGCAAGAAAACCCGCTTCCTGACCCAGGTAAAACTCGAACTCAAACTGGATAACCTGCAAGTTATCCACAGTCGCGTCGAAGCGTTCCAGCCTGCCCAGCCGTTCAACGGGATCATTTCCCGGGCGTTCAGCAGCATGGAGAACTTCAGCAACTGGACTCGCCACCTTGGCGATAGCGAAACACGCTGGCTGGCAATGAAGGGCGTTCATCCGGCCGATGAGCTGGTAGCATTGCCGGAAGACTTCCACCTCGATAGCGAACACGCCCTGGCCGTACCTGGTTGCCAAGGCCAACGCCATCTGCTGATACTGCGCCGCACGGCATGATTGGGAACACAAGCAAGAATGGCTAAGGTATTCGCGATTGCGAACCAAAAAGGTGGCGTGGGCAAAACCACCACCTGCATCAACCTCGCAGCATCCCTGGTCGCGACCAAGCGCCGGGTGCTGTTGATCGATCTTGATCCACAGGGCAACGCCACCATGGGTAGCGGTGTGGATAAACATGGCCTGGAAAACTCGGTCTACGACCTGTTGATCGGAGAATGTGATCTGGCCCAGGCCATGCACTTCTCCGAACACGGTGGTTACCAGTTGTTGCCGGCCAACCGCGACCTCACCGCGGCCGAAGTGGTTCTGCTGGAAATGCAGATGAAGGAAAGCCGTTTGCGCAGTGCGCTGGCGCCAATCCGGGAAAACTACGATTACATTTTGATCGATTGCCCGCCGTCGCTGTCGATGCTGACCTTGAACGCACTGGTTGCCGCCGACGGGGTCATTATCCCCATGCAGTGCGAGTACTTCGCACTCGAAGGCTTGAGCGATCTTGTGGATAACATCAAGCGTATCGCGGAACTGCTGAACCCGAACCTCAAGGTCGAAGGCCTGCTGCGTACGATGTACGACCCGCGCCTGAGCCTGATGAACGATGTCTCGGCGCAGCTCAAGGAACACTTCGGCGAGCAGCTCTACGACACCGTCATTCCGCGCAACATCCGACTGGCCGAAGCGCCAAGCTACGGCATGCCGGCGCTGGCGTACGACAAAGCATCGCGAGGCGCCGTTGCCTACCTGGCATTGGCGGGCGAAATGGTTCGTCGTCAACGCAAAAACTCACGCATCGCCGCTGCTCAGGCAACTTAAGGAATCCCCATGGCCGTCAAGAAACGAGGTCTCGGACGTGGACTGGATGCTCTGTTGAGTGGTCCGACTGTCAGCTCGCTGGAAGATCAAGCGGCGCAAGCCGATCAGCGTGAGCTGCAGCACCTTCCCCTGGATCTGCTCCAGCGCGGCAAGTACCAGCCGCGTCGTGACATGGATCCGCAAGCGCTCGAAGAGTTGGCGCAGTCGATCAAGGCCCAGGGCGTCATGCAGCCCATCGTGGTTCGCCCGATCGGCAGCGGCCGTTTTGAAATCATTGCCGGCGAACGCCGCTGGCGCGCCAGCCAGCAAGCCGGGAAGGAAACCATCCCGGCGATGGTTCGCGATGTACCCGATGAAACCGCCATTGCCATTGCGCTGATCGAGAACATCCAGCGCGAAGACCTGAACCCGATTGAAGAAGCGGTGGCCTTGCAGCGTTTGCAGCAGGAGTTCCAGCTGACCCAGCAACAGGTGGCGGAAGCTGTGGGCAAGTCCCGGGTGACCGTGGCCAACCTGTTGCGCCTGATTTCCTTGCCGGAAGTCATCAAGACCATGTTGTCCCACGGCGACCTGGAAATGGGTCATGCCCGTGCTTTGCTTGGTTTGCCGGAAATTCAACAGGTTGAAGGGGCGCGACACGTTGTCGCACGCGGACTGACCGTGCGCCAGACTGAGGCACTGGTTCGCCAGTGGTTGAGTGGCAAACCGGAGCCTGTTGAACCGGCAAAACCGGACCCGGATATCGCCCGTCTCGAACAGCGCCTGGCCGAGCGCCTAGGCTCTGCGGTGCAGATTCGCCACAGTAAGAAGGGTAAAGGGCAGTTGGTGATTGGTTACAACTCCCTGGATGAGCTTCAAGGCGTACTCGCACATATCCGCTGAAACATTTCCACATGTAGCGCGCAGACGGAAATCACTACCTGACAGTTGAATAGGGGCAGAACCGCCCCTATACTCTGCGCGCATTTTGTCGGCACAAATTATGCCAAGTTATTGAATTTCGGCAGCCGACCATTGGAGAGCAAACGTGATGGAAACCCGCACGCCAAACCGCCTGCCGTTCCATCGCCTGGCAGTTTTTCCGGTGTTAATGGCTCAATTTGTCGTTCTGCTCATTGCCGCTTTGGCGCTCTGGCAACGGTATGGAGTCGTTGCCGGGTACTCGGGACTTTGCGGAGGCCTGATAGCCTTGCTGCCCAATGTGTATTTCGCTCACAGGGCATTTCGGTTTTCCGGCGCCCGGGCAGCTCAAGCCATCGTCCGGTCTTTTTATGCCGGCGAGGCGGGCAAACTGATTTTGACGGCAGTGCTGTTTGCACTGACGTTTGCAGGTGTGAAGCCGTTGGCGCCGCTGGCTGTATTCGGCGTCTTCGTGCTGACCCAACTGGTCAGCTGGTTCGCACCCCTGCTTATGAAAACAAGACTTTCGAGACCTTAGGGCGTTTGAGGCAACCATGGCAGCAGAATCCGCTTCGGGCTATATCCAGCACCACTTGCAGAACCTGACTTTCGGTCAGTTACCTACCGGCGGCTGGGGCTTTGCCCACACCGCAGCAGAAGCCAAAGCAATGGGCTTCTGGGCATTCCACGTCGATACTCTCGGGTGGTCGGTTGCGCTGGGTCTGATTTTCGTACTGCTTTTCCGCATGGCGGCCAAGAAGGCGACCTCCGGTCAGCCTGGCGGTCTGCAGAACTTCGTCGAAGTGATGGTTGAATTCGTCGATAGCGCCGTGAAGGACAGCTTCCACGGCCGTAGCCAGGTAGTTGCTCCACTGGCACTGACGGTTTTCGTCTGGGTGTTCATGATGAACGCCATCGACCTGATTCCGGTCGACTGGATTCCTCAACTGGCCATGCTGATTTCCGGCGATAAGCACATCCCGTTCCGTGCAGTGTCCACGACCGACCCGAACGCGACGCTGGCCATGGCCTTCTCTGTTTTCGCTCTGATCATTTTCTATAGCATCAAGATCAAGGGGCTCGGTGGCTTCCTCGGTGAACTGACCCTGCATCCGTTTGGCAGCAAGAACATTTTCCTGCAGATCCTGCTGATCCCGGTTAACTTCCTGCTCGAATTTGTGACCCTGATCGCCAAGCCGATCTCGCTGGCACTGCGTCTGTTCGGCAACATGTATGCCGGCGAGCTGGTGTTCATCCTGATCGCGGTGATGTTCGGCAGCGGCCTGCTGTGGCTCAGCGGTCTGGCTGTGGTGTTGCAATGGGCGTGGGCTGTATTCCACATCCTGATCATCACCCTGCAAGCGTTCATCTTCATGATTCTGACCATCATCTACCTGTCGATGGCGCACGAAGAAAACCATTAAGACCAGTCTCGACTAGTCTGATGTCCTTCCCGGTAAAACGGGAAGGGGCTCCTTACGGGGCATCTGAAACGATTTGTTTTACCGCTTTAATCTAAAAAACCTAAACCATACGACGTAAAAGTCGGGAGGAAAGATGGAAACTGTAGTTGGTCTAACCGCTATCGCTGTTGCACTGTTGATCGGCCTGGGCGCACTGGGTACCGCAATTGGTTTCGGCCTGCTGGGCGGCAAGTTCCTGGAAGGCGCAGCGCGTCAGCCAGAAATGGTTCCAATGCTGCAAGTTAAAATGTTCATCGTTGCCGGTCTGCTCGACGCCGTAACCATGATCGGTGTTGGTATCGCTCTGTTCTTCACCTTTGCGAACCCGTTCGTTGGTCAAATCGCTGGCTAATTACTCGGATCTTCCGGGTAATTTGGTGTGATGGACAACGTAACTGCGAGGTGTTGGCGTGAACATTAATGCGACCCTGATTGGCCAGTCCGTTGCGTTCCTGATTTTTGTACTGTTCTGCATGAAGTTCGTATGGCCTCCGGTCATTGCGGCATTGCACGAACGTCAAAAGAAGATCGCTGATGGTCTGGACGCTGCCAGCCGAGCAGCTCGCGACCTGGAGTTGGCCCAAGAGAAAGCGGGTCAGCAACTGCGCGAAGCGAAAGCTCAGGCAGCTGAAATCATCGAGCAAGCCAAGAAACGCGGTAATCAGATTGTCGAAGAGGCTGTTGAAAAAGCCCGTATCGACGCTGACCGTGTGAAGGTTCAGGCTCAGGCCGAGATCGAACAGGAACTGAACAGTGTCAAAGACGCGCTGCGTGCCCAAGTGGGCTTGCTGGCAGTCGGCGGCGCCGAGAAGATCCTGGGTGCCACAATCGATCAAAACGCGCACGCAGAGCTGGTTAACCAACTGGCTGCTGAAATCTAAGCGAGGGCGATCATGGCAGAACTGACCACGTTGGCCCGACCTTACGCTAAGGCGGCCTTCGAGCACGCTCAGGCCCACCAGCAACTGGCCAATTGGTCAGCCATGCTCGGCCTGGCTGCAGCGGTGTCGGAAGACGACACCATGCAGCGCGTGCTCAAGGCCCCGCGACTGACGAGCGCAGAAAAGGCCGCCACGTTTATTGACGTGTGCGGCGACAAGTTTGATGCCAAGGCACAGAACTTCATCCACGTCGTTGCCGAAAACGACCGTCTCCCGCTGTTGCCGGAGATCGCCGCTCTGTTCGACCTGTACAAGGCCGAACAAGAGAAGTCGGTAGACGTTGAAGTGACCAGTGCTTTCGCATTGAACCAAGAACAGCAAGACAAACTCGCCAAGGTTCTCAGTGCACGACTCAACCGGGAAGTGCGCCTGCAAGTTGCGGAGGACGCTGCCCTTATTGGTGGTGTCGTCATCCGCGCCGGCGACCTGGTTATCGATGGCTCGATTCGCGGCAAAATCGCGAAACTTGCCGAAGCATTGAAATCTTGAGTTTGAAGGGGCAGCAGAGCAATGCAGCAACTCAATCCTTCCGAAATAAGTGAAATTATCAAGGGCCGCATCGACAAGCTCGATGTGACCTCCCAAGCCCGTAACGAAGGCACTGTCGTCAGCGTATCTGACGGTATCGTGCGGATTCACGGTCTGGCCGACGTCATGTACGGCGAGATGATCGAGTTTCCGGGCGGCGTCTTCGGTATGGCCCTCAACCTGGAGCAAGACTCCGTAGGTGCCGTTGTATTGGGCGCATACCAGTCTCTGGCTGAAGGCATGAGCGCCAAGTGCACTGGCCGCATCCTGGAAGTTCCGGTTGGTAAGGAACTGCTGGGTCGCGTAGTCGACGCACTGGGTAACCCTGTTGACGGCAAAGGTCCACTGGGCAACACCGAGACCGACGCGGTCGAGAAAGTTGCTCCAGGCGTGATCTGGCGTAAGTCGGTAGACCAGCCTGTACAGACTGGCTACAAGGCTGTCGATGCCATGATCCCTGTCGGCCGAGGCCAGCGTGAGCTGATCATCGGTGACCGTCAGATCGGTAAAACCGCTCTGGCGATCGACGCGATCATCAACCAGAAGAACAGCGGCATTTTCTGCGTCTACGTAGCGATCGGTCAGAAACAATCGACCATCGCCAACGTGGTTCGCAAGCTGGAAGAAAACGGCGCCCTGGCCAACACGATCATCGTGGCTGCCAGTGCTTCGGAATCTCCTGCGCTGCAATTCCTGGCACCGTACTCCGGTTGCACCATGGGTGAATTCTTCCGCGACCGCGGTGAAGACGCGCTGATCGTTTATGACGATCTGTCCAAGCAAGCAGTGGCGTACCGCCAGATTTCCCTGCTGCTGCGCCGTCCACCAGGCCGCGAAGCTTACCCAGGCGACGTGTTCTATCTCCACTCCCGTCTGCTGGAGCGCGCATCCCGCGTTTCGGAAGAATATGTAGAGAAGTTCACCAACGGCGCAGTGACCGGCAAAACCGGTTCCCTGACCGCACTGCCGATCATCGAAACCCAGGCTGGCGACGTTTCCGCGTTCGTTCCGACCAACGTGATTTCCATCACCGACGGTCAGATCTTCCTGGAATCGGCCATGTTCAACTCGGGCATCCGCCCTGCAGTGAACGCCGGTGTTTCGGTATCCCGTGTGGGTGGTGCCGCTCAGACCAAGATCATCAAGAAGCTGTCCGGTGGTATCCGTACCGCTCTGGCTCAGTACCGTGAACTGGCGGCATTCGCCCAGTTCGCTTCTGACCTGGACGAAGCGACCCGTAAGCAACTTGAGCATGGTCAGCGCGTTACCGAGCTGATGAAGCAGAAGCAATACGCACCAATGTCGATCGCTGACATGGCGCTGTCGCTGTATGCCGCTGAGCGTGGGTTCCTGACTGACGTTGAAATCGCCAAGATCGGCAGCTTCGAGCAAGCGCTGATTGCTTTCTTCAACCGCGATCACGCCGATTTGATGGCGAAGATCAACGTGAAAGGTGACTTCAATGACGAAATCGACGCTGGCATGAAAGCCGGTATCGAGAAGTTCAAGGCCACCCAAACCTGGTAAGCCGCAGCGGGAGCCGCAAGGCTCCCGCTTGCTAACCTGATAGGTGTTACATGGCAGGCGCAAAAGAGATTCGCAGTAAGATTGCGAGCATCAAAAGCACGCAAAAGATTACCAGCGCCATGGAAAAAGTGGCGGTCAGCAAAATGCGCAAGGCACAAATGCGCATGGCTGCTAGCCGTCCTTATGCGGAGCGTATCCGCCAGGTAATTGGGCATCTGGCCAACGCCAACCCGGAATACCGCCACCCGTTCATGATCGACCGCGAAATCAAGCGTGTTGGTTATGTCGTAGTGAGCAGTGACCGTGGTCTGTGCGGCGGCTTGAACACCAACCTGTTCAAGGCCCTGGTCAAGGACATGGCGGTAAACCGCGAAAACGGCGTCGAGATCGATCTGTGTGTCGTTGGTAGCAAGGGTGCGGCCTTTTTCCGCAACTTCGGCGGTAACGTCGTTGCAGCTATCAGCCACCTGGGTGAAGAGCCGTCGATCAATGATCTGATCGGCAGCGTCAAGGTGATGCTGGATGCTTACCTGGACGGCCGTATTGACCGCCTGTCCGTGGTGTCCAACAAGTTCATCAACACCATGACGCAACAGCCTACCGTGGAGCAGTTGATTCCACTGGTGGCAACCCCGGATCAAGACCTCAAGCACCACTGGGACTATCTCTACGAACCGGATGCCAAGGAGCTGCTGGACGGCTTGATGGTCCGTTACGTGGAGTCACAGGTCTACCAGGCGGTGGTCGAGAACAACGCGGCTGAACAAGCTGCGCGGATGATCGCGATGAAGAACGCTACCGACAACGCCGGTGATTTGATCAGCGATTTGCAGCTGGTCTACAACAAGGCGCGTCAGGCTGCGATCACCCAAGAGATCTCGGAAATCGTCGGCGGCGCTGCCGCGGTTTAACGGTTCAAATATTCAGAGGATCCAGCTATGAGTAGCGGACGTATCGTTCAAATCATCGGCGCCGTTATCGACGTGGAATTTCCACGCGACAGCGTACCGAGCATCTACAACGCGCTGACAGTTCAAAGCGCGGCCGGGACCACTCTGGAAGTTCAGCAGCAGCTGGGCGACGGCGTGGTTCGTACCATTGCGATGGGTTCCACCGAAGGCTTGAAGCGCGGTCTGGACGTTATCGACTCCGGCGCAGCCATCTCCGTACCGGTCGGTAAAGCGACTCTGGGCCGGATCATGGACGTTCTGGGCAACCCGATCGACGAAGCTGGTCCAATCGCTACTGAAGAGCGTTGGGGCATTCACCGTCCAGCGCCTTCGTTCGCTGAACAAGCAGGCGGCAACGACCTGCTGGAAACCGGCATCAAGGTTATCGACCTGGTTTGCCCGTTCGCCAAAGGCGGTAAAGTCGGTCTGTTCGGTGGTGCCGGTGTAGGCAAAACCGTAAACATGATGGAACTGATCCGTAACATCGCCATCGAGCACAGCGGTTATTCCGTGTTCGCCGGTGTGGGTGAGCGTACTCGTGAGGGTAACGACTTCTACCACGAGATGAAGGATTCCAACGTTCTGGACAAAGTGGCACTGGTTTACGGTCAGATGAACGAGCCGCCGGGTAACCGTCTGCGCGTAGCACTGACCGGCCTGACCATGGCCGAGAAGTTCCGTGACGAAGGTAACGACGTTCTGCTGTTCGTCGACAACATCTATCGTTACACCTTGGCCGGTACTGAAGTATCCGCACTGCTGGGCCGTATGCCTTCGGCAGTAGGTTACCAGCCGACCCTGGCTGAAGAGATGGGCGTTCTGCAAGAACGTATCACTTCGACCAAGGAAGGTTCGATCACTTCGATCCAAGCGGTATACGTACCTGCGGATGACTTGACCGACCCGTCGCCAGCGACCACCTTCGCCCACTTGGACGCTACCGTCGTTCTGTCCCGTGACATCGCTTCCCTGGGTATCTACCCAGCGGTAGACCCACTGGATTCGACTTCGCGCCAGCTGGACCCGAACGTGATCGGCCAGGACCACTACGACACCGCTCGCGGCGTTCAGTACGTTCTGCAGCGTTACAAAGAACTGAAGGACATCATTGCGATCCTGGGTATGGACGAGCTGTCGGAAGCCGACAAGCAGTTGGTAAACCGTGCTCGTAAGATCCAGCGCTTCTTGTCGCAGCCGTTCTTCGTGGCTGAAGTCTTCACCGGTGCATCGGGTAAATACGTTTCCCTGAAAGACACCATTGCTGGCTTCAAAGGCATCCTCAACGGTGACTACGACCACCTGCCAGAACAAGCGTTCTACATGGTTGGCGGCATCGAAGAAGCGATCGAGAAAGCCAAGAAACTGTAATCCCGGCGCCCGGCAACGGGCGCTAATTTAGGTTGAGGCAATCAGATGGCTATGACAGTCCATTGCGACATCGTCAGTGCGGAAGGAGAAATCTTTTCCGGCCTGGTCGAGATGGTGGTTGCGCACGGTGCACTGGGTGATCTTGGTATCGCCCTGGGTCACGCGCCGCTGATCACTAATCTCAAGCCGGGCCCGATCCGCCTGATCAAGCAGGGCGGGGAAGAGGAGGTGTATTACATCTCCGGCGGTTTCCTCGAGGTTCAGCCGAACATGGTCAAGGTGCTTGCCGACACTGTGCAACGTGCTGCCGACCTGGACGAAGCCGCAGCTTTGGAAGCCGTCAAGGCTGCCGAGAAGGCTCTGCACGACAGAGGCGGTGAGTTCGACTACGGTGCTGCTGCCGCACGTCTGGCCGAGGCTGCAGCTCAGCTGCGCACCGTCCAGCAGATCCGCAAGAAGTTCGGCCACTAAGGCTGCACTTATTGTGTGATTGATTAAAAAGGGTAGCCTCGGCTACCCTTTTTTCTTTTCCGATTTTTACAACCCGGTCGCAGCCGCTGACCACCCAGGATTGGTAGCCAGTCATGTCTCTTGAAATCGTTATTCTCGCTGCAGGCCAAGGCACGCGCATGCGTTCCGCTTTGCCGAAGGTTTTGCACCCGATTGCCGGCAACTCCATGCTCGGTCATGTTATCCACAGCGCCCGGCAACTTGATCCACAGCGCATTCACGTCGTGATCGGTCATGGTGCCGACGCCGTGCGCGAACGCCTGGCGGCGGATGATCTGAATTTCGTCCTGCAGGATAAACAGTTGGGTACCGGTCACGCCGTTGCTCAAGCAGTGCCGTTCATTCAGTCCGACACCGTGCTGGTGCTCTACGGTGATGTGCCGTTGATCGAGGTCGAAACCCTGCAGCGCCTGCTCAAGCAGGTGGGTCCGCAGCAGTTGGGCTTGCTGACTGTCGAACTGGATGACCCGACCGGTTACGGCCGCATTGTTCGTGATGCTGCCGGCAAGGTTGCGGCCATCGTCGAACAGAAAGATGCCAATGAAGCCGAACGCAAAATCACCGAAGGTAATACCGGCATTCTGGCGCTGCCTTTTGCCCGTCTTGGCGAATGGATGAGCCGTCTCTCCAATAACAACGCCCAGGGCGAGTACTACCTGACCGACATCATTGCCATGGCAGTGAGCGATGGTCTGGTGGTGGCCACCGAGCAACCGCACGACGCCATGGAAGTGCAGGGTGCCAACGACCGCAAGCAGCTTTCCGAACTGGAACGGCATTATCAATTGCGCGCCGGTCGTCGTTTGATGGCTCAAGGTGTGACGCTGCGCGACCCGGCTCGTTTCGACGTGCGTGGAGACGTGACCGTAGGCCGCGATGTATTGATTGATATCAACGTGATCCTCGAAGGCAAGGTGGTAATCGAAGATGACGTGGTGATCGGCCCGAACTGCGTGATCAAGGACAGCACCCTGCGCAAAGGCGTGGTCATCAAGGCCAACAGCCATATTGAAGGTGCCATTCTGGGTGAAGGCAGCGATGCCGGCCCGTTCGCGCGTCTGCGTCCAGGTACCGTGCTGGAGGCCCGGGCGCATGTGGGTAACTTCGTCGAGTTGAAAAACGCGCACTTGGGCGAAGGCGCCAAGGCCGGTCACCTGGCTTATCTGGGCGATGCCGAAGTGGGCGCGCGTACCAACATCGGTGCCGGTACCATCACCTGCAACTATGACGGCGCCAATAAGTGGAAAACCGTGTTGGGCGAAGATGTGTTCATTGGTTCCAACAACTCGTTGGTAGCACCTGTGGATATCTTGGACGGTGCGACCACGGCGGCCGGTTCGACCATTACCTCGGCTGTGGATAAATCCCAGTTGGCCATCGGGCGTGCTCGTCAGAAGAACATCGACGGCTGGAAGCGGCCGGAGAAGATCAACAAGAGCTAAGTTATCCACATATGGGTGATCGTCTGAAGTTATTCACAGGCTGATCTATCGTATTCGCGGGCAAGTCGGATCGCCGATCCAACTTGCCCGCGATGCTTTTATCCACAGCTCTTTTTATCGCATGGCGCTTGACGAAGTTTCGCTGATAGGTTTTGATTGCTTCCGTTATCTTTCGAAACGAAACTTACCAGCTCATGTCGAAGCGCAACACACCTCAGCGTCGTCACAACATCCTCGCCTTGCTCAATGAGCAGGGCGAAGTCAGTGTGGATGAGTTGGCCAAGCGCTTCGAAACGTCGGAGGTTACGATTCGCAAGGATCTGGCGGCGCTTGAAAGCAATGGTCTGTTGCTGCGTCGTTACGGCGGAGCGATCACCATGCCTCAAGAGCTGGTCGCGGACCTTGGTCAGCCGGTTTCAAAATACAAACAAGCCATCGCCCGTGCCGCCGTCGCGCGGATTCGCGAGCATGCGCGGATCATTATCGACAGTGGTAGTACCACCGCTTCCATGATCCCGGAACTCGGGCAGCAACCCGGCCTGGTGGTGATGACCAACTCGCTGTATGTCGCCAATGCCCTGAGCGAGCTTGAGCACGAACCGGTGCTGTTGATGACCGGTGGTACCTGGGACCCGCATTCCGAGTCCTTTCAGGGGCAGGTTGCCGAGCAGGTACTACGCTCCTACGACTTCGACCAGCTGTTTATCGGCGCCGATGGCATCGATCTGGTTCGCGGTACAACCACCTTCAACGAACTGCTCGGGCTGAGCCGGGTCATGGCCGAAGTCGCCCGCGAAGTGGTCGTGATGGTGGAGGCCGACAAGATCGGCCGCAAGATTCCCAACCTGGAGCTGCCCTGGAGCAGTGTCCATACCCTTATTACCGATGAACGCCTGCCGCTTGAGGCTCGCGATCAGATTCAGGCCCGCGGCATCAATTTGATTTGCGCGGCTGTCAGTCAGGAGAAATAGCATGTGTGGAATTGTCGGCGCAGTCGCAGAACGTAACATCACCGCCATCCTCGTCGAAGGCCTGAAGCGTCTGGAATACCGTGGGTATGACAGCGCTGGTGTGGCGGTCTACACCAACGATGAAAAACTCGAGCGCCTGCGTCGTCCGGGCAAGGTCAGTGAGTTGGAGCAGGCACTGACCACCGAGCCGCTGGTCGGTCGTCTGGGCATCGCCCACACGCGCTGGGCCACCCATGGCGCACCGTGCGAGCGCAATGCTCACCCGCATTTCTCCGGTGACTTGGCAGTAGTGCACAACGGCATCATCGAAAACCACGAAGCCCTGCGTGAACAACTCAAGGCTTTGGGCTACGTGTTCACCTCGGACACCGACACCGAAGTCATCGCCCACCTGCTGAACCACAAACTCAAGGATCTGCGCGACCTGACCGTAGCCCTCAAGGCGACCGTCAAAGAGTTGCACGGTGCTTACGGCCTGGCAGTGATCAGCTCGAAGCAACCGGATCGTCTGGTCGCAGCCCGCAGCGGCAGCCCGCTGGTGATCGGCCTGGGTCTGGGGGAAAACTTCCTGGCGTCCGACCAGTTGGCCCTGCGTCAGGTCACTGACCGCTTCATGTACCTGGAAGAAGGCGATATCGCTGAAATCCGCCGCGACAGCGTGCAGATCTGGGACGTTGACGGCAAGGCTGTCGAGCGCGAAGCCGTGCAGTATCGCGATGGTGCCGAAGCCGCTGAAAAGGGCGAGTTCCGCCACTTCATGCTCAAGGAAATCCACGAGCAACCATCCGTGGTGCAGCGCACCCTGGAAGGTCGCCTGAGCCAGAACCAGGTACTGGTACAGGCATTCGGCCCACAGGCTGCCGAGCTGTTCGCCAAAGTACGCAATGTACAGATCGTCGCGTGCGGCACCAGTTACCACGCCGGCATGGTCGCGCGTTACTGGCTCGAAGAGCTGGCCGGGATTCCTTGCCAGGTCGAAGTCGCCAGCGAATTCCGCTACCGCAAGGTAGTGGTGCAGCCGGACACCCTGTTCGTGACCATTTCCCAGTCCGGCGAAACCGCCGACACCCTGGCCGCGTTGCGCAACGCCAAGGAACTGGGCTACCTCGCCAGCCTGGCGATCTGCAACGTCGGCATCAGCTCGCTGGTGCGTGAATCCGATCTGACCCTGTTGACCCAGGCCGGTCGCGAAATCGGTGTGGCATCGACCAAAGCCTTCACCACGCAATTGGTTGGCCTGTTGTTGCTGACGCTTTCCCTGGGCCAGGTTCGTGGCACCTTGGCCGAAGGTGTCGAAGCAACGCTGGTCGAAGAACTGCGTCGTTTGCCGACCCGTCTGGGCGAAGCGCTGGCCATGGACAGCACCGTGGAAAAAATCTCCGAGCTGTTCGCCGAGAAACACCACACGCTGTTCCTCGGCCGTGGCGCGCAGTTCCCGGTGGCGATGGAAGGGGCACTCAAGCTCAAGGAAATTTCCTACATCCACGCTGAAGCCTATCCGGCCGGCGAGCTGAAACACGGCCCGTTGGCGCTTGTGGATAACGACATGCCAGTGGTGACCGTGGCGCCAAACAACGAACTGCTGGAGAAGCTGAAGTCCAACCTTCAGGAAGTCCGCGCCCGCGGTGGCCAGTTGATCGTCTTCGCTGACGAGAAGGCCGGCATGACCAACGGTGAAGGCACCCACGTGGTGCACATGCCGCACATCCACGACATCCTGTCGCCGATTCTCTACACCATCCCGCTGCAACTGCTGTCGTACTACGTCGCCGTGCTCAAAGGCACCGACGTTGACCAGCCGCGCAACCTGGCGAAATCGGTCACTGTGGAATAAGTTATCCACAGGTGAGTTGAGCTGTTTGTGCTTAAGAACTATTTGAGACCATCAGCTCAACACGGTTGAGGGGCGGCAAAGTTCGCCTCCGTCGGCGATTAGACGGACTACTCTGGTGCTGGCTGCGATCGGTGCCAGCGCTACACCGTCCGAAAGCCCTGACATCAGAACCGAGGTCCGATCCTTAGCCGGATCACACAGGAAACCGGTACAGCCCCTGTTATCAAAGTATTGGCCTGAGCAGATCTGTTCATGTCGAGCAGATTCGGGTCGATCCTTGGACTCCGGCATCATGAAAGGCCACTCCGTTTGTAAGTACAACGAGGCACATTAGTGCGCAAACGCTTTAGGGTATTTATCCAGGTAGGCATCATTGAGTTGCGTATCTTGGGAGCGCATGAAAAGTCTAAAGTCCGGTACCAATAGGACCAGCAGTGATAACAGCAGCACCATGATGCCCAGCAGCGTAATTGTCAGTGTGATTCCCAGATAAGAGATCAGGGCGGTCATCGCGAAACTGCCGAGGGGGCTAGCCGCTGCAGACAGAAATGAAACCGTGGCAAAAATCCGGTTGCGATGGAGCGTGGGCGTCGCCAGCAATCTCACCGCAGAGGTAGGAGTATTGATCAACATCAGGCCGATGCCGCCGCAGAAAAAGGCCGCTGGTACGATCAACGACGATGAAATAGTGCCAACCACCACTAGGTTGCCTCCCAGTAGTGCAAAACCTGCGGAGACGCACATGTCACGAGGGACCCGTTCGGATAACCACCCGATGATTTTGTAACTTCCCGCCAAAATGCCCAGCCCGAAGCACGAATCCAGAAGACCAATGTAAGTGACCGGATACTGGATGACGTCCTTTACGTACAGTGGGATCAAGATAGTGAAAAATGGAAACAGCGCGAAATTGATCAGCATCGCAATGATGGCCAGGTAAAATTCGACTTTCACGCCATAAACCACTTTGAAACCTGAAAAGATCATGCTGAAGCCACTTGCACGTGGTGTTTTTTCGCATGGGTCAACTGCACCGATGTGGCTCGGGATGGTTGCAATCAATGCCCCGGCGATGAGAATTGCAAAAAAATCGGTGGCAAAGGCCATAGTGATACCGACCCCGTAAATCAACCCACTGGCCAGTACCGGTCCCAGAAGAATAGAAAAAGACGACATCACACTTTTGGTCCGAAAGGCCAAGGAGACTTTATCGTCGTCTGCAAACAAAGGAATGATCGACGCCTGGAGAGGGTCACGAACGCCGACGATCGCACTGCTGAGCATCATCAGCACGCCAACCGCCCAAGGGTTGAAAGACTCCGTGGCGGACAGTACCGCCATCAATAACGCGGTCAGCAGGCTGATCCATGAGGTCAGTTTGATGATGAGGATTTTGTTGTACTTGTCGCCCAGCCATCCCAGCAGGGGTTTGGCTAACACTTCCGCCGCGATGGAACAGGCAATCATGTTGGCGAAGTAGGTCGCAGAGCCTGTTACCTGCAGGGCCCACCAAGCCACCGCCAGTTGATTGCACCGTCCACTCAGAGTGATCAGCAAATAGCTGAATTGCAGTTTCAGCAGGCGCCGGTCGATATCGGGAAGACCCCAAGTAGTACCTGAAAAATTTCCATTCATGGATGTATCTTTGATCCAGATAGGGGCGACGGCACAAGCAGGATGTTCAAGAATCTTTTTTTTACGGATGCAGCCTTCACTGACTAGAGAGTTTTCTTACAGTAACTGGATGGGCCCGAGGAATGTGAGGGGGGGCTTTTCTAGCATATTCAAGACACTTTCCTGGTTCGTACCGTGTTATTAACCGGGCTGACCTCCTTCAGGTGTCGGCTTGGCGACATGGCGACGCTGGCGCCGCGTGTCCAGCAGATGGACCATGACGCAGGCGTACAAGGTCACCAGAATGAACAGGCCCATGCGGATGGCAAAGGCGGTGTAGACATCCTTGCCCGCGGCACTGTCCTGTACCGACTGGCCGAGCAGAATGATCAGGGTCGCCAGGCTGTTGAGCCAGAAACTCGGTGGTTGTCGGGTCCGGGCCAGGCCATAGAGCTTTCTGGCCGCCAGTAAACCGAACAGCAACATCCACAGAAAGAACATCCACAGGTTGACGAACAGGCTCAGCGCACACCAGAAAAGAATCGCCATCAGGCCACCGAGCAGGGTCGAGCCGAGCAATTCCTGGCCGGCGGTGCGGGCGCTGGTCGCGCAGCTTTGTTGGCCGAGGCTGACGGCTTTCATGATGATCGGCAGGTAACTGGCCGGGTCGATCATGGCCAGCAGGAAAGTCGGCAGCACCACCAGCGTGGCACGTAGCGCCAGCCAACCGCTTTCGGTTGGCGTAAGGCTCGGGCCGGGTTTGGCCGCAGGGGCGCTGGCGGGGTCGGGAAATAGCCAATGGCTGATGGTCAGCGTCGTGACGGCGAGGAACAGGCCCTTGACCAGGGCCACGATCACCTCAAGCGCCAGGGCGAATTCGGTGGTTCCCGCCGAACTGATCAAGGTCAGGCCCACCACCAGGAAAGTCGCCACCAGCGGGTTGCCGCCGCGCAGGCCATAACCGAAGGCCAGGAACAGGCACAGTCCGACCAGCAACACGCCACTGAACGGGTAGTAACGCAGTAGGGGAATGAGCAGCAGGCCGGTCCCGGTGGTCAGCATAAGGATCAGGATCAGGCCCAGGCTGGCCTTGAACGGCAATGGCCGGTTCATCGCTGCCAGCATCATCAGCGCCAGCATCGGCGAGAGGAACGGGATGGGCAGGGCCAGGCCGAAGCTTGCCGCCAGGCACAGCGCCGTACCGAAGCTCAGGCGCAGGGCGCGCTGAACCCGGGCCGGACGCTCAATACGCATAGGACATCCAGCTCATAACGCGCAGGAACAGGCGACCCAGAATATTCAGCGGATTACTTTCACTCGGGAACGCCATGACTTCAGCCTGACCGCCGGACCGGATGCCTTGCGGGCCGGTCAACTCTCCGGGCTCGAACTCGATGATGACCGGAAAGCGCTGGGCAGGGCGCAACCAATCGCGGCTGTTCTCCACTTTCGGCAGGCTGCCCGGCTGTGTGGTCTGGCCGATGTCGACGCCATAGCCAACGCTGCGCACATGGCCTTTGAAAATCTCCCCCGGCAACGCGTCGAGAACGATCGACACCGGTGTACCTGGCTTGACGTCGCCCAGATTGTTTTCGGTCATGTCGGCGCTGATCCACACATCGTGGATGGCGATCAGGGTCATCACCGGAGCACCGGCGGCGGCGAACTGGCCGACATCGGTGCGCAGATCGGTGATCAGGCCGGCGGAGCGCGCGTGGACCTTGGTATTGCTCAAGTCCAGCTCGGCCTTTTCAAGGTTGCTCGCGGCGCTGAGCAACTGGGCGTTTTCGCCTTCGTTACCGCCCTGTTGTTCGCGTGCACGTTGCACTTCGGCCTTGGCCGCGGCGACCTGGCTGATGGATTCTTCCAGGGTGGCGCGGGATATTTCCAGGCGTCGCAGCGAGATGGTGCCCGGGTCTTCGCTGTACAGGCGTTCAAGCCGCTGGATGTCTTGGCGTGCCTTGAGCTCGTTGGCCTGGGATGCACGCAGGGACGCTTGCTTGGAGTCGACGCCGGCGGTGTTGGCGCCCACCTGGCGACGGGTCGACTCAAGGTCGGCGCGGGCGCGATCGACGGCAATCTGGTACTGCTCCGGATTGACTTCAAACAGCAACTCGCCGGTCTTGACGTCCTGGTTGTTGCGTACATGCACCTTGATCACCCGGCCGGATACCTCAGCGGCCACCGGCACAATGAAGGCCTGCACCCGTGCCTGTTGCGTGTAGGGGGTGTAACGGTCGGCCATCAGGTACCAGACCAGGCTCAGGATGATCAGCAGCACCACCCAGTTGATCGCTTTTTTCGCAGGGTCGGCGGCGGGTGCCGGGGCTTTCTCGTCGACCGGTTGTTGGCTGTCAGTCATGGGCACTTTCCTTCGGTTCGTCGAGCAGATCGCCCCAATCGGTCCGTTGTTGCATCTGTTGGCGGGTGGCCGGGTCGATCATCGGCTGGTCGCTGTACCAGCCACCGCCCAGGGCCTTGTACAGGGCGATCAGGCTGTTGACCGCGGTGCCACGGTTGACCAGGTAGATATCCTGCTGGGCAAACAGGGCCCGCTGGGCATCCAACACGCGCTGGAAGTCGGAATAGCCTTCGCGGTACTGGGCATTGGCCAGGGTTACCGAACGTTCGGCGGCCACCGAGGCTTCGCTGAGGATTTGGTCGCGCTCCAGCGCCTTGATCAAGCCGGTCGCGGCATCGTCGGCCTCACGCGCCGCCTGGCGCACGCTGTCCTGGTAGATAACGATCAATTGCTGCAAGCGCGCATCCTGCACGCGAACGTTGTTGGTGATCCGGCCGTGGTCGAAGATATCCCAGCGCAGGCTGGGGCCGGCCACGAAGTCGAGGGTATTGGGTGCAGCGTTGAGCGAGTTGGCGGACCAGACGATGCTGCCCAGCAGGCTGATGGAGGGGTACAGGTCGGACTCCGCCACACCGATCAATGCCGATTGCGCCGCCACTTGCAGTTCGGCAGCACGAACATCGGGACGCCGCACCAGCAGGTTGGCCGGCACATCCTGCAAGACCGCGGTATCGAGCAGCGGCACTAAGCCGGTGTTGCGATTGAGGTCAGGGATCGAGCCGGGTGGCTGGCCGATCAGGGTAGACAGCGCATTGCGCAAGCTCGCCACCTGGCTCTCGAAATCCGGGATGGTACTCAGGGTGCCCAGGTACTGGGTCTTGGCTTGTTGCAGGTCGAGTTCTGCTTCGGCCCCACTGTTGAACAGGCGCTCGGTGATCTCGTAGCTGCGCTTTTGCAATTTGGCGTTACTGCGGGCGATGGCCAGGCGCGCCTCGGCGGTGCGCAAGGCGTAGTAGTTTTGCGCCAGTTGCGCGTGCAACAGCACCAAGGCATTTTCATAGTTGGCCTGGGCGGCAAACCAGGAGGCGTCGGCTGACTCGATGGCACGGCTGAAACGCCCCCAGAAATCCAGCTCCCAGCCGATATCGAAGCCGACGCTGTGTTGCCAGAAATGCGTGTCCTGGGGGTTGCTGCCGCCCGATTGCTTACGGTTCAGGTACAGGCTGTCGGCGCTGGCCTGTTGCAATTGCGGGTAGCGGCCGGCCAGTGCGATGCCCAATTGTGCGCGGGACTCCATGACCCGCAGGCCAGCGACGTGCAGGTCGGGGTTGTGGGCGTCAGCTTCGGCCATCAAATGGTCCAGCACCGGGTCGTTGAATACGCGCCACCATTGGCGGCTGTCAGGTTGCGCGTGTTGTTGGCCGGCGATCTCCAGGGCCGGGCTGTTCCAGTGATCGACCCAGGGCTGGGCCGGCGACTGGAAATCCGGGCCCAGTTGCACGCAGCCCCCCAGAACGACGGTGCCACAGAGCAGAAGCCGGCTGATGCGAGCAGGGCGTGGCATCAAGCGCAAACTCCTCAAACAGGACGCTGGTCGTTCATTGCCTCTGTCTTCGGTGTCTCGTTCAACGCCTCGATCTCGGGTGTCTCGTTCATTGCCTCGACAGTCGGTTGGTCCTGGACCCACTGCCAGAACAGCTGGTAGCCCACCGCCAGCGCAACCGGCCCGATGAACAAACCGATGAAGCCGCCGCTTACCATGCCGCCGAGGGCGCCAATCAGAATCACCGGCATGGGTACATCGACGCCACGACCCAGCATCAACGGCTTGAGGACGTTGTCGGCCATCCCGGCGATCAGGCTGTAGATGCCAAACACGACGGTGCCCAAGGTGGTGCCGTCGGTGGCGAAGACATACGCTATCACCGGAAGAGTCACCAGCAGCACCGGCAATTGCATGATCCCCATCAGCAGCGCCACCATGGCCAGCAGCCCGGCACCGGGGACGCCCATGAGCACGAAGCCCACGCCAACCAGCAACATCTGAATGAACGCGATGCCCACCACGCCCTGGGCGACCGCGCGGATGGTTGCAGTGCAGAGTTCGGTAATGCGAGGGCCACGCTCTGGACCGGAAAGGCGCGAGGTGATGGCCATGGCGCTTCTTTCGCCGTTTTCGCCATAGGCCATGAGCACGCCGGCAATGATCAGGGCGCCGATGAACAACAGAAAGCCCACGCCAACGTCGGCCATTTTGCCCAACAAGGTCAGGCCGACGGACTTGATATAGGGCATCACCTTCATCACCACGCTGCTCATGTCGGTGGCAGCCTGCATCCAGTAGCCGTAGAGCGGCTTGCCAATGAGCGGCAGGGAAGCGATTTTTTCGCTGGGGAGCGGAATCTGCATAGTATCGGACTTGAGGATCGCCAGGGTGCCCTGGACCGATTCACTGATCGAGGTGCCCAGCAAGTAGATCGGCACCATCAGCAAGGCCAGGGAGACCACCACGATCAGGGTGGCGGCGCGACCGTCCTTGTTGACCAGCTTGCGTTTGATGAGCGCATGCAGCGGATACAGGGTGATGGCCAGAATCATTGCCCAGAGCATGAGGTTGAGGAAGGGGTGGAAGATCTGGAAGCAGAACAGTACCAGCACCGTAATCAGCCCGGCGCGAATCAGTACGTCGAGCAAACCACCGGACAGTGCTCTAGCGGAAATGTTAGTGCGCAACATTATCGAACTCCTTGCTGTGTCACACAGGTTGGCCAGCCAGTTCAAGTTCAACTCTTCCCTACTAAGTGAATCCTTGAAGCAAGATCCACGGACAGCCGTCCAAGCGTTAACAACCCAATAACGCCTTACTTCAAGTAGGGAAAATTTCAACGAGGTACCTACCAAATACTCAATAGGTAACAGGGTGGTTTGTAGTATAGGAGCAGTCGTATATTCCGCCTGTTTATGCAGGCTGGAATTCTGCCGCAGTTGATAGATACCGCTGACGAGCCCTTGCCTGGAAACGGTTTGGAAGCTGAGCCAATGGCTCTTTTTCTCTACCGGGCATTAGCCGTTGCAGCGGGCTGATCCGGATAATTGCGAACAGTCGCACCCGTCGCAAGAAAATAATCCTCAATAATTATCAATAATCCCCGGTCCGTTTTTTGAGGTTTGTGACACGCTTGGTTTTTACGGCGCAGGCGCTAGAGTGCAGTAGCCCATTGATTTACCTGATGTCAGGCGTCCAACTATGTTGTTGAACATTTGCGCTTAACATTCCGGCCTTTGGTTGCGATTTATCTATCTGAAATGAGGACAGTCCCATGGACCGCTTCCAGGAAATGCAGGTCTTCGCTGCTGTCGCCAAGGAGCAGGGTTTTTCGGCGGCGGCGCGGCGTTTGGGTCTGTCGGCGGCCAGCGTGACCCGAGCGGTGGCGGCGCTGGAGAAGCGGATTGGCACACAATTGCTCACACGTACCACGCGCAGCGTGTACTTGAGCGAGGCCGGTCAGCGATATCTGGAGGACTGTCGGAGAATTCTCGCCGAGGTGCAGGAAGCCGAGGATTCGGCAGCGGGCAGCCATATCCATCCCCGTGGGCAACTGACCATCACCGCACCGGTCTTGTTTGGCGAGCTGTTTGTCACGCCGTTGATGGTGAATTATCTGACGCAATTCCCCGAGGTCTGCATCAACGCGCTGCTGGTGGACCGGGTGGTGAGCGTGGTCGAGGAGGGCGTCGATGTGGCGATTCGCATCGGCGAACTCCCCGACAGCAACCAGCATGCGATCCGCGTGGGTGAGGTGCGGCGGGTGATCTGCGCCTCGCCACAGTTACTGGCTAGCCATGGTCGGCCCAGGCATCCCCGGGAACTGGCCCGGGCGCCGATTATTGCGACCTCGGCTATCGGCCAACTCAGGAGTTGGCCATTCATTGAAGGCGGCGAAACCCTGAGTGTCCGGGCTGAACCACGACTGGTGGTGACGGCCAATCAGGCGGCCATCACAGCAGCCTGTCTGGGGTTGGGGTTCACGCGGGTGCTGTCTTATCAAGTGGCGAGCAAGGTGGCCGCCGGTGAGCTGGAAATCATTCTGGCCGACTTCGAACTGCCGCCGTTGCCCATCCATGTGGTCTATCAGGGCGGGCGCAAGGCGCCGGCCCGTGTGCGTAGTTTTGTCGATTTCGCGGTGAAGACCCTGCGCGAGCATCCGGCGCTCAAGCGTTGAATTATTTCACCTGCTGAAATAATGGATTGCGTTGGCTGGTGATTCTGTTGTTTTGGATGTGAGTAGAAGATACGACCCATCTCTCTCCTGAACAGCACCACTCACCCGAGGCGTCGACCATGCAAGCGATCAAACTCTACAACTTCCCACGTTCCGGCCACGCTCATCGTGTCGAGTTGATGCTGTCCCTGCTGAAACTGCCGACTGAATTGATCTTCGTTGACCTCGCCAAGGGCGAACACAAGCAACCGGCGTTCCTCGCGCTCAATGCTTTCGGTCAGGTGCCGGTGATTGATGATCAGGGCGTGGTGTTGGCCGATTCCAACGCGATTCTGGTTTATCTGGCGCAAAAGTACGGCAACGGTCGCTGGCTACCGGCTGATCCGGTAGGGGCCGCCAAGGTCCAGCGCTGGTTGTCGGTGGCTGCCGGTCCGATTGCCTTCGGCCCTGCCCGGGCAAGATTGATCACTGTGTTTGGCGCGCCTTACAACGCTGCAGAAGTGATTGCCTACGCCCATACCGTGCTCAAAGTGATCGATCACGAACTGGCCGATACGCCGTATCTGGCCGGCACTGAACCGACGATTGCCGACGTCGCCGCCTACAGCTACATCGCCCACGCGCCTGAGGGCAATGTGTCGCTGGACGAGTACACCAACATTCGTGCCTGGCTGGCCCGCGTCGAAGCCTTGCCGGGGTTTGTCGGTATGCCGCGCACCGTCGCCGGTCTGCAAAAAACCGCCTGATGCTGGCGGCCCGGTGTTGCCGGGTCGCCCCGTTCTGCGCCAGTGGCGCAAGGGAGCAGCCGTATGGACCGTTCACCCTGGCATGCCGGCGAGAAACAACTGCAGGCGCATGTGGGCGTTGCCGAACGAATGGAGGCGTTCGGTCGTAAGGTGATTCGCAGCGAGATGCCGGACCAGCACCGCACGTTCTATCAGCAATTGCCATTCATGCTGTACGCAGCGGTGGATGCCGACGGCCACCCCTGGGCCAGTATCCTTGAAGGTCAGCCCGGTTTCGCCCACTCGCCAGAACCGGGCCTGCTGCAATTTCGCAGCTTGCCAGCCTTTGATGATCCCGCGCAGTTGAGCGACGGTTCGGCCATCGGACTGTTGGGCATCGAGCTGCACACCCGCCGCCGCAACCGCATCAATGGGCATGTCCGTGCCATGACCACGGATGGTTTCGGGGTGACGGTGGATCAGTCCTTCGGCAATTGTCCGCAGTACATTCAGTTGCGCAAGTTTCGTTCGGTACCGCTGGCTGATCCCTCGACGCGTGTCGCCCAGCATTTCAGCGAACTGGATGACACGGCCAAAGCCATGATCGCCGAGTCGGACACGTTCTTCGTTGCCAGTTATGTGGATGTCGACGGTGAGCGCTCGGTGGATGTTTCTCACCGCGGCGGTCAGGCCGGTTTCGTACAGGTGGAAGGCAATCGCCTGACCATTCCGGACTTCGCCGGCAACCTGCATTTCAACACCTTGGGCAACCTGCTGCTCAAACCCCGGGCCGGGTTGTTGTTCATCGATTTCAATACCGGTGATTTGCTGCAGCTCAGTGGACGCACCGAAATCATCCTGGAAGGCCCTCAGGTAGAGGCGTTCCAGGGGGCCGAGCGCCTGTGGACAATCGATGTCGAGCAGGTGGTACGTCGCCCGGCCGCCCTGGCGTTGCGCTGGCGCTTCGACGGTGTTTCACCCACCAGTTTGCTCACCGGCACTTGGGAGCAGGCCAAGGCGCGTTTGCAGGCCAAGGCCCTGGGTGATCAATGGCGGCCATTGCGGGTGGCGCGGATTGAAGCGCAAAGCCACAGCATTCGCTCGATTTACCTGGAGCCCGCCGACGGAGCCGGGTTGCCACTGTTCCAGGCCGGGCAGCATTTGCCATTGCGCTTCAACATTGACGGCGATGTGCATATCCGCACCTACAGTTTATCGAGCGCGCCGTCCGATGATTTTTTCCGCATCAGCGTGAAGCGTGACGGGCGGGTGTCTACATATTTGCATGAGCAGATTCGTGTCGGCGACCTGTTGGAGGCGCGGGCGCCGCAAGGGCATTTCACCGTGGCGCCTCATGAGCGTCGGCCTTTGGTGTTGCTGGCGGCCGGGGTCGGCATCACGCCGCTGTTGTCGATGCTGCGGGAAGTGGTTTACCAGGGATTGCGCACCCGCCGTATCCGGCCGACATGGTTCATCCAGAGTTCACGCACGTTGGCCGACCAGCCGTTTCGCCGGGAGCTGGATCGCTTGCTTGAGGATGCCGGGGACGCGGTGCGGGTGGTGCGCTTACTCAGTCAACCGGAACCCGAGGCGGTACAAGGAGAGGACTTCGACCTCAGTGGACGGATCGACGTCGCGCTGCTCAAGGATCTGCTGACAGTCGAGGACTACGATCAGCTGGATTTTGTCGTCTGTGGTCCCGGGAGTTTTACCCAGGCGCTGTACGACGGCTTGCGCGAGTTGGACATTCGCGATTCGCGGATTCACGCGGAAACCTTCGGCCCGTCCACCTTGCGCCGGCGACCGGACCCCGATGCGGTGGTGATCGAGCAACCGCCAGCCGCCACTACGTCCGTGCCCGTGGTGTTCCAGCGCTCGGCCAAGGAGGCGCGCTGGCAACCGGAGGGCGGCAGCTTGCTGGAGTTGGCAGAAAGCCGTGGTCTGCGTCCGGAATTCAGTTGTCGCGGCGGCTCCTGCGGCACCTGCAAGACGCGCTTGATCAGCGGTCAGGTGCATTACCCACTGCCGCCAGCGGAGGTGCCGGATGACGGACAGGTGCTGATTTGCTGTGCGATTCCGGCGCAGGGGGCGCAGCCGTTGGTACTCGATATTTGAAGGAAGATTGCTGGTGAACATTGCTCGGCGGTCGATGGCTGGGTAGGGTAGTGAGCAGAACGAAAAAGGGCCGCACAGGCCCTTTCTGCATTTCAGGAACAGGCGTTTCAATGGTTTTTTTCACTCGCTCGATGGTCTTGCTGATGGCGCTGGCGCTCACCACCGGATGTGAAAGACAGGATGCACCGCCGCTGGATCAACAGCTTTACGTCTGGCAGCGGCAGTGGACGCCGGCCCACGACGCCGCCCTCCGGGACAGCCGCGCCGATTTTTCGACGTTGCGGGTGCTGGCCTTGCAGGCTTTCCCCAACGCGGGCTGGAGCCGAGCCCGAGTGGATTCGCTGTTGCTCAAGCGTGATGGCCGGCCGGTGATTGCGGTGATTCGCCTGGATGGGCAGCTCAAGGGGCTGGATCAAGATGAGATCTCAGCGCAAATTCGGCAGGTGATCATCGATTGGCAGGGGCAGGGGGTGAACCTCGCTGGCGTGGAAATCGACCACGACGCCGGAAACGCTCGGCTACCGGCCTACCGCCAATTTCTCGCGCATTTGCGTGAAGCGCTGCCGACGTCGCTGCCGTTGAGCATCACCGCGTTGCCGTCCTGGCTCGACAGTCGCGAATTGCCGGCGTTGTTATCCACAGTCGACAGCAGCGTGCTGCAGGTGCACGCGGTGAGCGATCCGCGTCGCGGCTTGTTTGATGCCGATCAGGCCCGGCAATGGGCGAAGGCCTGGAGCCGCATCACGACAAAACCTTTCTATCTGGCGCTGCCGGCCTATGGCGTGGCGTTGCTGCCGTCGGCGGGCGGCGCGCCTGTTGTGGAAAGCGAAGTGACGCTGGAGCGCGAAGGCCTGCGCCGGGAGTTGCTCGCCGATCCGCAGTCGTTGCGCACCCTCGGTACCGAGCTGCGGGCCGATCCACCGACACATCTGGCGGGCCTGATCTGGTTTCGTTTGCCATTGGCCAACGACCGTCGGGCCTGGAGCTTGACCACCTTGCGCGCCGTGGCGCGTGGTGATGTCCTCGACAGTCAATTGAACCTGAAACTCTCGGCCGACAATGGCCTCTATGACATCGGCATCAGCAACCAGGGCAACCTCGATCGCCCCTGGCCCGAACGCCTGACGTTGGCGGTCAGTGGCTGTGAGGGGGCCGATGCCTTGGCCGGTTACGCGTTGCAACAGCGTCCGGATCTGCTTACCTTCACCCGCCTGCGCGATGGCCGAATACCGGCCGGCGGACAGCGTGCCATTGGTTGGGCTCGCTGCGCACACATTGATCAAGGAGGTTCGAATGTTCACCCGTAACTGGCCGCGTCATTTGCTTTGCCTGAGCCTCAGCCTGCCGCTGGGTTCGGCGCTGGCCTGCGGCCCGGACTTCCCCATGCGCCTGCTGGATAACCGTGGACAGTCGCTGGCGGAACTGCCGGAAGGCAACTTCAGCTTCGAAATCAGCCGCCTCGGCCACGCCATCAACGGCTTGAAGAACGTCACAGCTGGCGCCGACAACAGTGATGAACCTGACCTTGTAGCGCTGCGCGATCAAGCCGAGCAGGCGGGACTTTCCGCTGAGCAACAGGTGTTGGTGAAACACCTGCGCAGCCTGACGGATGCCCGTCAGGTTGAAACCGAAGGGGCGCAACTGCCGCCTGAGCTCAGGTTGTACCTGGCCGGCGCTGTGGCATTTGGCGCGGGTGATCCTGCCTTGGCCGCCGGGTATTTCAAGAAAGTGCTGGCCTTGCCCGCCGAGCAACGGGCCTCGCGCAGCACCTGGGCGGCTTACTCGCTGGGGCGCGCGTTGTTCGCCATGAGCGTCGAAGCCGATGCGGCTCCGGATCTGCTCGAACAATCCCGCAAGGCCTTCGAGCAAGCCCGGCAACTGAGCATCGACGGCTTCAGCGATCCACTGGAACTGGGTGTCGCCAGCCTCGGCGAAGAAGCCCGGGTGGTGCGCACCGCCGGCGACTGGAACCGCGCCATCGAGCTGTACGCCACGCAAAATCTGCACGGCTCCGCGGTGGGCTACGAATCGCTGAAGCTATTGATGGCGGACCTGATGACACTGCCGGAGGATCAAGTGGCCGAGTTGCTCAAGGGCCAGCCCGTGCAGCAATTGGTGACCGCATCGCTGATCAGCCGGTTGGGTTGGTCGTTCGGCGATCAACCGCCTAACGAACAAAAAATGATCAAGCTGCTGCAAAACAGTACCCGTGGCAGTCTCGAAAACGCCGACCGCCTGGCGGCGATGAATTATCAACAGGGCGATTACGCCAGTGCCAAGGCTTTCCTCGAACATGCCGGCGATGGCGGTTTGGCTTGGTGGCTGCGGGCAAAACTGGCGGTGCGCGACGGTGATAAAACTGCGGCCGCCGCAGCCTACGCCAAAGCGGCCCAGGCCTTCCCGCAGAATGAATCCTGGGGCGAGCGACGGACCCCAGACTACGATTACGAAACGCTTCAGCCCAAATGCCGGGTCGAGGGTGAAAGTGCGATCCTGGCCCTGCAACGCGGGGATTACTTGCAAGCCTTCGATCAGCTGTATCGCAGCCAAAGCATTTACTGGTTCGACGCCGCCACCGTTGCCGAACGCGTGTTGACCCTCGAAGAACTCAAGCACTACGTCGACACTCAAGTACCGGCACCGCCGCCGCTCAGCCAGCTGGACCGCGACAACTACGTGCCATTGCCGGTGGCGGCGAGCCTGCGCAATCTGCTGGGTCGGCGTTTGTTGCGCGAGGGGCATTACGAGGAGGCACCGGCATACTTCGACAATGATGGCTTGCGGCACAAGGCGAGATTGTATGGCGAGCAACGTCTGGCGGCTGATTCAGCCTGGTGGCCAACCCGTCGCGCCGCTGCGCTGTTCAATGCGGCCTGGACGGCCCGCGAGTGGGGCATGGACATCCTGGGCTACGAAATGGCGCCGGATTACGCCACGCTCGGCGGTAACTTCACCCTGGCAAACGACGAACTCAAGGTCGGTCCGCTGGTGGCCGAGGACGAAGTGAAGCGCCAGCAGGCCAGCGCTGCCCAGCCAGATCAGCGTTATCACTATCGTTTCGTGGCCACGGCGCTGGCGAGCAAGGCGGTGGATAACTTGCCTCACACCAGCCAGGCGTTTGCGGCAGTGCTGTGCGAGGCGTCGGGGTGGAACAGCAGCCTTGAGGAGCAAAGTGCGATTTATCAGCGTTATGTCAAAGAAGGGCCTTACGTGGAATGGGCCGCCGATTTCGGCCACCAGTGCCCGTACCCCGACTTCGAGAACGCCGACAAACGCTACGTGACCCAAGTTACCGATGCTGCGCGTTCGGCCTTGCGGCCGTACAAGACGCCGTTACAGATCGGTAGCGTGGTGGCGTTCGCGGCAGCCGCGCTGTTGATGTTCAAGCGTCGCCGCCGCAAGGCGCAGTGAGGTTCAAGCCTGTTGCACAAAGGTCAGCCGTACGGCGAAACCGATCAACAGGCTGCCGAACAACCATTGTTGCAGGCGCTGGGCTGAGGGGCTGCGTTGCAGCCAACGGCCGAGTGCCGCGCCGATCAAAGCGTAGGCGCTGTCGAACAGCAAACCGACACCGACCAGCACCACGCCCAACGTCGCAAATTGCCCGAGCACCGGCCCGGCCTGTGGGTTGATGAATTGCGGCAGGAGCACCGAGCAGAACAGCAGTGCCTTGGGGTTGAGCAGGTTGGTCAGCAGTCCGCGTCGGATGGCTGCACCCCAGCGTGGTTTTTCGCCGGTTGCGTCGGCGCTGGTGAGGCTCGGCAGCATCGTGGTTCGCAGGCACTGAATGCCGATCCACAGCAGATACGCGGCACCGGCCAGGCGCACCACGTCGAAGGTCCAGGGCGCCGCCTTGAACAGTGCCGCCAGCCCCAGCGCCGCCAATGCCACATGGCAACCCCGGGCGATGCCCAGGCCCACGGCCGTGGCCAGCGCGGCGCCTTTGCCCTGGCGGGCACCGGTCTGCAACAGCAGGATCATGTCGGGCCCCGGCAACAGGTAGACCACTGCCAGTGCCATGAAAAACAGCCAGAGACCTTGCATGTTGCACCCCGTTCGTTGTCGATTTGGTCGTACCAGTCTAGGGCTGGAGGGCGGGGCAGGTGCTTGCGTTGTCAGCTTCTATCAGGACGTGTATTGGCATAACCTGCCACTTAATCAAGCTTGAACCATCAGGATCTGCCAAACCATGAAACTCGACGCCTACGACCGCAAGATTCTCGCCGCGCTGCAACGGGATGGCCGCCTGAGCAATGTGCAACTGGCAGACGAGATTGGCCTGTCGGCATCGCCATGCTTGCGCCGGGTGCGGATGCTTGAAGAGGCGGGGGTTATTCGCGGCTACCAGGCCAATCTTGATCGCGATGAAGTGGGGTTGGGGCTGACGGTGTTTGTCGGGGTCAAGGTCGAGCGTCATAACGACGAACAAGCCGAAGCCTTTCGCCAGGCGGTGACGGCATTGCCGGAAGTGATTTCGGCGTTTCTGGTGTCAGGGGAGTCGGATTTTCTGCTGCAGGTGGTGGTGCCGGACTTGCGCGCCTATGACCGCTTTCTCACCGGGCGTTTGCTGAAGCTGCCGGGGGTGAGCGACATTCGCAGCAACTTTGCGATTCATACGGTGAAGGCCCCTGGGTCGTTGCCGCTGGAGCATTTGCCGCTCTGAACCGAGTCGCCTGCCTTCGCGAGAAAGCCCGCTCCCACAGTTGATCTGTGGAGTTCACAAAACCAATGTGGGAGCGGGCTTGCTCGCGAGGGCGGTGGCCCCGTCACCGCCAGTCCTTTGCCTTACATCTGCGTCGCCATCCCCTCCACATTCATCGCCGCCTGGCGCAAGGCCTCGGAGCGGGTCGGGTGTGGGTGGCAGGTCAGGGCGATGTCTTCGGCCGAGGCGCTGAACTCCATGGCCACGCAATATTCGCCAATCATTTCACTGACGCTCGGCCCAACCAGATGCACGCCGAGGACTTCGTCGGTGCGCTCATCGGCCAGCACTTTGGCGAAGCCTTCGGTTTCGTGGTTGATCTTCGCCCGGCTGTTGGCGGTGAAGGGAAACTTGCCGACCTTGTACGCCCGGCCTTCAGCCTTGAGCTGCTCTTCGGTCTTGCCGACGCTGGCCAGTTCCGGTTTGGTGTAGACCACGCTGGGGATCAGGTCGTAGTTGACCTCGCCGGCTTTGCCGACAATCTGCTCGACGCAGGCCATGGCTTCGTCCTCGGCCTTGTGTGCGAGCATGGGACCCGAGGTTACGTCACCAATCACCCAGACCCCGGCGGCTTCGGTGCGATGCCCTTTGTTGGCGAGCATGCCGCGCTTGTCCGTGGCGAGGCCGACGTTCTCCAGGCCCAGGCCCTGTGTATAAGGTCGGCGCCCGATGGCCACCAGCACGTAATCGGCTTCCAGCAACTCGGCGGCACCGCCAGCGGCTGGCTCGATGCTGAGCTGAACGCCATTGGCGGAGCTGGTGGCGCTGGTCACTTTTGAACTCAATTTGAAACTCAAGCCTTGCTTGCTCAGGGAGCGCTGCAGGGTTTTGCCGGCTTCGATGTCCACGCCGGGGCAGATCCGGTCGAGAAACTCGACCACTGTTACCTGCGCCCCAAGGCGTCGCCATACCGAACCCAGCTCCAGGCCGATTACGCCGGCGCCGATCACCACCAGATGCTTGGGCACCTCGCTCAGCGCCAGGGCGCCTGTGGAATCGAGGATGCGTTTGTTATCGATGTCTACGCCGGGCAGGGGCGTGGGCTCGGAACCTGTGGCGATGATGATGTCCTTGGCGCTCAGTTCGGTCTTGCCGCCGGCGCTATCGGTCACCGTGACTTTGCCCGGCCCGTCGATGTGGCCCCAGCCTTTGATCCAGTCGACTTTGTTCTTGCGGAACAGAAACTCGATGCCCTTGGTCAGCCCGGTAACGCTTTCATCTTTTTGCTTCATCATCTGGGCGAGGTTGAGGCTGGGTTTGACTTCGATCCCCAGGTTGGCGAATTCCGTACCCATGGCCGCGTCGTACAGTTCGGAGGCATGCAGCAACGCTTTGGATGGCATGCAGCCAACGTTCAGGCAGGTGCCGCCGAGTGTGGCGCGTCCTTCCACGCAGGCGGCTTTCAGACCCAGTTGTCCGGCGCGGATCGCCGCGTTGTAACCGCCGGGGCCTCCGCCGAGTATCACGACGTCATAAGTGCTCATGGATGTACTCCTGGATCGAAAGGGGAAAGGATGGGTAAACGTAGTTCCTGGATAAAATTACGAACGTAATATGTGCGTTGTGCCGCATTTCGGTCAAGGCTTCAGGTAAGCGACAGGATGGGCATCTTTAGATAGCGCGCTTGAATACGGAAATTTCACCATTTTCGTTATATCGTAACGAATTGTCCTGTAAGCGAAGACACTCTGGGGTGGTATGCAAGTCGATCTCGATGTTGATGAAACGCCGTTAGCCGGGTTGCCGCGCTTTCAGCAGGCGTTCATTCAAGGGCGGCGTTTGCGCCAGTTCGCCATCGGCGCGGGCGTATTCGCGACGGTGGGTGTGCTGCTGGCGCTGTTTGCCGGGCTGTTTTCGTCTCAAACACTGTGGCCAGCGTTGCTGCTGAACCTGAGCGCGGCGTCTGTGGTGTTGATGGCGGGTTCGCAATCGGCCTGGTGGGTAGCCCAGTGGCGTGCCCGCGCCATGAATCCCGTGGTGCCGCAGGTCGTTGTCGACGAATCTGTCGCGCCTTCGGGGTGGTATGAACGCTTGCTGGACCGCATCGGCCGGCAATCGCAGCACTTGCTCGGGCAAATCGGCGCGCCGACGCTGTGGCTTGGCGGCTGGGCATTGTTGGCGGTATTGGGCGTGGAACAGGCCTGGAACCTCACGTTGCCCCCGGCAGCGCTGGGCCTGTCGGCCACTGTCGGGGCAGCGTGCTTCTTGCTGTTGGCGTTCGGCCTGTTGGTGATGGAGCGCCATCTGGCGCAGGAAAACACCGCGCTATGGCCTGAAGCCGCTACGTTGGCGCAATTGATCCGTGTGGCGATCATCAGCCTGGTGCTCGGTGCTTTTTGTCTGTTGTTTGCCGATGAAACCTCGGTATGGCCTGTACGCCTGGCGGTGTTGATCGGACTGCTGCCGGGGCTGGTGGCGGCAGAACTGTTGCTGCGCGCGGTGTTGTCATTGTTCAGCCCGCGCCGCGAACGCCTTGAGCCAGAGTTGTTGGCGCGCAGTTTTGTCGCCGACATGCTGCGCTGGCCGCCACAGCCATTGCTGGCGTTGCAGCACGAATTGCATAACCGCTTCGGCATCGATCTGCGGCAGATCTGGGCCTTCACTTACATGCGTCGGGCGTTCCTGCCGGTGCTGGCGGTGGTGTCGCTGGTTGGCTGGTCGCTGACCGGCATTCACGAAATTGCCCTGCAAGGGCGTGGCATCTACGAACGATTCGGTAAGCCAGTGGAGGTGTTCAGCCCAGGTTTGCATATGGGTTTGCCTTGGCCATTGGGCCGGGTGTTGAGCGTCGAGAATGGCGTGGTACACGAGTTGGCCACCAGTGTTGGCGAAACCACCGTCCCCGCTCAGGCCGACCCCGCCGAAGGCCCGGCCCCGGTAGTTGCCAATCGCTTGTGGGACGCCAGCCATGTGAACGACAAATCCCAGGTGATCGCCAGCAGCCGAGCCGACAAGCAGAGCTTTCAGATCGTCAATATGGACGTGCGCTTCGTCTATCGGATCGGTCTGAGCGATGAGGCGGCGTTGGCCGCGACCTATAACAGTGCCGATGTGCCGATGTTGATTCGCAGCACCGCCAGCCGAATCCTGGTTCACGACTTCGCCTCGCGCACCCTCGACGGTTTGCTTGGCGAGGACAGGGTAGGGCTGGCCGAAGAAATCGGCCGCGCCGTCCAGGTTGACTTGCAAAAACTCGACAGCGGCGTGGAAATTCTCGCCACGGTGGTCGAGGCGATTCACCCTCCAGCTGGTGCCGCCAACGCCTATCACGGCGTGCAAGCGGCGCAGATTGGCGCGCAAGCCTTGATCGCCCGTGAACGTGGCGCCGCTGCCGAGGCCACCAACCAGGCGCAGTTGCAGGCCAGCATCGCCCGCGATCAGGCGACGGCCAGCGCCCGTGAGATCAACGCTGGCGCCCAGGCCGCGGACCTGAAATTCAACGCCGAACAGAAAGCCTACGCCAGCGCTGGCCAGGCCTTCGTGCTGGAGCAGTATTTCAGTCAGTTGTCCCAGGGTTTGGCCAACGCCAAATTGCTGGTGCTCGATCATCGTCTGGGTGGCAGCAGCAATGCGCCAACCATCGACCTCCGTACTTTCACGCTGCCGGTTGACCCTGCGCCGTCGCGTAAAACCGCTCAGCCAGGAGCTGCCAATTGAGCCAGTCCCATACGCACAATCACGATGACCACGGCGGACACGATCACGGCCATGGCGGGCATCATCACCACGGCCATCACCATCATCACGGCGATCCGCAGGAGGCCGGTCCATTCCCATGGCGTCGGATGGGGTGGGCGGCATTGCTGGTGGCGTTTGCGGTCGCCGCCGCAAGCCTGGTGCAGGTGCGTTCGGGTGAAGCCACTGTGATCACGCGCTTCGGCAACCCATCGCGAGTCTTGCTGGAACCGGGACTGGGTTGGCGCTGGCCGGCACCGTTCGAAGCGGCGATCCCGGTGGATCTGCGGCTGCGTACCACGTCCAGCGGTTTGCAGGATGTCGGCACCCGGGACGGTTTGCGCATCATCGTTCAAGCCTACGTGGCGTGGCAGGTGCAGGGCGATCCGGACAATGTGCAACGTTTCATGCGCGCGGTGCAGAACCAGCCCGATGAAGCCGCGCGGCAGATTCGTACCTTTGTCGGCTCCGCACTGGAAACCACCGCCAGCAGTTTTGATTTGGCGAACCTGGTCAATACCGATGCCAGCCAGGTGCGCATCGCCGAATTTGAAGCGCAACTGCGCAAGCAAATCGATCAGCAGTTGCTCGCCACTTATGGCGTGCGTGTATTGCAGGTCGGTATCGAACGATTGACGCTGCCTTCGGTGACGCTCACTGCGACGGTCGACCGGATGCGCGCCGAGCGTGAAACCATCGCCACTGAGCGCACGGCGATCGGCAAGCGCGAGGCCGCGCAAATTCGTTCCGCCGCCGAGCGTGATGCGCGAATTGTGCAGGCCGATGCCACAGTGAAAGCGGCAGATATCGAAGCGCAATCGCGCGTCGAAGCGGCGCAGATTTACGGCCGCGCCTACGCGGAGTCGCCGCAGCTCTACAACCTGCTGCGCTCGCTCGACACCTTGGGCACGGTGGTAACACCGGGAACCAAGCTGATTCTGCGCACCGATGCCGCACCGTTTCGGGTGTTGGTTGAAGGTCCGCCGAGCCTCGACAACAAGTCCGGATCGCAGCCATGAGTTTGGTTCCACGTGGAACAAATGAGTTGAGCAGCCCCTGGATTCAGGCCGGGCGCTTGGCGTTTATCGCCCTGTACGCGGTGACAGTGTTGGCGGCGTTGGCGTGGGCGTTTTCCAATGTGCGGCAGATTGATCCGCAAAATCGCGCGGTGGTTTTGCATTTCGGTGCGCTGGATCGCATTCAGAATGCCGGGCTGTTATTAGCCTGGCCGCAACCGTTCGAGCAGGTGATTTTGTTGCCGGCGGCGGATCGGGTGATTGAGCGTCGAGTGGACAACCTGTTGCGCAGTGGTGCCGCGATACAGGCAGATCGCGTGGCCAGTTTTGCCACGCCCATCAGCGATGCCCTCGCTGGCTCAGGTTATCTGCTGACCGGTGATGCCGGGGTGGTGCAACTGGATGTCCGGGTTTTCTATAAAGTCACCGAACCTTACGCGTTCGTGCTTCAAGGCGAACATGTGTTGCCCGCACTGGATCGGTTAGTCACCCGCAGCGCTGTGGCGCTCACCGCCGCTCGCGATCTGGACACTATCCTGGTCGCCCGGCCAGAGCTGATCGGCGCTGACAGTCAGGCGGCTGAAAGACGCGAGCGCTTGCGAGGCGATCTGGTACAGGGCATCAACCAGCGTCTTGCCGAGCTCACCGCGACGGGGCAGGGACTGGGAATCGAAGTGGCGCGTGTAGATGTGCAATCGAGTCTGCCAAGCCCGGCGGTCAATGCCTTCAATGCAGTCCTGACAGCCAGTCAGCAGGCCGACAAAGCCGTGGCCAATGCGCGTACCGAAGCCGAAAAACTGACGCAAACCGCCAACGAGCAAGGCGACAGAACACTACAAATTGCCCGTGCCCAAGCCAGTGAACGACTGGCCAAAGCATCCACCGACACGGCCACTGTGTTGAGCCTGGCCAAGGCGCAACAACAGGGCACTGACCCGCAAATGCTGCTGCGCATTTATCGCGAGCGGTTGCCGAAAATTCTAGGGCAGGCCGGTTCGGTCACGACGGTCAATCCCAAAGACGATTCCCGCCTGATCATTCAGGGAGCTGCACAATGACTGCGCAAACCGCCACCGCGCCGAGCATGTTGTCTTCGGCAGAACAACGTAGCGCCGCGCGCCAACTGACCCTGGCCATGCTCGCATTGGGCCTGCTCGCGCTGGGCTTGATCTGGCGTTGGCTGGCGCCGGAGCAGACTGGCGTCAGTCAGCTGCTGCTGGGTTTTGCCTCGCTGCTGGTCGCCATACCGGTCATGCGTTCGGCTTGGTACAGCCTGCGATATCCAAGCCTGCACGGCATCACCGATCAATTGATTGCCCTGGCCATGCTGGGTGCCTGGGCCACCGGGGATCTGCTGACGGCGGCTCTGTTGCCGATCATCATGATCTTCGGTCACGTGCTGGAGGAGCGCAGCGTGATCGGTTCCCAGGAGGCGATTCACGCCCTCGGCAAACTGACCCGCAGCCATGCGCGCAAGATTCAGGCGGACGGCACGATCATCGAAGTCGACAACGGTACGCTCAAGGCCGGCGACCTGGTCGAGGTCCGCGCCGGGGACCGGGTGCCGGCGGATGGTCGGGTGTTATCCGGCCAGGCCAGTCTGGACACCGCCTCCATTACCGGCGAATCAGTACCGATGGAGGCGGGCGTCGGCATGTCGGTGTTTGGTGGCGCGATCAACCTCGACGGTCTGCTGCGAATCGAAGTGACCCGTACCGGCCAGGAGTCGACCCTCGGCAAAGTCATCGCCCTGATGCAAAACGCCGAGCGCTCGAAACCGCCGATCACTCGTTTGCTGGAGCGTTACGCCGGCAGCTATATGGTGCTGGTGTTGCTGTTGGCTGCCGTGACCTGGTTCATCACCAACAACGCTCAAGCGATGCTCGCGGTATTGGTGGCGGCCTGTCCTTGTGCGTTGGTGTTGTCGGCACCGGCCACGGCGATAGCCGGGGTGGCGGTGGCGGCACGCCACGGGATTCTGATCCGCAGTTCTGCGTTCCTTGAAGAGTTGGCGGACCTGACTTCGCTGGTAGTCGACAAGACCGGGACGCTGACTTTCGGCACCTTGCGCCTGCAATCCATCGACAGTCCGCTTGAGGATCGCAGTCATGTCCTGACGCTCGCCGCCAGCCTCGGCTCGGCCAGCAGTCACCCGGTAAGCCGTGCGCTTGCGGGGTTGGTGACCCAGGAGCATTTCCTGCTGCTTTCTGACATTCATGAGCGCCAGGGCCTGGGTGTGGTGGCGATGACCGAGCAGGGCGAAGCGGCGCTCGGTCGGCCGGAGTTGTTTGCGCAACTGGGCATCAGCACAACGACGGTTCCCGATCACGACGGTCCGATTGCCGGGCTGGCGCTCAACGGTGAATTTCTCGCCTGGCTGTTGTTGGCCGACAGCGTCAAACCCGAGGCGCAATTTGCCTTGGGTGAGTTGCGCGACCTCGGGTTGGGTCGCCAGTTGTTGCTCACCGGTGACCGGCACAGCGTCGCACAAACGCTCGCCCGGGATGTCGGAATCAGTGACGTCGAAGCGCAAGCCCTGCCCGAAGACAAACTGAACCGCGTGCTCAAGGAAATCGACAGCGGCTTTCGGCCGATGGTGGTCGGCGATGGCATCAACGACTCTCTGGCCCTCAAGGCTGGCGTGGTGGGTGTGGCCATGGGCGCGGGCGGTGCGGACATCGCCCTGGCATCGGCTGACATTGTGCTGATCGGCAGTGACCTGCGCCGCCTCGGCACCTGCGTGCGCCTGAGTCGTCAGTGCCGCCAGACGTTGCAGGTCAATGTGATCATCGGATTGGGCTGGACCCTGGCGATCGTGGCCTTCGCCGCGTTCGGCTGGCTCGGCGCTGCCGGGGCGATGATTGCGGCGCTGCTGCATAACCTCAGCACCTTGTTGGTGTTGGGCAATGCCGGTCGTTTGCTGCGGTTCCAGGAGCCGTTGCTCAAGCTCAAGGACGAAACCTGAAGGCGAATGCTCTAAATCGGGTAATCACGGGGCTTAAACTTTTTAGAACTGTGCGCCCGGTTCGTAGTCATTGGAGATGAGGGCACATCATTTTGTGCGTTCGCGGCGGCAGGTGTAGGCGTCGCGAATCATTGAAATCGGCTATTAATTCGATAGCCAGCTATTTTTCAAAGATGGTCTACCCTCTGTTTAGACGTCTGAAACAAGGGGGCTTCTCCATGCTCGCGCATCTTCCACCGGCCTTACAGAATCTGCAATTACCGCTTCGCCTGAGACTCTGGGATGGCCATGAACTCAATCTGGGACCGGCGCCCAGCGTCACTATTGTGGTTAAGGACCCACAAATGGTCACCCAGTTTACCAATCCAAGCCTGGACGCCCTCGGTGCTGCTTTTGTCGAAGGCAAACTGGAACTCGAAGGCTCCATCAGCGAAGTGATCCGTGTCTGCGATGAATGGAGCCAGGCGTTGCTGGACGAAAACGACGACAATCAGCCCGTTCGTAGCGCCCACGACAAAGAGACAGATGCCAAGGCGATTTCCTACCACTACGACCTTTCCAACGCGTTCTATCAGCTGTGGCTCGACAGCGACATGGCGTATTCCTGCGCTTACTTCGAGACCGGCAGCGAAAGCCTCGAGCAGGCCCAGCAAGCCAAGTTCCGTCACCTGTGCCGCAAGCTGCGCCTGCAGCCCGGAGAATATTTGCTGGATGTGGGTTGCGGGTGGGGCGGATTGGCGCGTTTTGCGGCGCGGGAATTTGGCGCGAGAGTGTTCGGTATCACCCTCAGCAAGGAGCAGTTGGCCCTGGCCCGGGAACGCGTGAAAGCGGAGGGCCTGGAGGACCTGGTAGAACTGCAACTGCTCGACTATCGCGATCTGCCCCAGGATGGCCGTTTCGACAAGGTTGTCAGCGTCGGCATGTTTGAACACGTTGGCCACGCCAACCTGGCCGAATACTGCAATACCTTGTTCGGCGCGGTGAAAGAGGGTGGCCTGGTGATGAACCACGGGATCACCGCCAAATACACTGATGGCCGTCCGGTAGGACGTGGTGCCGGAGATTTCATCGGGAAATATGTGTTCCCCAATGGCGAGCTGCCGCACCTGTCGATGATCTCTGCCGAGATCAGTGAGGCCGGGCTGGAGATCGTCGACGTCGAGAGCTTGCGCCTGCACTACGCTCGTACGCTCGATCACTGGAGCGAACGCTTGGAAGACAACCTCGAAGCGGCCTCCAGACTCGTACCGGAACAAGTCCTGCGCATCTGGCGGCTGTACCTGGCCGGTTGCGCCTACGCGTTCGCCCGGGGCTGGATCAACCTGCACCAGATTCTCGCGGTGAAGGCCCACGCCGATGGCAGTCATGAACTGCCATGGACTCGTGACGATATCTACCTCTAGAGAATCGGCGAAATAAGCCGGGCGACCCGCATGCCGACCTGCTGCAGGCGGTGGGTCTCCCGGCCTTCTCCTTTGGCGATTTCGTGGGCATTGGCGAAATCATCGTTGAGCATCTGTTCAACCTCGGCGGCGAACGCGCGGTCGACGGTCAGCAACATCACTTCGAAATTCAGCCGGAACGAACGGTTGTCCAGGTTGGCGCTGCCGATGGCGCTGATTTCACGGTCGATCAACACCACTTTCTGGTGCAGGAATCCGGGTTGGAAACGGAATACCCGCACACCGGCGCGCACGGCTTCGAAGGCGTAGAGGCTGGAGGCGGCGTAGACGATTCGGTGGTCGGGCCGAGACGGCAACAGCAGCCGCACATCCACACCGCGCAGGACCGCCAGGCGCAATGCTGCGAATACGGCTTCATCGGGGATGAAGTACGGGCTGGTGATCCAGACCCGCTCCGTCGCCGCATGGATTGCTTCGACAAAGAACAGAGAACAGGTTTCGCAGGCGTCTGCCGGCCCGCTGGCAAGCAACTGGCACAGCACGCCGTCTTCCGGATAAACCTCGGGCAGGATCAGTGGTGGCAGGGCATGAGCCACCCAGAACCAGTCTTCAGCGAAAGACTCCTGCATGCACGCCACCACTGGCCCGCGCACTTGCACGTGGGTATCGCGCCAGGGGGCCAGGGGCGGTTTCTCGCCCATGTATTCATCACCGACATTGTGCCCGCCAACGAAGCCGAGAATGCCGTCTACGACCACGATCTTGCGATGGTTGCGGAAGTTCACCTGAAAGCGATTGAACCAGCCACTACGGGGGCCAAATGCCTTGACCTCGACCCCGCCATCACGCAAGGCCTGCACGTAGCCGTTGGGCAGGGAATGGCTGCCGATTCGGTCATACAACAGGTAGATCGCTACGCCTTCTGCGGCTTTCTTCAACAGCAAAGTTTGCAGGCGTTGGCCGAGACGGTCGTCGTGGACGATGAAAAACTGGATCAGCACGGCTTCTTTCGCCTGGCTGATGGCATCGAAAATGGCCTCGAACGTCGACTGGCCGTTGATCAACAGTCGCGTCTGGTTATTGGCCAGACAGGGCATGTTTCCAAGCTTGGGCATCGCTCTGAGCGAGGCGTAGGCAGAAGAAGCGCGGGCGGTGAGGGCTTCTTCTACCCAGGGTCGCCAGTTGAGTTCGGAAACGGCCTTGCGCATTTCCTCGTTGGCCTGCCGCCGGGCTTTGATGTAGCCATCAAAGGTGCTGCGGCCGAACATCAGGTACGGGATCAGCGTGAGGTAAGGGATGAAAAACAGCGACAGGGCCCAGGCGATCGAGCCTTGGGCGGTCCGGACGGTCAACACGGCGTGTATGGCCGCGATCATGCCCAGCGAGTGCAACAGGGCGATGGTATAACCGAAAATATGCGGTCCGAAGTAATCCATGGGGGCTGCCTTGCTCCTGAAGATTCAGTGCTTAACAGACCATGTTCCGTGCAGAATGTCGCTAATTAATTCGCCCATGAACCGAAGCCGGCGGCTGACGTCTAACGGCCACTACTGATCAGGAGTTACTCGATGAACGTTCGTCTGCTGGGTTTGGCCATGGCACTGGGTTTGGCACTTCCTGTGGCGGCTCACGCGCAAATGCTGCAACCAGGATTGTGGGAGCTGACCACGAGCAACATGAAGGTCGACGAGCAGAATATGCCGGACCTGCAATTGATCCTGGGCCAGCTCCAGAGCCAGATGACCCCTGAGCAGCGTGCCCAGCTGGAAAAGCAGGGCATCACCATGGGCGGCAAAGGGATCCGGGCGTGCCTGACCCCGGAACAGGTCAGGACCGACAACATTCCGCTGACCGATCCGCAGTCGGGCTGCAAACAGGAAATCACCGACCGCTCCGGCAATCAGTGGAAGTTCCGTTTCAGTTGCCCGAAAGCCCAGGGTGCTGGTGTGGCGACGTTCCTCAGTGATCGCGAGTTCACCACCAAGGTCAACGGGACGTTCAACGCCACCGGCATTCAGCAGAAGGGCAGCCTCGAATCCCGCGCCGTCTGGTTGGGGCAGGATTGCGGCACTGTGAAGCCAAGAGCTTAAAAGCTTCGTCGGATCGCCGCCCGGAGCAGGCTCGCTCCCACATTGGTTTTGTGAACACCACAGATCCAGTGTGGGAGCGGGCTTGCTCGCGAAGGCGTCCTTCCAGCCTCCCTAGATCCCCGACCGACTCAACCATTCACACGCCGCCTCGACGGTCATCCGGCCAAAATCCTCCCCCGTGCGACTGCGCACACTGACGAACCCCCCAGCCTGCTCCTTTTCACCAACCACGACCAGGTACGGCACGGTCTGGCTGTGCTGGCGAATCTTGTAGCGGACTTTTTCGTTACGCAGGTCGGCCCTGGCGCGCACGCCCCTTTGGCGTAAGGATTCGGTCACCGCTTGGGCATAAGTCGCCTGGCGGTCATCCATGCTCACGACAACCACGTGGGGAGGAACGCGCCAGTGTTGCAGTTCCTGATGGCTGGACCAGCAGGTGCCGTAGATCCGTTGTTGTAACGTGCCGCTGATGTGATCGAGGGCAAATGCCTGCAAGACTTTGGTGGTGGGGACGTGTGGTCCGTGGCTCTGGTATTCGGTGTCCCCCAGACGGTACAGCGACATAGCTTCGCGCGCCGGCCGACGACGGATCGAGTGATTGGTCGCTGCCAGTGACTGCATGCGCGCTTCGATGAGGGGCAGGTCTGCCGGGGTCAGCGGTTGCTCGACTGCAAACTCGTAAAAGAAACCGTCGCCCAACTCCTTTCCCGCACGCATTTGCGCATGAGGATGGAGTTGCTTGACCGCCATGGCCAGCATCAATGCACAGGAACGGCGCAGGATCTCCAGGCCGTCCGGCTCCCGGGGGGTGACGATGCTGACCCGGGCATTCGCCTCGATCAGGTACTCGCAGTCCACCAGTACACCATTGACCCTTCCCGCCACGGCCGCGATGGCCAGTTCGGGGCCGATGCTGGCGGCCACCTCGTGCACGGACAGTGGCTGATCGTATTCACGCAATGAACCATCGGGCAGGGTGATCTGGATCATGGTCGGCGTGCTCACGTGCTTCTAACGAGCGTTATCGCATAAACCGTAGGGGCAAACATTAAGACGTTTGTCGTGCCAGGCAATTTGTCCTGACACGATGGCTGTTTTTGGCCACCCGCGTCAGAACTCGTTTTGCAGGGCTTTGTAGCCGCGCACCAGGTCGACGTTGGTGCGCGCCACGTCTTCGGAAAACTCCGAGGCACTGATGCTCACCGGCGGGTATTGCGAGAGGTCGGTGTTGGGGCCGATCCGCGTGGTGGAGGGCACGTAGAAGGCTTCAGGCAGGTCACGACCGTCGACCACCGAGTTGTGCCGCACCACGCAACCGTCACCGACCACGCAGTTGAACAGCACGCTGTTGAAGCCGATGAACACTCGATTGCCCACGGTGCAGGGGCCATGCACGATCGAGCGGTGGGCAATGGAACTGAACTCGCCAATGGTCACCGCCGCACCGGATTTAGAGTGGATCACCACACCGTCCTGGATGTTCGAGTTGGCGCCGATGGTGATCGGCTGCATGTCGCCCGAGTCATCGACTTCGTCAGCGCGGATCACGGCATAGGGCCCGACGAACACGTTCTCGCCGACTACCACTTTGCCGCAGATGATCGCCGTCTTGTCGACGTAGGCCGACTCGGCAATCAGCGGTAAATCTCCGGAAGGGTTCTTGCGGATCATGGCTTGCTCAACGCGTTGTACAGGGTGTTGAGGTTGTATTCGAACAACCCGGTGAAGGTGCTGGCCGGACCGCTCGCCGCCAGGGCATCGGAGTACAAAGTGCCGCCGATCTGCGCGCCGCTTTCATCGGCGATCTGCTTGAGCAGACGGGCGTCCTTGATGTTTTCCATGAACACGGCTTTGACCTTTGCCTGACGAATCTGGGTGATCAGTGCGGCCACTTCGGCGGCTGAAGGTTCGCGCTCGGTGGACAGGCCTTGAGGCGCCATGAACTCGATGCCGTAGGCCTGGCCGAGATAACCGAAGGCGTCATGGGACGTCACGATCTTGCGGTTGCCCGGTGGCAGTGAACCGAGTTTGGCCTTGGCTTCGGCGAGCAGGGCATAGACCTGTTTCAGATACGCCTGGCTGTTGCGCTCATAGTCGGCGGTGTTCGCCGGGTCGGCGGCGATCAGCGCCTTGGTGATGTTGGCGATGTACAGTTCGGTGTTCGCCAGGTTATGCCAGGCATGCGGGTCGGGAACGGTTTCGCCGTCTTCATTCAGGCTGCGCGGGATGACGCCGTGGCTCGCGCTGATGACCGGCGCCCGGGTCTCTGTGCTCGTCACCAGGCGATCCAGCCAGGGCTCGAAACCCAGGCCGTTCTTGATGATGAGCCTGGCTTTGAGCAGCGCTTTGGCGTCGTCCGGTGTCGGCTCGTAGGTATGGGCATCCGCGTCCGGGCCGACCATGTTGGTGAGTTGGATATGATCCTTGCCGACCTGTCGGGTCATGTCGGCAAGGATGCTGAAGCTGGTGACCACCTGAAGTTTTTCGGCGGCAGACAGTGACATCGACACCATCAAGCTGAACAGCACGAGTAAAGCGCGCATCGGGTAACACCTCATTGGGATGTGAGCAAAGGCGGGCGGCGCAGCAAGCCGTGCACCGGCCCAAACACCACGGACAACAGATACCCACCGCCGGCCACCAGCACGATTGCCGGGCCACTGGGCAGCGAGTAATAGAACGAGATCAATAAACCGAGCCACACCGAGAGACTGCCGAGCAAGGCGGCGGCGACGATCAGCACCGGCAGGCGACGACTCCAGAAACGCGCCGCAGCGGCAGGCAACATCATCAGGCCGACCACCATCAACGCGCCGATCGCCTGGAAGCCGATGACCAGATTCAACACCACCAGCGTCAGGAACACGCCGTGGGCCAGTGGGCCGAGTCGGCTGACGGTTTGCAGAAAAAGCGGGTCGAGGGTGTCGAGCAGCAGTGGTTTGTAGATCAATGCCATGGCAATCAGGCTCAGGCCAGAGACCCAAAGCATGCCGGTCAAGGTCGGGCCGTCGACCGCCAGCGCCGAGCCAAACAGCAGGTGCAACAGGTCCAGGCGTTTGCCGGCGATGCCGAGAATCAGCACGCCACCGGCCAGGGAAATCGGGTAGATCGCTGCGAGGCTGGCGTCCTCTCGCAGACCGGTGCGTCGCGTAATCCAGGCCGCGAGGCCGGCCATACTCAGGCCGGCGCCGAGGCCGCCGATGGTCAACGCCGGCAGGCTCAATCCGGCAAACCAGAAACCCAGAGCCGCACCGGGAAGGATGCCGTGGGCAACAGCGTCGCCGATCAGGCTCATGCGTCTGAGGATCAGAAACACCCCAAGGGGCGCCGTACTGCACGCCAGGAGCAAACCACCGAGCAGCGCCCGACGCATGAACACGAACTCGTGGAACGGTTGCCAGAGATGCGCGGCAGCGATCATCGGGCCACCTGCGCTTGTGGTGGTTGGCGGATCAGTTCTGTACTCGGGCCGAATGCGCATCCACTGCTTTTGATCAGCAACGTGTGTGGGATGTACTCGCAGACGGCGGCGAGGTCATGGCACACGATCATCAGTGTCCGGCCTTCGAGGTGCCATTCGTGTATGTGCTTCCAGAGCAATGTCTGGCCGAGTTCATCGAGGGCCGCGTGGGGTTCGTCGAGCAACAGCAAGGGGGCGTCGGTCAGGCTCAATCGGGCGAGCAGGGCGCGTTGCAATTCGCCACCGGAAAGGGCCATCAAGGGTCGATCTTCCAGGCCGTTCAGGCACCAGTTTTCGAGGGCGTTTTTCAGTCGTTGGCTACGGATCTCCGGTGACTGTTTGTTACCCCAGAAACCGGCGGCGACCAATGCCTGAAGGCTGATCGGAAATTGCCTGTCCAGATGTTGTTGCTGGGGCAGGAACGACACACCGCCCTTGAGGGGTACATCCAGTCGCACCTTTCCGGCCAACGGTTTTTGCAATCCGGCGATGACCTTCAACAGGCTGCTTTTCCCGGAGCCGTTCGCACCGATGATGGCGGTCAGGCTGCCCTTCGACAGTTCGACGTCCAGCGCGGGTGTGAGCGGCTGCCCCGGTGCGCCCCAGCGCAAGGCGTGGCAGCCAATCATGCGAGCTCCCAGTTGAAACGGCTTTCGGCTACCGCGTCATGGGCGTGCAGGCTTTCGGCGTGGATGACACGAATGTGGAAGGCGTTGATGCCTGTGGAGCGCTTCAGGGCCAGATTCAAACGGCGTGCGGCGTCCTCGCAGAACATCAGGTTCTGACCATTGGCCAGGGCGAAGGCCTGTTCGTCGGCGCGTTTTACCGCTGTTTGAACGGCGGTGCCGAGTGCGGCTTCGGCGTCGTTGATGACGGCGACCAGAGGCAACTCGTCCAAAAAATCAGCCAGCCGTACGCACAACTTTGCGCTGCTGCGTTGGCTGTGAGGTGTGGCGACGATGCCGTTCGTGGAGCCGAGCCACGCTAAAACGTCGGCGTGTTGTAGTGGCCTGTTGGCGAAATCATCAACGAACTGCTGCTGAATCAACTGTCGAGAAAGGGCCGCGGAACAGGGGCAGGTTGAGGAATAAGGCACATCGATTTTTAGTTCCACGTGGAACATTGCGTTTTTAAATCGCGCTTCGATGCTGACTGGATAACTTTTCCAGCCTGCCAATGGACTGATCAGCGCCGACCTTTTCAGCAACAAATCGGCGTGAAGGGTTAGGTGAGCGCTGCTGGATAACCCTTCGTGGCTCTCAAGAAAACGCTGCAAGACCCGCCGCAATAAAGCCGGTGAAAGGCTTTCCTGCTCTAGCAATTCAAGCGCCAAATAAAGCCGTGACATGTGAATGCCACGTGCATTGCCATCGTCGAGGCTCACGCCGGCATCGGCCTTTGCATTCAGTCGTTGGCCATCAAACAAAACGGGAAGAGCAATGCCGCACATGCCCACCCACTCCAGTGGCAGGGCTTGGCGTGAGGCCTGCGCGGCGATATCCGGCAGAGTCAGCGCATTCATGAGCAGGTCCATCGTGGGAGTTGATTTGACATGTTATAGTATAACAATACAATCGACGATGCCTTTTTCATGAGCGGACTTTCATCATGCGCAACCGCCACATGCTCAGCCTGATTTCACGCCATCAACAGAAAAACAAAGAGGCCTAACAGCCAGCGATCCGGCTGCAGGTGAACTTGGCGCTGCTGCCGCCGGAGCTGGAAAACCGGTTGATCGTGGTCCAGCCGACGCGCCGGTTGTAGCCAACCCAGGCCTCGCCATCGGAAGCGATACCAGTGAAAAACGTAAGTTGGCCGTAGCGGTTGTTGGTCTGTGCCCAATAGCGTTTTCCGGCCGTTTCGAAACCCCGCAGATAGATGGTGCTGCCGGCGGTGTTGACGCTGTAGGCGTTGCCATCCGCATCCACGCAGGCCAGCAGGTTGGCGCTGCGAGTGCACTTGGCCAGGCTCGGGATCTGTGCCATCGCGTCGGCAGCCACCAGCAGGGAAAGCATGATCAATGCAGGTTTAAGGGTGTTGCGCATGGGCTTTCTCACAAGGGGAGCGGCGTTCAGCATCCTGTCCTTTGCCCAACCGGGCAAGAGGAGATGGTTTATTTGTGTTGTTACAGTATAACATTGTGTAAGCCCGACACAGCGACCGGGCATCCCTGTGAGGAATATGCAGATGTCCAATCGACTTCCCGTGACCGTTCTCTCCGGCTTTCTTGGTGCCGGAAAAAGTACACTTCTTAATTACATACTACGTAATCGCGATGGCTTGCGGGTTGCAGTCATCGTCAACGATATGAGCGAAATCAACGTCGATGGCACCGAAGTCCAGCGCGATGTCAGCCTTAATCGCGCTGAAGAACGGTTGGTGGAGATGAGTAACGGGTGTATTTGCTGTACGTTACGTGAAGATTTGCTGGAGGAGGTGAGTCAACTCGCCAGGGAGGGTCGCTTCGACTATCTGCTGATCGAGTCCACCGGTATTTCCGAACCGCTGCCTGTGGCGGAAACCTTCACCTTCCGCGATGAAAACGGCCAGAGCCTCAACGACATCGCACGTCTCGACACCATGGTCACGGTGGTCGATGGCATGAGCTTCCTGCTCGATTACCAGGCTGCCGAAAGCCTGGCTTCCCGAGGAGAAACACTTGGGGAAGAAGACGAGCGTTCGATTACCGATCTGTTGATTGAGCAGGTCGAGTTCGCCGATGTGATTTTGCTCAGCAAGATCGACTTGATCAGCAGCCACCAACGCGAGGAACTGATCGCCATACTTGAACGGCTCAACGCCCGGGCGGAAATCATTCCGATGGCGATGGGCGAAATCCCCTTGAACAAGATTCTCAACACCGGTCGTTTTGACTTCGAAAAGGCTGCCCAGGCACCGGGATGGCTACAGGAACTGCGCGGCGAACACGTGCCGGAAACCGAAGAGTATGGCATTGCATCCAGTGCTTACCGGGCTCGCCGGCCGTTCCATCCGCAGCGTTTCTTCAACTTCATCGACGGTCCTTGGGACAACGGCAAACTGCTGCGCTCCAAGGGCTTTTTCTGGCTGGCGAGCAAGCACATGGATGCCGGCAGTTGGTCTCAGGCCGGTGGTTTGATGCGCTATGGCTTTGCCGGGCGCTGGTGGCGCTTCGTACCAAAAAACCAATGGCCGCAAGACGAAGAAAGTACCGCCGGGATCATGAAAAACTGGACCGCCGACAGCGGTGACTGTCGCCAGGAACTGGTATTCATCGGCCAGAACATCGACTTCACGCAACTCACGGCCGAACTGGACGCATGCCTGCTGACCGATGAGGAAATGGCGCTGGGCGTAGAGGATTGGCGTTTGCTGTCTGATCCATTCGGCCCTTGGTACGAAGAGGTTGCCTGATCCTCTACTGGCGCTTCAAGGCTTGAGCCAGGTGCCCTGGCTCTGGGCCTCGCAGTACGGCTGCAAATACGCCGCGTCGGTGGCAACGCCGTAATAGTGAATATCCTGTCGGTAGGGCATATTGGCGACTTGGGCGTTGCTGCAAATACCAAATGCGCCGCCGGGGCATTGATCGACATACTGCACATCGACGTTCTGCCCCGCCAGGTTCGGTTGGCAGAATCCATCGGCGAAGAGTTTTGGCGGGATGTTGCGGTTCTGCTGGCAAACCTGGACATCAAGCCGCTCGCCCTGGCTGTGAACCACACAAGCCTGGGCCAGTGCCTCGCCTGAAACGAGTGCCAGGAGCAACGACAAGCCGATCAACCGCATCCACCACCTCCTCAGAAATCATCGACCATGCTGCAGAATATCCCCACTCATGTCATTGCCGGCCCGTTGGGCGCCGGCAAGACCAGCCTGATCAAGCACCTGCTGGCCCAGCGCCCGGCTGGCGAGCGGTGGGCGGTGTTGATCAACGAGTTTGGCCAGATCGGTCTCGACGCTGCGCTACTGACTCAGGACGCCGATGGTATCGCACTGGGGGAAGTGGCCGGGGGCTGCTTGTGTTGCGTCAACGGTGCGCCGTTTCAGATTGGTCTTGGGCGCTTGTTGCGCAAGGCGCAACCGGATCGGCTGTTCATCGAGCCCTCGGGGCTGGGGCATCCGGCGCAGTTGCTCAGGCAATTGAGTGAAGCGCCGTGGCAAGGCGTGTTGGCTGTCCAGCCTTGTGTGCTGGTGTTGGATGCCCAGTCGCTCGCCGCTGGCAAAGCGCTGCCGGATGTTCAACAGCAAGCGCTGGGCCATGCGGGATTGCTGCTGTTGAACAAGTCTGAAGGTCTCGACGAAGACATTCGCCAGCGAATCGCCGGGCAATTGCCGTCGCTCCCCCTGTGCTGGACGCAACAGGCGGTCTTACCCTTGAGCGAGTTGCCGGGGCTGAATGCCAAAGCGCGGGCAGGTGTGGATAACTTCGTCTTGCCCAAGGGATTGGCGCAGCTGCCGGCGGTCTGGAGCGATCCTGCGTTGCCCATTTGCTTGAGTCAGGAACAGGACGGAGGCTGGAGCATCGGATGGCGTTGGCACCCAAGCCAGGTATTTGATGCCGCTCTGGTTGGCCGGTGGCTTGGAAGCCTTGGCTGGAGGCGGGCGAAGCTGGTTATCCACAGTAGTACACACGGCTGGGTCTCGGCGAACGCGGTGGATAACTCGGTGCTGGACTGGCAGCCCAGTGAATGGCGGCAGGATTCGCGTATCGAGCTGATTTTCAGTGAGTCGCAGAATGCAGAACGACTGCAGCGTGAGCTGGCAGCGTGCCGATCCGGATCGGGTTAATGGCTCAAGGCCGCCACTTGGTATGGTCCTGACGCCACTGGCTCAGCTCGATCACTTCCGCGCGAGGTTTCGCCACGTCGACCACTGGTTCGGTTTCGTCGAACGGGACCGGGTAGGGCGCCAGCTCAATCTGTGCACTGTGAGCGCCGAACTGGGTGATGGTGCCGTTGTGGCGGGTTTCGCCGGTCACGGTGAATTCGAAGTTATACACACGGGCCAGGCGTCGCCGACCACTGGCATCCCTGATGAACGCGATTCTTTTCAAGGCCACGTTGCCGTCGAGCAATTCGATCCCGAGTTTGCCGCAATGCTGCTTGACCCGCTCCAGCGCGCGCTCGCGCAAGCCGTGGTTGTGCCATATCCATGCGCCGGCAGTGGCGAACAGCATCAGCACGAATATATTTCCAAGGGTCAGCATCAACAGGGTGCTCCAACAAGATAGTGTCAGCTTAACTGCGTCGCTGGTCTGTCGTACAGGCTGCGTTTAGTCGCATACTGCGCGGCTAGAATTTCAATCGTTTTACGGAAATCCACCGCATGAAACGTACACCGCATTTGCTCGCTATCCAGTCCCATGTGGTATTCGGTCACGCCGGCAACAGTGCCGCGGTTTTCCCGATGCAACGGGTCGGGGTGAATGTATGGCCGCTCAACACCGTGCAGTTCTCCAATCACACCCAGTACGGTCAGTGGGCCGGTGAAGTGCTGGCGCCGCACCAGATACCGGAGCTGGTCGAAGGTATCGCGGCGATTGGCGAGCTGGGCAACTGCGATGCGGTGCTTTCCGGTTACCTCGGCAGTGCGGCCCAGGGCCGGGCGATCCTGACGGGTGTGGCGCGGATCAAGTCGATGAATCCCAAGGCGCTGTACCTGTGTGACCCGGTCATGGGGCATCCGGAGAAGGGCTGCAGTGTTCCGGCGGAGGTCAGTGACTTTCTGTTGGAGGAGGCCGCCGCCGTGGCGGACTTCATGTGCCCGAACCAGTTGGAGCTGGACAGCTTCTCCGGGCGCAAGCCGCAATCACTGTTCGATTGCCTGGCAATGGCGCGTGCATTGCTGGTGCGCGGTCCGAAAGCGGTGCTGGTCAAGCACCTGGACTATCCAGGCAAATCGGCAGAGGCCTTTGAGATGCTGCTGGTGACGGCCGAGGGCAGCTGGCATTTGCAGCGCCCGTTGCTGGCGTTCCCCCGTCAGCCGGTGGGCGTGGGCGATCTGACGTCCGGTCTGTTCCTGGCGCGTGTGCTGTTGGGCGACAGCCTGGTGGCCGCTTTCGAGTTCACGGCGTCGGCGGTGCATGAAGTGCTGCTGGAAACCCAGGCCTGTGCCAGCTACGAGTTGGAACTGGTACGGGCTCAGGACCGGATTGCCCATCCGCGGGTGCGGTTCGAAGCTACACCAATCAGTCTCTGATTCAGCGCTGCCCCCATCGCGAGCAGGCTCGCTCCCACAAGGTTAATGCTGTACCTGTGGGAGCGAGCCTGCTCGCGATAGCGGTCCGAAGATCGCGCAAGAGCGACCGGCCTTAGGCGTCGCCCTTGATGTCCTGATAACGCTTTTCCAGCTCCTGACGAATCTGCCGGCGCTGCTGGGCCTGCATGTAACGACGCTTGTCTTCGCTATTCTGCGGTTGCAACGGTGGTACGGAGGCGGGTTTACGCTGGTCATCCACCGCGACCATGGTGAAGAAGCAGCTATTGGTGTGACGCACCGAGCGTTCGCGGATGTTCTCGGTCACCACTTTGATGCCGACCTCCATGGAGGTGTTGCCGGTGTAGTTGACCGAGGCGAGAAAGGTCACCAGTTCGCCGACATGGATCGGCTCACGGAAAATGACCTGATCCACCGACAGGGTCACCACATAGCGGCCGGCATAACGGCTGGCGCAGGCATAGGCCACTTCGTCGAGGTATTTGAGCAGGGTGCCGCCGTGGACATTGCCAGAGAAGTTGGCCATGTCGGGGGTCATCAATACCGTCATCGACAGCTGGGCGTTTCCGGGTTCCATAGCATTCTCACGGGTCAAGGCCAGGTTTGAGGGATGCACCTCTGCGGGTGCCTCGGCGGTTTTTTCAAACCAACAGTTATCGGGACGCCGGGTGCGGGGTCGCCGTCACGCCGGATCGATCTGTTTCCATATATTGCACCGCCTTTCTGCCAGAAGTCGCGGTGTTACCCTGCAAAAAGCCCAGCCTCAAGGGCATTTCCTACGTGCAATTCCGATTTTTGTTCTGCTTGATCAGGCTTTTCCTGCGTCCGGGGATCGAGCAATGCCATCCAGGGAGTCTCACGCCATGCATGCCATCAGTTTCATTCAGGATCTGGCAGTGATCATGTTGATCGCAGGTGTGGTCACCGTGGTTTTCCATCGCCTGAAACAACCGGTGGTGCTGGGATACATCGTCGCCGGATTCATCATTGGTCCGCACACCCCGCCGTTCGGCCTGATCCACGACGAAGAAACCATCAAGACCCTGGCCGAGCTCGGTGTGATATTCCTGATGTTCTGCCTGGGCCTGGAATTCAGCCTGCGCAAGTTGTTCAAGGTCGGTGCCACGGCATTCATCGCGGCATTCCTGGAAATCGTGCTGATGATCTGGATCGGCTACGAGATTGGTCGCTGGTTCGACTGGAACACCATGGATTCACTGTTCCTCGGCGCGATCCTGGCGATTTCCTCGACCACCATCATCGTCAAGGCGCTCAACGATCTGAAGTTGAAGAACGAGCGATTTGCCCAGTTGATATTCGGTGTGCTGATCGTCGAAGACATTCTGGGCATCGGCATCATCGCGCTACTGTCCAGCATCGCGGTCAGCGGTACGGTCAGCTCCGGCGAAGTGTTTTCCACGGTCGGCAAACTGTCGCTGTTCATGATCGTCGCGTTGGTCATCGGCATCCTGATGGTGCCGCGGCTGCTGGCCTACGTCGCCAGATTCGAAAGCAACGAAATGCTGCTGATCACGGTGCTGGGCCTGTGTTTTGGCTTCTGCCTGCTGGTGGTCAAGCTTGAATACAGCATGGTCCTCGGGGCATTCCTGATCGGCGCGATCATGGCTGAGTCCCGGCAACTGCTGAAAATTGAACAACTGATTGAACCGGTTCGCGATCTTTTCAGTGCGATTTTCTTTGTGGCCATCGGGCTGATGCTCGATCCGGCGATCCTGCTTCAGTACGCCTGGCCAATCGCCGTAATCACCGTAGCCGTGGTGCTCGGCAAGATGTTGTCCTGCGGCCTTGGCGCATTTATCGCCGGCAATGACGGACGTACCTCGCTGCGGGTCGGGATGGGTCTTTCACAGATTGGCGAATTCTCTTTCATCATCGCGGCACTGGGCATGACGTTGCAGGTCACCAGTAACTTTTTATACCCCGTGGCTGTGGCGGTTTCGGTGATCACGACCTTGCTGACGCCTTATCTGATCCGTGCGGCTGATCCATTGTCGATAAAGCTCGCCGGCGCCATGCCAGAACGCCTGGGACGGGTGTTGAGGATGTACGGCGAATGGCTGCGCAGCATCCAGCCTCAGGGTGAGGGCGCGTTACTGGCATCCATGATTCGCAGGATTTTGCTGCAGGTGGGAGTCAATCTGGCGCTCGTGATCGCAATCTTCTTCTCGGGCGCGTACTTCGCCGAACGCATGTCGGCTTACCTGCAAGGCTGGATCAGCGATCCGAGCTGGCAAAAGGCATTGATCTGGGGTGGGGCGCTTTTGTTGTCGCTGCCTTTTTTGATTGCGGCGTACCGCAAGCTAAAGGCACTGTCGATGTTGCTGGCGGAAATGGGCGTGAAGCCGGAGATGGCCGGGCGCCACACGCAGCGAGTGCGCCGGGTGATCGCCGAAGTGATCCCGATCCTGTCGCTACTGGTGATCTTTTTGCTGCTGGCAGCCTTGTCGGCCAGTATTCTGCCGACCAACAAGTTGCTGGTGCTGATCGCCGTGGTCGCGGCCGCCGTGGCGGCGCTGCTGTGGCGCTGGTTCATTCGTGTGCATACGCGGATGCAGGTGGCGTTGCTGGAAACCCTCGACAATCACAAGGAGTCGTCCGGGCATTGACCACCCCCGTGGCGTCGACTGGATCAGCTTTCCAGCCAGACGTCCCGCGCCCAGTGCCATACCGACTCCCAGGTTTCTTCGGCGATCAGCTCCTCTTCGGCCTGCCAAAGCACCACGGTGCCGTCTTCTTCGACCAGATAGTAGTCGTCACCGACCTGGCAGATCGGGATCAGGCTGCGATCGACGCCGGCATCCCAGGCGTTGGCGGCAACGTCGGGCAGGTAGGTGTGGGATTGCGGGTCGGTCACGGTGACCGGTTCCAGGCTGCCGTAGACCACGTCGCTGACGGTCAGCAGAAACTCTCTGAAGACGAAGGGTATGTCGATGAACAGTTGTTCTTCGATTTCGACCAGCAGGTCTTCGTCGGGCAATTCCAAGGGGACCGGTACCGGTTCGTTGGCTTCACGCAGTTGTTCGATGATTTCTTCCACGTCCGGGATCCTCTTGCTTGTATGGCGCGGTTTATATGGGGCGGTTTATACAGTAGCTTGCTATAGATGCAACCGCGAAATAGAAAACCCCAGCCAGGGCTGGGGTTTTGTTTACAGCAGGTGAAGTTCTACGCGGGATCAGCCGTTCTGGCGGATACCTGCCACCAGCCAAGGCTGGTTTTCGCCCTGTGCACGTTCCATGTTCCAGCTTTCGCTGAAGACTTCGCCTTGGTCGAAACGCGAGGTTTTCGACACGCCAGTGAAGGTCAGGGTGGCGATGGTCTTGTCGGCGCGATCGTCCACACCGTCCAGCTGTACATTGAGGTTATCGATGTAGGTGGACTGGAAACCGTCGCCCAGGTCAGCACGCTCACGCTTGAGGAACTCCAGCATTTGCGGGGTCACGAACTCGGCGATCTTGTCCATTTCGTTGGCGTCCCAGTGCTGTTGCAGGGACTGGAAGTGATTGCGCGCCGCTTCGACGAAGTTACTTTCGTTGAACCAGACTGGCGCGTTGATCACTGGACGAGCGGCAACAGGCGCTGGCGAACCACCGAAGATCGAACCGCCGGCAGGCTTTTGTTCGAACGCCTCACGTTGCATCGGCGCGTGGCCGGCCGGAGCGTAGTGCTCCTGCTGCTTGCGACGACGGGCGGCGATAAAGCGGAAGACCAGGAACGCAATGACGGCCATGATCAGGATGTCGAAGATCTGCATGCCCTGGAAGCCGTCACCCATGAACATGGAGGCCAGCAGGCCACCGGCCGCGATACCGGCCAGTGGGCCGAGCCAGCGCGAAGCGCCACCGGCCTTGGCAGCGGCGCCAGCGGCACCGGCAGCACCAGCGGTCGCCGCAGCGCCGCCCATGCCTGGAGAAGAAGGAGCCATCTGGCTGGTCTGGTGAGTCGGCGCAGCGCCTGCGCTTTTGCCACCACCGAAGCGCTTGGCGGCATTGACGTCGAGACTCATCGTCAGGCCGATGCACAACGCCATGGCGATGCTAAGAAAACGTTTCATAAAGGGAATTCCCATTTGTGGAAGGCACGCGCGCCATGTTGCACAGCTGAAGTGTTACTGGCTAGCGGCAGAGTGTTTCGGGCTTTTGCCTGACAGGTCGTGTTCAGCTTCAGTCAGTGCAAGAAGGCCTTTTGACTTTGATCTGTCAGATGAGTGGACAGGGTTTGTAGGACGGTCACCTAGCGTCGCAGAGCCAGCATGACCACCCCGGCCGTGATCAGGCCGATTCCGCCCCATTGGCGCAGGTCGAGTTTTTCACCCAGCAGGACAACGCCAAGAACAGCCACCAGCACCACGCTGAGCTTGTCCACTGGAGCGACCAGTGACGCCGGGCCGACTTTGAGTGCACGGAAATAACAAATCCACGATGCACCGGTGGCAAGGCCCGACAACAGCAGGAAAAGATAGCTCTTCGCAGAGATCGATCCCAAAGACTGATATTGGCCCGTTGCGTACAAAATCAAGGCCAGGCTGACCAATACCACTATCGTACGTAGCAGGGTGGCGAAGTCGGAGTTGACGTTTTCGATGCCGACTTTCGCGAAAATGGCGGTCATTGCCGCGAATGCCGCCGATAACAGGGCCCAGAATGTCCAGGAGGAAAAGAAACCTGAGCCCATGCTTTTTGCACCTTATTCAGAACAATTTCTGTAAGTCCACACGGAACCCTGTGGGAGCGGGCTTGCTCGCGAATGGGCGCATCGCGGTCATTCAGTCATACCGCGTTATCGTTTTTCGCGAGCAAGCCCGCTCCCACAGAAAGGCTAGATCGCTTCCAGCTTGGCGTAACCCAACATCAGCCACTTGCTGCCTTCGCTGAAGTTCACCTGTACCCGAGCCTGAGCCCCGGCGCCTTCGAAGTTGAGGATCACGCCATCGCCGAACACCGAGTGCCGTACGGTCTGGCCGAGGCTGAAGCCGGTCTGCGGAATCTCGCTGCCGCTGAACAGGTTGCTGCCACTCATCGATTGGTTGCCACCAAACGGACGGCTGACACTGTTGGACAGCCGCACCTCCTGAATCAGGCCTTTCGGAACTTCGCGTACGAAGCGCGACACCTTGTTGTAGGTCTCGCTGCCATAAAGGCGTCGGGTTTCGGCATAGGTCATTACCAGATTCTGCATGGCCCGGGTGATGCCTACGTAGGCCAGACGCCTCTCTTCCTCAAGGCGGCCGGGTTCTTCCAGGCTCATCTTGTGCGGGAACAGGCCTTCTTCCATGCCCACCAGGAACACGTAAGGGAACTCCAGGCCTTTGGCGCTGTGCAGGGTCATCAGTTGAATGCTGTCTTCGTGCTCGTCGGCCTGCGTATCACCGGCCTCCAGCGACGCGTGACCGAGGAATGCTGCCAATGGCGTCAGGTCTTCGTCTTCTTCGCTGTTTTCGAAGTTGCGCGCGGCGCTGACCAGTTCCTCAAGGTTTTCTACCCGTGCCTGGCCTTTCTCGCCTTTTTCCGCTTCGTGATAGGCGATCAGCCCCGACTGCTCGATGACGGTCTGGGTCATCAAGTGCAGTGGCATTTCCATGCACTTGGCGGCGAGGTTCTCGATCAACTCGATAAACGCGCCAAGGGCACCGGCCGCACGCCCGGTCAGGCCTTTGTTGGCCACCAGTTGGCGCATCGCTTCCCACATCGACACATCGCTGTGGCGCGCATGGTCGCGGATCGCTTCGACGGTTTTCTCGCCGATGCCACGGGCCGGCACGTTGATCACCCGCTCAAGCGCGGCATCGTTACCGCGGCCTTCGAGCAACCGCAGGTAAGCCATGGCGTTCTTGATTTCGGCGCGTTCGAAGAAGCGCTGACCGCCATAGATGCGGTAGGGAATGCGTTCGCGCAGCAAGGCTTCTTCCAGAACCCGCGATTGGGCGTTGGAGCGGTACAGAATCGCGATATCGCTGCGAGATAAGCCGGTTTTCAGCGCACTTTCGATGGTTTCGACAACGTAGCGTGCTTCGTCGTGCTCGTTGAAGGCGGCGTACAGGTTGATCGCTTCGCCGTCGCCGCCGTCTGTCCACAGCTCTTTGCCCAGGCGCCCGGTGTTGTTGGCGATCAAGGCGTTGGCAGCCTTCAGGATGCCGGCGGTGGAGCGATAGTTCTGCTCCAGGCGAATGGTTTCGGCGTCCGGGAAGTCTTCGGAATACTGGTAGATGTTCTCGATTTTCGCGCCGCGCCAGCCGTAGATCGACTGGTCATCGTCGCCTACGACCATCAGGCTGTCGCCACCCTTGGCCAGCAGGCGCAACCAGGCGTATTGCACGGCGTTGGTGTCCTGGAACTCGTCCACCAGGATGTGCCGGAAGCGCTTTTGATAGTGAGCGAGCAGGCCAGGGTGATCGCGCCACAGATCGAGGGCGCGCAGCAGCAATTCGGAGAAGTCGATGACGCCCGCACGCAGGCAGGCGGCCTCGTAGGCTTCATAGATGCCGCGCATGGTCGCCAGGAACAGGTCACCGCTGGCTTGAATGTGTTGCGGGCGCAGACCTTCGTCTTTCTGGCCGTTGATGAACCATTGGGCCTGACGGGCCGGCCAGCGCTGTTCGTCCAGGCCGAGTTCGCGGATCACCCGCTTGACTAACCGCTGCTGGTCATCGCTGTCGAGAATCTGGAAGGTCTGGCTTAAGCCCGCTTCCTGCCAGTGTGCCCGCAGAAGGCGGTGTGCCAGGCCGTGGAAGGTACCGACCCACATGCCGGCCGGGTTGATCCCCATCAGCTGCTCGATACGCTGGCGCATTTCGGCAGCGGCCTTGTTGGTGAAAGTCACCGACAGGATGGAGTGGGGCGAGGCGTTTTCGACCTGGATCAGCCAGGCGATACGGTGCACCAGCACTCGGGTTTTACCGGAACCAGCACCGGCCAGGACCAACTGACGACCCACGGGGGCTGCTACAGCCTGGCGTTGGGCATCGTTGAGGGAGTTCAGCAGAAGGGAGAGATCATCGCGCATCGGGGCATTCTAGGGGGCCGCGTCACACCGGGCAAACCCCGCTTTGCTTTAACCGATGAAAGTTATGCGAAGGACGACCGGTCAGTCATCGGCTGCGGGCGTTGGCGGGGCGTGCCTCTCGCGTTTTCGGGGGCATCGACGGCTGAAATATTTGGCGATTTATTGATCAGCAGCAGTTTGGTCCGGGCAATTGCTTGTGTATGCTCCGAGCAGTTTCGGGCACATGCTCATCATTATAAGAACAAGAACATCGCCTATGACCCTCAGCTTCGACCTGTCGGGCCCCACTGTGGAGCCCCGGGAGATCCGTAAACATTACGCCATGGAAATGGCGGTCGAACGCACGCGCCTGTTGTATCAAGGCTCGCTGCTGCCCACGTTGTTCATGCTGATCAATGGCCTGGTCTGTGCCGGTTTGCTCTGGAGTCCGCAGCGTTATTTCCTGGTCAGTGTCTGGCTGGTGTGGTTGTTGTCATTGGTGGCATTGCGGGTGATTCAGGTCGCAGCCTTCGATTCGGCCATTCCCAATCGTCAGGCCCATCCCATTTGGCGGCGGATGTTTTTGCTGGGCTCCGGCCTCACCGGTCTGACCCTGGCAGGTGCCGGCATCGCCCTGGTTCCTGCCGATAACTTCATTCAGCAAGCCTGGGTCTTCGGCCTCATCGGTGCCGCGGCGCTCTCGGCCAGCGTGGCTTATGCGGTCAGTTTGCCGGCCTTTTTGTCATTCACCTTGCCCTGCCTGTTGCCGGCCATCGCCTATATGTTTTGGGGAGCTGACGAACAGCAGCAAGGTTGGGGTTGGTTCGGGCTGATCCTGCTCGGTGCATTGAGCGTGGTTGCCTGGCAAGTCAATCGATTGATCGATCGGGGCTTGATGCGACGCTTTCAGAATCAGGCATTGATCGAGCATCTACAGCAAGCGCAAAGCTGCAGTGATCAGCTCAATCAGAAGCTGGCCAAGGAGATTGAACAGCGCCGGCGAGCCGAAACCGAATTGCGAGAAATCCAGATCGACCTGGAAAACCGTGTTGCTCAGCGCAGCCTGGAACTGGATGCCGCCAACCAGGCACTGAGCAAGAGTGAGGCGCGTCTGGCGCTGGCATTGAAGGCCAGCGAGTTGGGGTTGTGGGACTGGAATCTGCAAACCGACGAAGTCCATCACACGCAGATTCAGGAATTGTTCGGCCTGGAGCCGGAACAGGTCACGGCGATATTGCGTCACCTCAAGCCGCGCCTTCACCCCGAGGATCTTCCTGCGCTGAAAAGGGCGCTGGTCGAGCATTTGAAGGGCCGCACCGAGGACTATCAAATCGAGTATCGCGTGCGGCATGGCGACGGGCACTGGGTCTGGATCGAGGACCGCGGGCGGGCGGTCGAGCGCGCCAAGAACGGTCGGGTGATTCGCATGGTCGGCACTCGCCGCGACATCAGCGCCAGCAAAGGCCTGGAAGAGCAGCGGCAACTGGCGGCGACCGTGTTCGAGGCGGCCAGCGAAGGGATCGTGATTTTCGATCCGAACTACGTCCTGATCGCGATCAATCAGGCCTTCAGTCGGGTGACCGGCTATGACATCGAGGACATGATCGGGCGCAATGTCATTGAGTTGCCTTGCAGTCGCGATGCGCGTCGGCATTACGCCGCAATACATCAGGCGCTGGAGCAGCAAGGCAGCTGGCAGGGCGAATTGGTGGAAACCCGCAAGAACGGCGAGATGTATCCGCAATGGCTGCAACTGAATGCCGTGCGCGATCCCCGGGGAAATGTGAGCCATATTGTGGGCTTTTTCGCTGATCTCTCGGCCCGCCGAGAATCCGAAGAGCGCATGCGCTATCTGACTCATTACGATGAACTTACCGGTCTAGCCAACCGCTCGATGTTCCGCGAACGACTCAGCGAGGCTCATCAACGAGTGCGACAGGGCGGTTATCGCAGCCTGGCGTTGCTGCACATCAATCTCGATCGGTTCAAGCAACTAAACGACAGCCTGGGGCATGAAGTCGCCGACCAGTTGTTGCAGAAAATGTCCCGGCGACTGGTGAATGCGTTGCCTGAAGCAGACACCATCGCGCGCCTTTCTGGTGATGAGTTTGCCGTGCTGTTCAACTCATACGGCAACCTTTCGAGCCTGGCCCGGGTGGCGACTCGTCTGGCGAACAAGTTGCGTCTGCCGGTTACCATTGAGGGGCATGAGCTGGTGGTCAGCGTGTCGATGGGCATCAGCTTGTTGCCGGACAGCGCCCGGGAAATTTCTGCACTGGTCAGTCAGTCGAACATGGCGATGCAGCACGCCAAACACCTGGGTGGTAATAATTTCCAGTTTTACACCGACAGTTTGCAAGCCAGCACGCTGGAGCGTTTACAGCTGGAAAACCACTTGCGCAAAGCCATCGAAGACAGGCAACTGAAGGTGTTTTACCAACCGAAACTGTGCCTGGCCACTGGCAAATTGAATGCCGCCGAAGCCTTGGTGCGTTGGGATCATCCGACCATGGGCCGCGTGCCGCCGGGGGATTTCATCGGCCTGGCTGAAGAAACCGGATTGATCGGCCCGATCGGTGAGTTCGTACTGCGTCAGGCCTGCTGGCAAGCCTGTGAGTGGCAACGGCAGGGGCTCGAAGCGATTCGGGTGTCGGTCAATCTGTCGGTGCATCAATTGCGCCAGGGCAAATTGGTCAGCCTGGTGCGGCAGGTGCTGGAAGAGACCGGGCTGGCGCCGCAACTGCTGGAGCTGGAACTCACCGAAAGCCAGTTGCTGGACAGCGTCGAACACATCATCGCGACGTTCCAGCAGTTGCGTGATCTCGGGGTGAAACTGGCCATTGACGATTTTGGCACCGGTTACTCATCCCTGAGCTATCTCAAGCGCATCCCGGTGGATTACGTGAAGATTGATCAGGCGTTTATCCGTGGCTTGGGAGAGGGTACCGAGGATGCGGCGATCACACGGGCGATCATTGCCATGGCCCATGGTTTGTCATTGAAGGTAGTGGCTGAAGGTGTGGAGCGAAGCGAACAACTTGAGTTTCTCAAGAATGAGCACTGCGATGAGGTTCAGGGCTACCTGATCAGTCGGCCGGTGGAGGCACAAGGCTTGGCAGGTCTGCTAAGAGAGCAGAGCATCGAATGAATTGTTATCGCAATGTCGTGCCTCCCGACGGTAATAGTTGCCCGGCGGGAGGCCCGGTAATACGTAAGGATTACAAGTTATTAGTCGGTTATTAGAATTTCATCAATGTGGTGCAATAATCCGCCGTCGTAAAAGATGCCAACACTGGTTATGGCGTGGTTTCCAGGTATTTTATATTCTACAACTTTGTCTGTTAAAACCGGCAGTGAAACACCATCGGCAGGTTCAAGAACCAGCTCCAGAGGCAAGAAGGGAGTGTCTTGAATCTGGCTTGGCACCAGCTTGGGCGTAATGCCGGAGTTTGCAACAGTTACTGTACCAAACACTCGGAAAGAAGCGGCGCCTGGCATGCGGTCAATTTGTACGGTCCAGTTTTTTGTTTGAATGCTCATTGTATTTAATTCCTTTTGGCTAAGTTGTTTTGCTCCTGCGCAATTAATTTAGCAACGTTGACTTTGTTGTTGGTGATATTTATCGGTGAACTATGTAAGTTTGTATGTTTGATGTTATTTGTTATTTGATTGTTGTCTGAGCTTCCAGTGGCTGGATCGGAGACTGTCGTTTTTTGTGGGCTGTTCGATCACGGGTTTACATCTGTCAACGAGGGCTACATGTGGTGCTCGCACCTGAAATCGAGGGATTCGGTAACGCATTGAGCAGGCAAAAAGCCGATTCATGTAGTATAACTACAAGCGTGCTACATCCCCGGCGCCTGCCAATAACAAAGAGTCCAGCCCCTTGAATCTGCTGCAACACATCGCCCAGTCTCGCCACCTGTTACGCAAGTCGGAGCTCAAGGTCGCCGACCACGTGCTGCTTGATCCTGCGGCCGTGATGCACAGCTCCATGGCCGACCTGGCCCACAGCGTGGGCATCAGCGAACCGACCATCGTGCGTTTTTGCCGTGCCATCGGTTGTTCCGGCTTTCAGGACCTGAAGTTGAAGCTGGCCCAGAGCCTGGCGGCAGGTGCGAGTTTCGGCCAGTTTGCGATCCATGAGGATGATTCGGTCGCCGACTACAGCTTGAAAATCTTCGACACCACCCTGCATACGCTGATGGAGGTTCGCGAGAAGCTCGATCCGCTGGAATTGCAGCGGGCGGTGACATTGATGTCCCAGGCCCAGCGTGTCGAGTTCTACGGCTTCGGCGCCTCGGGTGCGGTCGCAGCGGACGCCCAGCACAAGTTCTTCCGCTTGCTGCTCACTGCTGCGGCGTATTCCGACCCGCACATGCAGGCAATGTCGGCTGTGACGCTAAAGCCAACCGACGTGGCGATCTGCATTTCCCAGTCCGGGCGTTCCAAGGACCTGCTGATCACCGCCAACCTGGTGCGCGAAAGCGGTGCCTCGTTGATCACCTTGTGCCCGAGCCAGACGCCGTTGGCCGAGTTGTCTACGGTCAATCTGGCGATCGATGTGCATGAAGACACTGAAATCTATACACCGCTGACTTCGCGTATCGCCCACCTGGTGGTGATCGACGTGCTGGCGATGGGCGTGGCCATGGCGCGTGGCCCGAGCCTGGTCAACCACCTCAAGAGCGTCAAGCGCAGCCTGCGCAGCTTGCGGTTGTCGCCCAAGTCGGTGAAAGCGCTGGATGATTGATCTGTAGGCCAACCCGGACTCTGTGGCGATCCGACAAGCCCCCGCGCCACAGGTGCAGTGGGCACCCAACCAACATTCATCGGTCTGTAACCATCGAGCCGCCAAACCGTCATCCCCCGCGCCTATCTTGAAACTCCCGTACTCGCCTTGGGAGACTCGAAATGGCCATGCCCTACGAAGAACGCAACAGCGCTGTCAAAACCCGTCGTCAGCAAGAAGATCAGCGCCGCATGGAATTCCGCCGCGCCATCGAAGATCGCTGCGAACGCCGTCAGCTTCTGGCCGAAATCGGTGATTTTCCAGAATTGGAACTCAACTTCTGGCAGGCATCTCCCTCGGCGTCCCGTCGAAACGCTCAACCAGCGCGCTGATCTGAAGCCGTTCGCTACGGATAAACGCCAGGAAGGCGTGAGCCACCGGTGACAGGCGTTTCGCCTTGGCCTGCACCAGGCACCAACTGCGAAACAGTGGCAGCTCTTCGACCGGTAGCTCGATCAGCCCACCGGTTGCCAGCTCAAGGCTCAGGGCGTGGCGCGTCAACAGCGCAACGCCCAGGCCTGCCAGTACACATTCACGCTGAGCTTCGGCAGACGAGACCTCCTGGGTCTGGTTGAAGTGCACGCGCTTCTCTTTGAAGTATTCTTCGCACGCCAGCCGCGTCCCTGAGCCCGGCTCACGCAGCAGCAGTGTGTAAGGCTCGAGATCCTGCAGGCGCAGCGGCCCCATATGACACAGCGGGTGATCCGGTGGCGCCACGGCGACGATTGGGTTGTTCAGGAACGGCAGGAATTCCAGGCCCATGTCCTGAGGCACCATGGACATGATCACCAGGTCGTCGCGGTTGTCCGACAGGCGCCGAATGACCTGGCCGCGATTGACCACCGTCAGTTGCAGGTTCACTTCCGGGTGCTGGCGTTTGAACGCGGCAAACAGATGCGGCACGAAGTATTTGGCGCTGGATTCAATCGCCAGTTTCAGTTGCCCCTGCAACGAGCCCTGCATGTCCGACAGTTGCATGTCGAGGTTTTCCAGGCGCCCGAAAATATCCCGACTGGCCCGCTGTAACGCTTCAGCCGCTTCGGTCATGTAGAGTTTTTTGCCGACGTAATCGAACAAAGGCTGGCCAATCAGCTCTTCAAGTTGACGAATCTGTAGGCTGACGGCAGGTTGTGTGAGCGACATTTCCTCGGCCGCGCGGCTGTAGGAGCGCAAATCACAGACCTCATTGAAGATCTGCAGTTGACGCAAAGTCATACGCATCAATGACTTACGCATTATATGGTCGCTCTCGTCGCTGGCTGGTGAATCAACTATAAGTCTTTACTTATGCGTGACCCAATAATTATTCATTTTTGTTAATCCCTTGTGGGCGCTAGTGTGGACCTGCGACCAAACTGAAACATTTGGTCACTCGTCGACCTGGTCTAGCAGGTCGTGGGTACCACCGGCTCAAGGGAAACTCCAAGTGATAACAAAGATCCTGATCGCCAACCGTGGTGAGATTGCCGTACGAATCGTACGTGCCTGCGCCGAAATGGGCATTCGCTCGGTCGCGATCTACTCCGATGCCGACCGTCATGCCTTGCACGTCAAGCGTGCGGACGAGGCCCACAGCATTGGTGCCGAACCTCTGGCCGGTTACCTGAACCCGCGCAAGCTGGTGAACCTGGCTGTGGAAACCGGTTGCGATGCACTGCACCCCGGCTATGGCTTCCTTTCGGAAAACGCCGAACTGGCGGAGATCTGCGCCGAACGCGGGATCAAATTCATCGGCCCGTCGGCTGAAGTCATTCGCCGCATGGGCGACAAGACCGAAGCTCGCCGCAGCATGATCAAGGCCGGCGTACCGGTGACCCCGGGCACTGAAGGCAACGTGTCGGGCATCGAAGAAGCCCTGACCGAAGGCGATCGCATCGGCTACCCGGTGATGCTCAAGGCCACTTCCGGTGGTGGCGGCCGCGGTATTCGTCGCTGCAACAGCCGCGAAGAACTCGAACAGGCTTTCCCGCGCGTCATTTCCGAAGCCACCAAGGCTTTTGGGTCGGCGGAAGTGTTCCTGGAAAAATGCATCGTCAATCCGAAGCACATCGAAGCGCAGATTCTTGGCGACAGCTTCGGCAATGTGGTGCACCTGTTCGAGCGTGACTGCTCGATCCAGCGCCGCAACCAGAAGCTGATCGAGATCGCCCCGAGCCCGCAACTGACCCCGGAACAGCGCGCCTACATCGGCGACCTGTCAGTGCGCGCAGCCAAGGCCGTGGGTTACGAGAATGCCGGCACGGTGGAGTTCCTGCTCGCCGAGGGCGAGGTGTACTTCATGGAGATGAACACCCGGGTGCAGGTGGAACACACCATCACCGAAGAAATCACCGGCATCGACATTGTCCGTGAGCAGATTCGCATTGCCTCCGGCCTGCCGCTTTCGGTGAAACAGGAAGACATCCAGCACCGTGGTTTCGCCCTGCAGTTCCGGATCAACGCCGAAGACCCGAAGAACAACTTCCTGCCGAGCTTCGGCAAGATCACGCGTTACTACGCTCCCGGCGGCCCCGGCGTGCGGACCGACACGGCGATCTACACCGGCTACACCATCCCGCCGTACTACGACTCCATGTGCCTGAAACTGGTGGTGTGGGCGTTGACCTGGGAAGAGGCGATGGACCGTGGCTTGCGCGCCCTGGACGACATGCGTCTGCAAGGGGTCAAGACCACCGCCGCGTACTACCAGGAAATCCTGCGTAACCCGGAATTCCGTAGCGGCCAGTTCAACACCAGCTTCGTTGAAAGCCACCCTGAACTGACCAACTACTCGATCAAGCGCAAACCCGAAGAGCTGGCCCTGGCCATCGCCGCCGCCATCGCCGCCCACGCAGGCCTGTGAGGAATAGAACAATGAGCAAACAAATCCACGTTACCGACACGATCCTGCGCGACGCCCACCAATCGCTGCTCGCGACCCGCATGCGCACCGAAGACATGCTGCCGATCTGCGACAAGCTCGACAAAGTCGGCTACTGGTCGCTGGAGTGCTGGGGCGGCGCGACGTTCGACGCCTGCGTACGTTTCCTGAAAGAAGATCCGTGGGAGCGTCTGCGCCAGTTGCGCGCCGCGCTGCCTAATACCCGCCTGCAAATGCTGTTGCGCGGCCAGAACCTGCTGGGCTACCGCCACTACAGCGACGACGTGGTCAAGGCCTTCGTCGCCAAGGCCGCGGTCAACGGCATCGACGTGTTCCGCATCTTCGACGCCATGAACGACGTGCGTAACCTGCGCGTGGCCATCGAGGCGGTGAAAGCCTCCGGCAAACACGCCCAGGGCACCATCGCCTACACCACCAGCCCGGTGCACACCATCGAGGCCTTCGTGAACCAGGCCAAGCAAATGGAAGCCATGGGTTGCGACTCGGTGGCGATCAAGGACATGGCCGGCCTGCTGACCCCGTACGCCACCGGCGAACTGGTCAAGGCATTGAAAGCCGAGCAATCGCTGCCAGTATTCATTCACTCCCACGACACCGCTGGCCTGGCCGCGATGTGCCAAATGAAGGCCATCGAAAACGGCGCCGATCACATCGACACCGCGATCTCCAGCTTTGCCTGGGGCACCAGCCACCCGGGCACCGAGTCGATGGTCGCCGCCCTTAAAGGCAGCGAGTTCGACACCGGCCTGAACCTGGAGCTGCTGCAGGAGATCGGTCTGTACTTCTACGCCGTGCGCAAGAAGTACCACCAGTTCGAAAGCGAGTTCACCGCCGTCGACACCCGTGTTCAAGTCAACCAGGTACCGGGCGGGATGATTTCCAACCTGGCCAACCAGTTGAAAGAGCAGGGCGCACTGAATCGCATGAGCGAAGTGCTGGCCGAAATTCCGCGGGTTCGTGAAGACCTCGGCTTCCCGCCGCTGGTGACCCCGACTTCGCAGATCGTCGGCACCCAGGCGTTCTTCAACGTGCTGGCCGGCGAGCGCTACAAGACCATCACCAACGAAGTGAAGCTGTACCTGCAAGGCGGCTACGGCAAGGCGCCGGGCACCGTGAACGAACAACTGCGTCGCCAGGCCATCGGCAGCGAAGAAGTGATCGACGTTCGCCCGGCTGACCTGCTCAAGCCGGAAATGGCCAAGCTGCGTGCCGATATCGGTGCACTGGCCAAGTCTGAAGAAGACGTACTGACCTTCGCCATGTTCCCGGACATCGGTCGCAAGTTCCTCGAAGAACGTGCTGCCGGGACTCTGACACCTGAAGTGTTGCTGCCGATTCCTGAAGCCGGCGGCGTCACTTCTGTTGGTGGGGAAGGCGTGCCGACCGAGTTCGTCATTGACGTTCACGGCGAAACCTACCGCGTCGACATCACCGGTGTCGGTGTCAAGGCCGAAGGCAAGCGTCACTTCTACCTGTCCATCGACGGCATGCCGGAAGAGGTGGTGTTCGAGCCACTCAACGAATTCGTTGGCGGCGGCAGCAGCAAGCGCAAGCAAGCCACTGCGCCGGGTCATGTCAGCACCACCATGCCGGGCAACATCGTCGACGTGCTGATCAAGGAGGGCGACACCGTCAAGGCAGGCCAGGCCGTGTTGATCACCGAAGCGATGAAGATGGAAACCGAAGTCCAGGCGGCCATCGCCGGTAAAGTCACCGCCATTCACGTGGCCAAGGGCGACCGGGTGAACCCGGGCGAGATCCTGATCGAGATCGAAGGCTGAGTTAACAGCCGCGATACAACGCTTTATACCTCGGGGGAGCATGTGCTCCCCTTTTTTTCGCCCAGCGTTTGATGGTTAGAAGGTCATCCGCCACTGCGCTGTCGCGCCATGGTTTCGGCTGTCGGTGCCCATCTCGCCATTTATGCCGACGCCCAGCGTGTGCTGCGCCGAAAGCCCCAGCTCCAGACCCGCATCCACCATCAGACTGTCGCGATCCAGCGGCGCACCGGAAACGGTGTCTTTACCGCCACCGGTGATCAGCCGTTGGCGGGTTTCCGTGGCGATCTCCCCGTAGGTATGTTTCCAGCTGGCACTGAACCGTGGCGTCAGTTGCATGCCGTTATCCAGCGTATTGATCTTCGCCAGTCGCAGGCCAAAAGTGCTGTTGAGATTGTTCTGCTCCTGGCCCTCGACCTTTAACGCCGCAGCGCCTCCTTTTTCCGTGAAGCCATCGCGCTGATAACGTTGGTAGCCAAGGCCGGCGAATGGCTCGATGTTGATGTTGGCGCGGCCGAGGTTGTATCCGACTTCGGCAAACGCCTGTTGGGTGTTGGCGTCGTACCTGCCTTTGGGGCGGTCACTGAAACCATTGAAGGCCACCTGGCGTTGAGTGCTGCCGTCGTGATTGCTGTAGCTGGCGCCAAGGCGCAAAGACATGGAGCCGCTCTGGCGCAGGGCATAAGCCCCCAAATGCCAGCTATCGAGATCGCCGTCGAGGTCACGGCTGTCCAGGCGAGTCTGTGATTTACCCCCCATCATGCCGATGCGCCATTCTTCGTCAACTGGCCAATCCGCCCCCAGAACCAGACCTTGGGTCGAGTACTTCAAGGCATCGTAGTCGCGATCCAGTGTGCCGCCGTACCCCAATGCCTGTAGCCAGACTCGGCTAGCGCTATTGTCGGCCGCTGCCGGGCGCGATGCTCTCTTTTGACTGCTGAAACCTGAGGCACTGCCTGACTGGCGCATCGCCGAGAGCATCGCGGCGCTCACGGAGCGGTCACTGTTCAACGTCGCGTTGGCCAGGTTGGCGATAGTACCTGCGGCCAGTTGCTCGATGGCGTCAGACGCGTTCTCTGGGCTGGGTGGCGCCGGTTGTTGGGCGGATGCAACGTCAGCGCAACCCAGGACAAGTGCAATCGCCAAGGTGAGTTGTTGGGGTCGGTATTTGTGTTGAACAGGCATCGAGTTTGGCCTCTTTGTCAGAAGACCAAACTCTAAAAGGAAGGCTATCGGTACCGATGTCAGGCGGTTCCTGCGGTGGTGCGGGGAGTCTCAGATTGTCATGTAGTCAATGGCTGACTGTTCGACGGAGACAGTTTTTGCCCCTTCGAACTGACGTCTTTTCTTACAAGAAGTCGGGACATGGCCGGCTATCGCGATGCCTGGAAGCACTTTACGCGCGACACTCTACCAACCCTTTAACCTGCCCCGAAGCCGTCTGGTTCTCATCGCTCAGCCACTTCTCGAACCCCGCGCCAATCTCCGGCCATTCCGAGTCCAGGATCGAGTACCACGCGGTGTCCCGATTTTGCCCTTTGACCACCATGTGCTGACGGAACACACCTTCAAAACTGAAGCCCAGGCGCTCGGCCGCGTATTTGGAGCGGGCGTTGGCGTTATTGCATTTCCATTCCAGGCGGCGGTAGCCCAGGGCAAAGGATTCCTTGGCCAACAGGTAAACCGCCTCGGTGCTTTTCGGCGAGCGCTGCATCGGCGCGCCGAAGGTGACGTGGCCGATTTCGATGCGGCCCTGGGCCGGGACGATGGACATCAGGCTGAGAAGGCCCTGGACCTCGCCGCTGGCGCGGTCGATCACGCTGAAGAAATACGGGTCGCTGCTGGCCGCGTGGTTGTTCAGCCAGTCGTTGAAGACGCTGCGCTCCGGGAAGGGGCCGTAAGGCAGATAGTCCCAGAGTTTCGGGTCGGCGCCGGGGCCTTGCAGGGCGTTGAACAGGTCGTCGCCGTGGCGCGCCGGGTCGAGTTTTTCCAGGCGGATGTAACGCCCTTCGATCAATTGAGTCGTGGGGGCCGGGACGCCTTTCCAGTCGGTGAGTGAAATCGACATGTTGTTCTCCTTGAACCTAGGGGGCTTTCTCAATTAGTTTTCACGACGGGAAAACTAATTGAGAACGCCCCCTATGGCTTTGCGAAACTGGATGAAACCGGGGCGTTCGGCGATGCGCTCGTAGAGCTGGATCGCGGTGGCGTTGGTTTCGTGGGTCAGCCAGTGGACCTTGTTGCAGCCGTCAGCCTTGGCCGTGGTGTAGACGAATTCGATCAACTGCCGGCCGACGCCGGTGCCGCGGGTTTCCGGTGCTACCAACAAGTCTTGCAGGTAGCAGGAGTTTTCGATGGCCCAGTTCGAACGATGGTAGATGAAATGCACCATGCCCACCGCTTTGCCGTCGGCCCAGGCGAGGGCGGCGTGGGTTGGTTCGCTCGGGTCGAGCATGCGCTGCCAAGTGCTATGGGTAACGGCCTCCGGTAATTCGGTTTTGTAGAAGCGCAGGTAGGCCTGCCACAGCGGCAACCAGGCCGCGTGATCACCGGCGGTGACTTGGCGAATGTCGATTTGACTCATGGTGACTTCCTTAGCGCATTAATTGGGCGAGAGTTTGGTCGTTGACGTCGGGGCTGGCGGCCAGGCCTTTGCGCACGCCGGCGATGTCGGCGGGGCTGCGGTTCTGGCTGAGCTTGCGCTTGCCTTCCAGACGGTCGATGGGAATGGCGAAACCGACAATGGCCTTGAGCATGCCGTCGATGTAATCGGCGGGGGCATCGGCCACTGACCACGGTTGGGCGCGGCCAGCTTCATGACGATCGGTGAGGGTGCTGACGATGTCGAGCAGCCGCCCGCCATCGCTGAAGGTTTCGGCTCGGCCATAGGCGTGTACGGCGACGTAGTTCCAGGTTGGCACGACTTTGCCGTGTTCGGCCTTGCTCGGGTAGAAGCCAGGGCTGACGTAGGCGTCGGCACCGGCAAAAATCAGCAGGGCTTCGGCGCCGTCGCGCAGGTCTTTCCACTGTGGATTGGCTTTGGCCAGATGCCCGTACAACGTGCCGTTCGAGCCTTGTTCGCAATGCAGCAGCACTGGTACATGGCTGGCTTGCAGGCCGCTTTCACCGTGGGTCACCAATATGGCGAGACGGGTGGCTAGGATCAGTTCATGCAGTTGGGACAACTCGTCGATGGCAAAAGCACGTGGCGTGTACATGGAGATATTTTCCTTGGCGAATGTCTGCATCCTAGGCAGGCTATTGGTCTGTTGTAAGAGCCATTAATGACCAATTTCATGGGTCCATTGCGATGACTAGCGAACCACTGTCCCTGACCTTCAACCCGGCGGGTATCGAACTTGATCGTCGCCAGGGGCTGAGTCGTCAGCTCTACCAGGCATTGCGTACGCGTGTGTTGGACGGGCGACTGGCCAGCGGTACGCGTCTGCCTGCCAGTCGTGATCTGGCAGCAGCGCTGGCGATTTCCCGCAACAGTGTGGTGCGTGCCTACGATCAGCTGTACGCCGAAGGGTTTATCGAAGGGCGGGTAGGCGACGGGACTTATGTCGCGCAATTGCCCCAGGCAACCATACCGGCGAAAAAACTATCCACAAAAGTATCCACAGGCTTTTCAACAGGGTTACCCACAGCCTTATCCACAAATTGGCTCGATTTACCTGTGGATTCATCCAGCAAAGTTATCCACAACGACCCGTTGACTCGGGTCAAAAACAACCATTTGGCCACTCCGCCGAGCGGTCCGCCCCGGGCATTTCGGGTCGGTGTTCCGGCGTTCGATCTGTTTCCATTCGAGGTCTGGGCCAAGCTGAATGCGGCTTTCTGGCGCAAGCCGGATTTTCAACAGCTGTGCTACGGCGATCCGGCAGGCGATGCACGCTTACGCGGGATGATCGCCGCGTATTTACGCAGTTCCCGTGGCATGCAGTGCACAGCTGAACAAATTCTGATCACCAGTGGCGCGCAGCAGGGAATCAGCCTTTGTGCACAGTTGCTGGTGGAGCCCGGTGACGGGGTGGCGATTGAAAATCCGGGGTATCGGGCGGCAGGTCATGCCTTCGCTGTGGCGGGCGCGCGGCTGCACGGGGTGGCGGTGGACAGCGAGGGCATCAATTGCAGCGAACTGTCGGCACTCGATGATTGTCGGCTGACCTACGTCACGCCGTCACACCAGTATCCCACCGGCGTGGTCATGAGCCTGGCGCGACGCCTGGAGCTGCTGGCCTGGGCCGAGCGCACTCAGGGCTGGATCGTCGAGGATGACTATGATGGCGAGTACCGATACAGCGGCGCGCCACTGGCGCCTTTGGCAGCGCTCGATCGTCACGGACGGGTGTTGTATGTCGGCACGTTCGGCAAGGTCGCGTTTCCGGCGTTGCGTCTTGGTTATCTGGTGCTGCCGCCGGGGCTGGTGCAGGCCTTTGCGCAGCGACGTGCGGTGGACGTGCGGCACTCCGAAGTCAGCACCCAGGCGGTGATGGCCGAGTTCATGGCGGCCGGGCATTTCCAGCGTCACATCCGGCGTATGCGACGTGCGGCGCTGAGTCGGCGCAATACTTTGCTCAATGGTTGGCCACTGGATATTCCAGGCATCGGCAAGCTGCCCACCGTCGCCGCGGGATTGCACATGACGGTGCCGGTCGACAGCGTGGCCCGTGAACGCGAGCTGATTGAGTTGGCGAGCAGTGTCGATGTCGAGGTCAACGGCTTGAGCAGTTATTGGCTGCCGGAGTCCGCAACCCCGATGGATCAACGCGCCGGTCTGGTACTGGGTTTTGCCGCAGTGCCCGAAAAGGCAATCGAGGCGGCGCTGCAACGGTTACGGGCAGTGTGGCGTATTGGCTGAAGCGCGCGGATTGGCAGTCCGCGCTTACGGGCTTCCCGGTGTTGTTCCAGAAGGCCAATTGGCGCTCCGGGTTTACGAGAAGAACAGCGCACGTGCCAGTTGCGGGCTGATCTCGCTGCGATAGATTGCAATCACTTGCGGGTTGGTGGTGGCCGAGCGCAGGTCGAATGCACCCGCCAGCAGTCGTTGATCCCGCAGTTTCAGATGGGCAACGGTGAAGGCGTCGACCGGCGCATCCTGGCTGGCATAGTGGAAATGCGCATACCACAGCACTTGCTGGTTTCGGCGCTCGCGAATTTCATATTCCTGCATGTAATCCTTGCGCGGGCCCTTGAGCCGGCGTCGATCACCGCTGCGCACGATGTCGATTTCATTTTTGCTTCGCAGCCACTGGACGCGGGCGGCCGTGGGTGGCTGCTGTTTGGTCATATCGATGCGTATCCGTTGACCCTCGGCGTACAGTCGATCACGCGCCTCGTTCAACTCTGCGCCCAGTTCCGTCGCGGTAACTGTGGGTCCATCGATGCTGTTAGAGTTGATCAGGGATTGCTCAAGGGTCCTGGCACTCTGGTCGAAATGGTCGGCTTTTTGCTGGAACAGTTCCTCGATTTCCACCGGGATGCGGCCGGGCTTTTTTGCGCTCGCTTCGGTTTGCTGGATAAAGCTTTCCAGGCCATCGAGCAGTGTCCGGCCATGGGCAATTTGCGTGTCGAGTGCCGGTGCTGGAACCGTCGGACGGCGACGTCTGGCCGGAACCCGTTCAAGCCAGACCCCGGGTGTTTTTTCGTGAAAGGTGGCGATGACTTTGCCGGTCATGGGTGCGCGCACATCAAGCAGAACCGGCTCTCCCGGTGCAGCGGAACGTACTTCGCCCACGACTGTGCCATTGAAGCGTGTTTTCACCACTCGTTTGCGCGATGCCGGTACAGACCTGGAAGGTCCTGGGCGGAGTTCTTTGGGTAGTTCCTCTCGTAGCAACTGTGCCAGGTAACCCTCGGTGTCCTGCTGGAATTCGTTGACCCGTTTGCGCAAGTGCTTGAGCGGTTGTTCCTGTACTGCATCCTTGTGGTTGACGGCGAAGTCCTCGAAGGATTGTTCAATGGCCACGAACTGTTCGAGCATGCCACTGAGTGCTTCGATGCGTTCACCTGCCCCCCAGGCGCTTTCTTGCAGCATCAGCTCTTGCGAGGTCTGGATAACCAGATTGGTCGTGTCGAGCAGGCGTGCGAATTCGCTTCGTGCTTCATTCAGGGCAACGCTGTCACCCTCATTGAGGCAAACCTCGCGGGCCAGGGAAACCTGGAGCGCCTTGAGATCGTTCAGGCTGTAAGCCGGCAGTTTGGCTTTGTAGGTGCTGACCATCTCCGCAGCACTTCTACCCAGTCGACTCAACTCCTGGAAACGTGAATGAGCAAACTCGATTTTGCCGATCATGCCCTCGGTCAGGCCGATCATTTTTTGATAGGTCGTACGGTCGCCAGCCCCGCCTGCCGTTTCTTCAGCTTCCAGCAGCGTCAGGGTCTCCTGCAGGGTTTCGGTGAAGGCTGGACTTTTTTGATCGAGCCATGTCTGGTTGAAAAACAGCTGGGTGCCGAGCATCTCGACCATGTCGGTGCGGAAACTGGAAACCGTTTCGAGCAGGTTCAATGATTTCAATTGTTCAATGGGAGCCGCGTATTGGCTGGTGCGCTGGTCGAGTTTATCGAGGAACTGCTGTTGAATGGCAGGCCGTATCTCGTCGCTGGCGACTTTCATTTTGTTGAATGCATCCGTCAGCTCTGTGCGTGCGCTTTCACGTTGGTTATTGAATTCGGCCAACTGCTGTTTGAGCTCGGTGACGCGCTGTCGATTTTGTTGTTTCAACGCCTTGCGTCGACTCGACAAACCACCGCCCCGCAGACGCAGGCGCGTATCGACAAACCAATCACCCCGTTGATTGCTGATCAATGCAGGGCCGCTGCGTAGGGGCTGTTGCCGTGAGTCGATAATCGATACCTCACCGGTTTCCTCAACGGCCACTTCGAACCAGCGCTCACCGACCGGGGCGTAGTACCGGGTCCCGTGGCGATAGAGGTGGCGGTAGACACCGTTGTTGCTGTCGGGTGGGGTGAGTGGTTCGGGTCTGGTGATGTTGAAGCGGTCCAGGGTTTTCGCCAGGCTCAGGGCGGCACCTGTCAGCACGGATATTCGATGCTGTGAAGAGGCAGGCTCGCCGACGGTATCGGGCAACTGAACAACCACAACAGGGGGGGATGCCGGTTTCTCCTCAACTTCGGTCGCTACCGTTGGCGAGGGCCTTTCCTCAATTCTGCGGGCAGTCGCATGGCGCGTGCTGGCGTGATGGGCGAGCACCATGGCCAGGGTCAGCAACAGGTCGGTCATTGCGGTTTTCTGTTGTTGTCGGTCACCGGTCTCGTCGGCGTCCACGGTTTGTTGCAGGTCATCCAGTACCTGCCAGATCCAGGCGGCCGTTCCGACGGTGCGGCCAAGAAAGGGCAGCGCCGCGTTTAGAATCATCCACGCCGCTTGCTTGAAGGTCGCCCAGCGATTCTGTGCATTGGACACCGATTGCTGTTGCGCCAGCTCGACCAGCGCGTTGACGTTGGCCTTGAACAAGTTGGCCAGATAATCAGCGGCGACGACCCCGGTACCCAGGGAAAGCGTACCGCCCATTTGCAGCGGGGTCAGTGGGTCAGCCAGGAGTTGCGAGAGGGACCAGACCGAAGGTCGGTCGCCGGTGAACACGTAGTTCGCGTAATTGGCGCGCACTCTGTCCGGCAACCAGGCGAGCACCGATTGACGCAATTTCGGCGTGTGTTTGATGGCATAGACCAGGTTGGCCGTTGTCGGGTACTGGCTCAATGGCTGATCGAGCAGGGGTCGGTAGAGCAGGCAGGGGCCTTTGTCCATCTGCCGTGGGCCGATCACGAACATGTTGGCCACTTCGTCCGCAGTGGCACTCAGGCGCCAGCCGGGATTGAGCGCCAGTGGGCGAATGACAATTTCCTGGCCATCCACCCAGCGGTTGGCATCAAGCGCTTGAACCACGGCCGCGACATAGCGGTAACCCCGTTCATCAATCCCGCCCTGTGCGCGAATCTTTTGCTGCAACGCCAGGAGCGGCAGCTCGACCCGCAAGTGGCTGGTGAACAAATTCTGGCGCCGCAGGCTCTCAAGGGGATCGTCGAGCAGTTTGCTTTTGATCAGCGTCGGATAGGTCTTGCCGATGTCGACGCTGGTGATCAGCGCCTCCAGGTAACTCACCGTCAACCATGCCGGCAGTGCTGTGGCGCTGGTGCTGCGCACGGTTTTGTCGCCCAGCGGCAGGGCAATCAGGTTTTGCAGTGCCAGGTCGACCAGGCTCAGCGTGGTGCGCTCGGGCTTGACCAGCGGCACGAAGGCGCCCCAGACCACCACGCTATCGACCACGATCTCGATGTCCGCCAGATTCAGTTGTGCGGCATCGGCGTGCTCTTTGAGCATGGCATCGCGCAGTTGATCCAGGGTGAACTCGCGGATTGGCTTGATCCCGTCTTGAAACGACTGACCGGCGTTCTGATTCTGTATTTGTGCCAGATCCATCAGGTGACGGCTGTAAGCGGTGAGATCGCTGGCTGAAGCGCTGGCCATCCAGTCCGGCAATACTTGCTCGACCCGATTGAATCGAGAGGGTTTTTGCTTGTCCTTTGGGTAGAGTTCGTTCGTTGAACGGCTGATGTGCGGTGCCAGGTCGGGATTCACCGCGCCGGTATCGTTCGCCAGGGCGCCAATCGAGTCCGCTTGCAGGGCAATCAGGTTGCACGCCAGATGGTCGAAGTAATTGCCCTCCGGCTCGATCAGGCGCCATTGCAAGGTGCTGCCGGTTGCCTGCCCATCTGAATACGTCAGCAAGGATTCTCCCAGTCCCTGTAACGAGTCGTAGGCCTGAAAGCCGCGGGTAATGGTGTGAGTAATGATGAGGCTGCGGGTGCCTTGGGTTCCGATCAGTACCGCCATGTCGAGGATGTTGAGGTGAGTCGAGACGCCCTCGCTCAAGCCGTCGAGGTCGATCAGGCATGCCCGCGAATGATAGGGGTCGTGAGGCTCGCGCGTGCTTTTTTCCGGGTAAGCGAACAGATTGCGGGCCATGGCGTAACGGTCGGTGTCCCAGTTCGAGTTCGAGTTCGATTCGATGTTCCACAGTTCGCGTAGCGAGTTGGACAGGCTTTTCCACCGTGGCGCGGACGCTCGGGTGTACTGGTTCCAGTAGTCGACCTGTTGCTCTTGAAACGCAACAAACAGCAGCGGCGCCAGCTCGTTGAGCAGTCGCCCGATGGCATCGATTCTGACGGGCAGTTGCGCCGGAGTGGATTTCAGCGGTTGCAGCGTGAGGTAGTGCTCGCCATCGAGGTAGACCACGGGGGTGGCCGCTACACCATGGCGTACCAGCGCGTCGGTCAACGATTCAAAGCGGCGTGGTCCTGGGACGACACGCTGTTCGTGAAGGGTCCAGGTCGGGGTAACCACCATGGCCAGGCGCGGGTCGATGTGCAGGTCCGGGTACAGCGCTTTCAGGGCCGGTTGCAATGCATGGGTGGCGACCTCCCTGATCGAGGGGCCGGCCACCAATTGGGTAAGCAAGGCGTCTTGATCAGCTGAGAGATCGGGAGCGGAAAGGGAGGTGGAAGTTTCGGGCATGGGTCACATCCTTTGTGGGGGCTGGCACCGTTGAACGTTCGGTGTGCGATCCCCGCAAGGTAGTGACGGGCAAGACGGCATTGGCGGTAAATAATTATTGCGGGCAAAAAAAGACCTGCGCAAAACGCAGGTCTTGATGGCGACGGGAACGACGCGGTTATCAGGTACCGGACTTGATCTTGGTCCAGGCCCGGGTTCGTGCACGTTCGGCATCGCGCGGCAGCGGTTGCAGGGTGTAGAGCGTGCCCATCGCCGCGTCAGTTGGGTACAGGTTGGGATTGTTGCGGATCGCCGGGTCGACCAGTTCCGTGGCGTCCTTGTTCGGGTTCGGATAACCCACGAAGTCGCTGACCGGTGCAATCACTTGCGGCTGCAGCAGGTAGTTGATGAAGGTGTAGGCGTCTTCGGGGTTTTTCGCCCCTTTCGGAATCGCCAGCATGTCGAACCAGATCGGCGCGCCTTCCTTCGGCAAACGCATGTCGACGACCACACCGTTCTTGGCTTCCTTGGCGCGGTTGGCGGCTTGCGAGAAGCTGCCGGAATAGCCGACCGCGACGCAGATGTCACCGTTGGCGATATCGGCCATGTACTTGGACGAGTGGAAGTAGGTGATATACGGACGGATCTTCATCAGCAGTGCTTCAGCCTTGTCGTAGTCCGCAGGCTTCTTGCTGTTGGGGTCCAGGCCGAGGTGTTGCAGAGCCAGTGGCAGTATCTCCGAGGGCGAGTCGAGCAGGGCGACGCCGCACTGCTTGAGCTTGCTGATGTTTTCTTCCTTGAAGATCAGGTCCCAGCTATCCACGGGTGCGTTGTCGCCGAGCGCGGCCTTGACCTTGTCCGGGTTGAAGCCGATCAGGATGGTCCCGTACATGTACGGCACGGCGAACCTGTTGCCCGGGTCGTTGGCTTCGATCAGCTTCATCAGCTTGGGATCGAGGTGGTTCCAGTTCGGCAGCTTGCTGCGGTCCAGGGGCTGGAACACCCCGGCTTCGATTTGCTTGGCGAGGAACACGTTGGACGGCACCACCACGTCGTAGCCGGAGTTGCCGGTCAGCAGCTTGGCCTCCAGCGCTTCGTTGGTGTCGAAGATGTCATAGACCAGTTTGGTCTGGGTGTTCTGGGTCTTGAAGTCTTCCAGGGCCTTGGGCGTGATGTAGTCGAACCAGTTGTAGACGCGCAACGTTCGCTCTTCAGCGTGTGCAGTGCCGCTGAGCAGCATGGCGCACAGGGCTGGAAAAATAAAACGCTTAAGACTTTTCATTCTTCTACTTCCTCATTAAGCGCTTTCAAAGCCTTCGAGAACGTTTACGGCATTGATGCCGATTTCTTCCACGGCATAGCCGCCTTCCATGACAAACAGCGTGGGTTTGCCGAGCGCTGCGATGCGCTTGCCCATGGCCAGGTAATCCGGGCTGTCGAGTTTGAATTGCGAGATTGGATCGTCCTTGAAGGTGTCGACGCCCAGGGACACCACGACGATGTCGGCGCCGTAGCTTTCGATCTCTTTACAGGCCTGTTCCAGCCCTGCGCTCCAGGTGTCCCAGCCTGAACCGGCGGCCAACGGATAGTTGAAGTTGAACCCTTCGCCGGCGCCTTCGCCGCGTTCATCTTCATAGCCGAGGAAGAACGGGAACTCGGCTTCCGGGTGGCCGTGGATCGAGGTGAACAGCACGTCGCTGCGTTCATAGAAAATCGACTGGGTGCCGTTGCCGTGGTGGTAGTCGACGTCGAGGATCGCGACCTTTTCATGGCCTTGATCGAGGAACGCCTGGGCGGCGATGGCAGCGTTGTTGAGGTAGCAATAACCACCCATCAAATCGCTGGCGGCGTGGTGTCCCGGTGGACGGCACAGGGCGAAAGCAGAACGGGCGCCGCGCTGGATTTCAGCTTGGGCGGTGAGGGCAACTTGTGCTGCGCTGTACGCCGCTTGCCAGGTGCCGGCGGTGATCGGGGCGCCGCCATCGAAGCTGTAGTAACCGAGTTCACCATGCAAGCTGGAGGGTTTGATGCGGCGCAGGGTGCGGGCTGGCCAAGTGTAGGGCAGCAAGTCACCGTCGGTGTTGTACTCGGTCCAGCGTGCCCAGGCGTCCTTGAAGAAGTCGAGGTAGTCTCGGCTGTGAATGCGCTCGATCGGCCCGAGGCCGAAATCCTTTGGCGCTTCGACAGGGCCCAGATTTTGATTTTGCACCCGTGCCAGCACGTGGTCGGCACGCGAAGGCATTTCGAAGCAGGGCTTGAGTTGCCCGTCTATCAATTCGCAACGGCCGTGGTGCAGGTGGTGATCATCCGAGTAGATTGTCAGCATTTCTTGTTCTCCGCAGGCTGGTTCGGTTGCACACAGTCTTGCGGCGCAGACGATTTTGGAGAACGGCAGGAAAGGCCAAAAGGGGATCGATACGGCCAAAACATTTGACCGAAATTCGCCCCTTGCTCGTACCGCCGCTCCCACAGGGTTATCCGTGTGGCCGAAACTGGCTGGGCGCCACACCACTCCAGCGCACAAACGCATGGCGAAAACTCGCGGTCTCGCTGAAGCCCAGGGCTTCGGCAATCTGATAGATCGGCAATTGATCCTCGCAAAGCATTTGCTTTGCCTGCTCGAAGCGCAGTTCGTCGAGCAGTTCCTGATAGCTGCAACCCATGTCCTTGAGATGCCGGCGCAAGGTCCGCGCCGAACAGTTCATTTGCTCGGCCAGCCCCTCCAGCCCGGGCGCGGCATTCAGTTGCGCGCTGAGCAATTGGCGGATCCGTCCCAGCCACGCCTGTCGCCCGGTGAACTCGATGTTCTGTTTGCGGCAGCGTTCGGCCATGGCTTGATGGGTGATGACATCGGCCAGCGGCAGTGGCTGGTCGAGCCAGCGCTTGTCGAAGGCGAAGGCATTGTTCCGCGCGCTGAAGTGCACTGGGCAGTTGAAGTGTTCGGCGTAGGTCGCTTCGTAGTCGGGCGCGGCATGTTCGAAGCGTGCGCCGAGCAAGGGCAGGGAATGGCCGAGCAGGTCGTCGCAGGTGACTTTCAGCGACACCAGGCAGAACTCGGCGTTGAACACCGCCATGGCCGGGCTCTCGCGGTAATCGGCGGCGGCGAACCAGATGCGCTCGCCATCGTCTTCAAGGCTCAGTTCGAAAAGTGTTCCCAGCAGCGCCGGATAGCGCATCGCCAGACGCAAAGCGTCACCGAAGGTGGCACTGGTGAGCAGGGCGTAACCGAGCATGCCATAGCAGGAAACGTGCATCCGCCGGCCCAGCTCCAGGCCGATGTCACGCTTGAGGGCAACGGCGTTGGCGCAGACCTGCATTTCCTGATTGGTGGTGATGCGCGTGTCGGTACGGTTCAGATCCGCCGCACAGATGCCGCTGCCGGCCAGCAGCGCTTCGCTGGACAAGCCTTGTGCCTTGAAGGCATCGAGTACCAGGGAGACCGCGTTGAGCGTGGTGAGGTGGGAGTGGAGCATGAGGACTTCCAGCCTTGGGATAGCTGGAGCGCAGCAAGTTGTATGCCGGGTGATGTCCCCTGTGGGAGCGAGCCTGCTCGCGATAGCGGTCTACCATTCACATTGATGTGACTAATCCACCGTCATCGCGAGCAGGCACGCTCCCACAAGGGTGATGTGGTGTCAGCTTAGTTCGCCGCACAGGTCGAGTTCGACGAGCCGACGGACTTCGCCCGCCTCAAGCCCCGCCCCCAACAACCCATGCAACTTACCGAACGCCGCCTCACGGGTCATGCCGCCACCGGACAACACGCCCACACCGCGCAAGCGACTGCCGGCTTCATAGACGTCCAGTTCAACTCCGCCTTCGTGGCATTGCGTGACTGCTACCACGACCACGCCGTTGTCCCGCGCACGTGCGAGGCTGGCGAGAAACCCGGGGTTGTCGCTCGGACCGGTGCCGCTGCCGTAGCACTCCAGCACCAGGCCCTGAATGCCGCTGTCGAGCAAACCATCCAGCACCTCGGCGCCGATGCCGGGAAACAGCGGCAGCACCGCGACGTTCGCCAATTGTTTGGGCTGGTTGTAATTCAGCTGCGACGGAACCGAAGTCGCCTTCACACCGCCGCCCTGACGCTCCAGTCGCTTGAACGGATGACGGCCGAAACTGCGTACCTTGGCGCAACGGGTCGGGTCCAGCCGTTCGCCATGGAAGTACAGATGCACGCCCGGCGCCAAGCCCTGGCCCAGTGCAACCAGCGCACCGCCGAGGTTTTCCCAGGCGTCGCTGTCAGTCACACCGGCCGGCAGCATCGAGCCGGTGAAGCACACGCGGGCATGCAGTCCGAGCAACTGGAAACTCATGGCCGCCGCGCTGTAGGCCAAGGTGTCGGTGCCGTGCAGGATCAGCACGCTGTCGCAGGCCTGAACATCCACCGCATCGACCACGGCTTCACGCAGCTGCTGCCAATACGTCGGGGTCATGTTGGCGCTGTCGATCAGCGGCGACATTTCACGGAAGCGCCACTGCGGCACCACCAGCTCAGGCTGGCTGTGCAGGTAGTCACGCATCCGCGCTTCGAAACCGGACGCCGGGGCCAGGCCATGGGCGCTGGCCTGCATGCCGATGGTGCCGCCGGTGTAGAGCACCATGACGTGCTGGGCGGCAGGGTAGTTATTGGCAACCATGGAGTTGTCTCCGCAAGAGATGACCTGTGGGAGCGAGCCTGCTCGCGATAGCGTGCTGTCAGTCACATCGCTTTCGGATGTGCCGCAATCATCGCGAGCAGGCTCGCTCCCACCCGTTATGCACTTTAACTGACGGGCGCAGAGGATGCGCCCGTCGTCTACCGATCAGCGTTGCGCTGCGGGTACACCTTGCGGCTCAACTTCAGCCTTGCCGACAGCGGCAGGCGGATTGGCCGGCCACGCCTGGCGATCCAGATCCAGGTCCGGGAACTTGGCAGAGTCGAACACCGGCGTCTTGATGCCAGAGGCGCGCTGGTCATCGTAGTCACGCAGGATGCGCATGCCGACCTTGAACAGCAGGAACAGCGCGATCAGGTTGACGAACGCGAGCATGGTCATGGTGATGTCGGCGAAGGCAAATACGGTGCCGAGGTTTTCGATGGCGCCCCAGAAAATCAGCACCAGTACCAGCGCGCGATAGCCCATCAGCGCCTTGCGGTTTTCACCGATCAAAAAGCGCAGGTTGCTCTCGCCCAGGTAGTAGTTGTAGAGGATCGAGGTGAACACGAACAAGGCCAGGGCCACGGAGATGAACATCCTGCCCCAGTCACCGACCACGGCGGCCAGCGAGTTCTGGGTCAGGGCAATGCCGTCGCCTTCGAAGCCCGGGGTGTAGAAGCCGGAGAGCAGGATCAGCAGCGCAGTGCAGGTGCAGATCACGAAGGTATCGAGGAACACACTGAACGCCTGAACCACGCCTTGCGCCACCGGGTGCTCGACCGCCGCAACCGCCGCCACGTTCGGCGCACTGCCCAGGCCTGCTTCGTTGGCGAACACGCCACGCTTCACGCCCATGACAATGGCGCTGCCGATCAGACCGCCGAAGGCCTGGTCCAGACCGAAGGCGCTCTTGACGATGGTCATCAGCATGCCCGGCACATGGTCGAACTGCAGCACGATCACGTAGAGGGTCACGCCGATGTACACCAGGGTTTTCACCGGCACCAACAGGTCGGCGACCTTGGCGATGCGCTTGATCCCGCCGATGAACACCAGGCCCAGCAGCACGGCCAGGCCGATGCCGGTGTAAGTGGTATCGAGACCGAACGCGTTGTTCAACGAGTGCGTCACGGCATGGGCTTGCAGGCCATTGAAGGCGAAGCCGAAGGTCACCAGCAACAGGAACGCCATCACCATGCCAAGCCAGCGTTTTTGCAGGCCGTGCTGGATGTAATAGGACGGGCCGCCACGGAAGGTGCCGTCGGAGTCGCAGCGCTTGTAGAGCTGGCCGAGGGAGCATTCGAAGAAGCTGCTGGACATGCCGACCAGCGCGGTCACCCACATCCAGAACACGGCACCGGGGCCACCGAGGGTCACGGCAATGCCGACACCGGCGATGTTGCCGGCTCCGACGCGGCCGGCGAGGCTGAGCATCAGGGCCTGGAACGAACTGAGTTGCCCGGCGCTGCTTTTGAGGCTGTCGCGGAACACCGCGAACATGTGGAAGAAGTGACGCAATTGAACGAAACGCGAGCGGATCGTGAAGTAGCTACCGAGCCCGACTATGAGCACGATCAGTACTTTCCCTGAGAGGAAGTCGTTAATGACTTCGAGCATGGATTATTCCTCGCTGTTTTTTGTGTAGGCAACAATGCTGGCCGGACAGACACATCGAGTTACACCGCTTGGCGCACGGCACAATGGGCGGTTCGAAGTTCGTCCCGGTTTCATATCGCGGGTTTGTTATTAGTTCGGGTTTCGCATGGGTTGTGGCCTCGCTACCGACGACCGCTCACGCGAAGAGGGGCGGCACTATACCGATGACGGTGCCGTCCGTCTGCACGGTTGTGGTGCATGCGGTGAAGCGAAGCCTTTGAAACACCTGACATTTTTGCTGTCAGGCTCTTGTGGGTGCGAGCCTGCTCGCCCCCCACAGAAGACGTTTGTCCTTTCAAACAGTTAAAAAAAAGGGCCTGGAGATTGATCTCCAAGCCCTCAAAAGGTGAGAGGTGTCTAGTCCCTCGACCTGGTGAGCGGTGCTACAAGTAACGCGTCGGGTTATGCCTTCAGAGGCACCAGACGCGGAGCAATCATGTTTTCCGGGCGCAGGATGTCGGCGAGCATGGCTTCGTCTAGCAAACCTTCTTCGCGCACCAGTTCCAGCACGCCGCGGCCGCTTTCAAGGGCGAGGCCGGCGATGCGGGTGGCATTTTTGTAGCCGATGTACGGGTTCAGCGCGGTGACCAGGCCGATCGAGTGCTCGACCAGTTCACGGCAGCGGGCTTCGTTGGCGGTGATGCCGACGATGCAGTGCTCGCGCAGCATGTCCATGGCGCGTTGCAGCAGGCGGATCGAGTCGAAGATCTTGAAGGCGATCAGCGGCTCCATCACGTTCAGTTGCAGCTGGCCGCCTTCGGCCGCGATGGTCAGGGCCAGGTCGTTGCCGATGATCTGGAACGCCACCTGGTTGACCGCTTCCGGAATAACCGGGTTGACCTTGCCTGGCATGATGGAGCTGCCTGGCTGACGTGCCGGCAGGTTGATCTCGTTGATGCCGGTACGTGGGCCGCTGGACAGCAGGCGCAGGTCGTTGCAGATCTTCGACAGCTTGACCGCGGTGCGCTTGAGCATGCCGGAGAACAGCACGAAGGCGCCCATGTCGGAGGTGGCTTCGATCAGGTCGGCGGCCGGTACCAGTGGTTGACCGCTGATCACGGCCAGACGCTGAACGGCCAGGTGCTGGTAACGCGGGTCGGCGTTGATGCCGGTGCCGATCGCGGTGCCGCCCAGGTTCACTTCGGTCAGTACTTCCGGAGCCAGAGTCTTCAGGCGTGCCAGGTCTTCGCCCAGGGTGGTGGCGAACGCACGGAATTCCTGACCCAGGGTCATCGGAACGGCGTCTTGCAGCTGGGTACGACCCATCTTCAGGACGTGGTTGAATTCTTCACCCTTGGCCGCGAACGCCTGAATCAGGCTGTCGAGGCTGGCGAGCAGGGCGTCGTGACCGAGCAACAGACCCAGACGGATTGCCGTCGGGTAGGCATCGTTGGTCGACTGCGCCATGTTCACGTCATCGTTCGGGTGCAGGTACTGGTACTCGCCTTTCTGGTGACCCATGGCCTCCAGTGCGATGTTGGCGATGACTTCGTTGGCATTCATGTTGGTCGAAGTGCCAGCGCCGCCTTGAATCATGTCCACCACGAACTCTTCGTGGAAGTCACCGCGGATCAAACGTGCACAGGCTTCGCTGATGGCGGCGTGCTTGGCTTCGCTCAGGTGACCCAACTCACGGTTGGCGTCAGCAGCGGCCTGTTTAACCATGGCCAAGCCGACAACCAGTTTCGGGTAGTGCGAAATCGGAACGCCCGAAAGGCGGAAGTTATTCACCGCTCGCAGGGTCTGGATACCGTAATACGCTTGAGCCGGTACTTCGAGGGCGCCAAGCAGGTCATTTTCTGTGCGGAATGATGCAGCGGAGGACATGATAGAAATCATCTCAATATGGACCCGGTCTGTGCCGGAACGCTGCGAATGCTAGGCCTGTGGAGAATTTTGGGCCAATGCTGTTAAACACTAGGCTATGCATATTCGGCATAATGCCCGTGTGACGCCGGCTTGACGGCGAACGTGTGACCTAAATTGGTGCGTGTCCGGGAGGACGTGATGAATCTGGAAAGCAAATGGCTGGAGGACTTCAGTGCCCTGGCCGCCACCCGCAGTTTCTCCCAGGCCGCCGAGCGGCGTTTCGTGACGCAGCCAGCGTTCAGCCGGCGAATCCGCAGCCTTGAGGCCGCGTTGGGGCTAACCTTGGTCAACCGTTCGCGCACGCCGGTGGAACTGACGGCGGCGGGGCAATTGTTTCTGGTCACCGCGCGCACCGTGGTCGAACAGCTCGGCGAAGTGCTGCGCCATCTGCATCACCTGGAAGGCGGGCAGGGCGAAGTGATGCAAGTTGCTGCCGCGCACTCCCTGGCGCTCGGTTTCTTTCCGCGCTGGATCGCGCAGTTGCGCAACGAAGGCCTGAACATCGCCACGCGGCTGGTGGCGACCAACGTCGGCGACGCGGTGCATGCCTTGCGCGAAGGCGGCTGCGATCTGATGCTGGCGTTCTACGACCCGGACGCCGCCATGCAGATGGACCCGGAAATCTTCCCGTCGCTGCACCTTGGCCACACCGAGATGTTGCCGGTGTGTGCCGCCGACGCCGACGGCAAACCGCTGTTCGATCTGGAAGGCGAAGGCAGCGTGCCGCTACTGGCGTACAGCGCCGGAGCGTTTCTCGGCCGGTCGGTGAACATGCTGCTGCGTCAACGGGCGCTACGCTTCACCACCATCTACGAAACAGCCATGGCCGACAGCCTGAAAAGCATGGCCCTTGAAGGCCTGGGCATCGCCTGGGTGCCGCAACTGAGCGTGCGCGCCGAGCTGGCGCGGGGTGAGCTGGTGGTCTGCGGTGGGCCGCAATGGCATGTGCCGCTGGAGATTCGGTTGTATCGCTGCGCTCTGGTACGCAAGGCCAACGTGCGGTTGCTTTGGCGCAAGCTTGAGGGTGGCGCGGCGAGTTCTGCTGCTTGAAGGCAAAATGTGATCAAGGCCGACGGAGTTGGCCTTGATCCGCTGAAAGGGTGTCGTTCACTGTTAGCCATACCGTTTGAGGTAGTTGCGAATATTCTCCTGATTTTTACTGCTGAAGCTGAACGCAGCAGTTTTCTCTGTAGTTGCATACATGACCGACTTGGCGTGACCCCAGTAAGTTCTAACGTCGCCACTGTCTTGATGCGTTGCATTGAACATGTGACCGAACTCGTGGGCTGCAGTGGATTTCGGATCGAACGAGGCGATTCCCAAGTTGCCCGGGGTATAGGCAACACCTAAAGTTGTTTTATTAATGCTGTCGCGCGTTAAGAGTAAACATTTGTAAATGCTGTTGTCGTGAATAGCGGATTTTGCGCTGTTAATGTATTTCAAAAGTCCAGCCTCTAGCGACACAAACAGGTCGTCCAGATCTTCGGTTTTATAGTCCAGGCTGCTCAAGGCCGGTGCATCTGAAGGTTGCACGAAGGTAACGTCGGTGATACGGCCTGAAATTCGTGCAATTTCATCTGCCAGCCAATCGAAGTGGTCTTGGTAGAGCAGGTCTTCGTTAGTTCCTTCCAAGTCATTGTGTATGAATACGATCAGCATAATTGGTCGCTTTGCCATAGGTGGTTCCTTTTAAAATGCGTGATTTTTAGTCTTGATCAAGTTGTGTGGGAATGTAAAATCTTGAATGCCGATCATTGGAGAAATTTCGCTTTTGTTCGATAGGCTTTCAACTCGATGGTGTTGAGAGCTTATATATAATTGATATTTTGTTTGAATGTTTGGTAGTGTTTTAAAAGTTGTTGCTGTGCACTTTTAGAGATTAATTTTTTTAGATGGATTTGGTGTTTGAGTAGAGCCATTGGTGCGGGAATTTTCTTGATCCTTAAGTCAATAAAATTGCCGATTTGCATCCGATGACAGATGGTCGCAACAGGGGCTGTTTATCTGCCTCATTGAGGTATACTGCGCGGCCTTCGGCCGGTTACGACCGGCCATAATTCGTACAATCAAGCCACGCATCCTGCGTGGCTTGTTGTTTTTTGACGCGCCTGCGGGCGCCCAGAGAGAAGAGGCACGACGATGAGTGCACTGGTTGGCGTGATCATGGGCTCCAAGTCCGATTGGTCCACCCTTAGCCACACCGCCGATATGCTGGAAAAGCTCGGCATCCCTTACGAGGTGAAAGTGGTCTCTGCCCACCGTACCCCGGACCTGCTGTTCCAGTACGCTGAAGAAGCCGAGGCGCGTGGCATCGAGGTGATCATCGCCGGTGCCGGTGGCGCGGCCCACTTGCCAGGCATGTGTGCGGCCAAGACCCACCTGCCGGTGCTGGGCGTACCAGTACAATCCGCAATGCTGTCGGGCGTTGATTCGCTGCTTTCCATTGTGCAGATGCCAGCGGGCATTCCGGTCGCCACCCTGGCCATCGGCAAGGCGGGCGCGATCAACGCAGCCCTGCTGTCGGCGAGTATCCTTGGCGCCAAGCACCCGCAGTTCCATACGGTGCTGAAAACCTTCCGTGCTGAGCAGACAGACAGCGTCCTGGACAATCCAGACCCACGCATCGCCTGAGGTTGTTGACGATGAAGATCGGTGTAATCGGTGGCGGCCAGTTGGGTCGCATGTTGGCACTGGCGGGCACTCCGCTGGGCATGAACTTCGCTTTCCTGGACCCGGCGCCGGATGCTTGCGCAGCCGCGTTGGGCGAACACCTGCGAGCCGATTACGGCGATCAGGATCACCTGCGTCAGTTGGCCGATGAAGTCGATCTGGTGACCTTCGAGTTCGAAAGCGTTCCGGCCGAGACCGTGGCCTTCCTGTCGCAATTCGTTCCGGTCTATCCGAGCGCCGAAGCCCTGCGCATCGCCCGCGATCGCTGGTTCGAGAAGAGCATGTTCAAGGACCTGGGGATTCCTACCCCGGCGTTCGCCGACATTCAGTCCCAGGCTGATCTGGACGCTGCCGTGGCTTCCATCGGTCTGCCGGCGGTGCTGAAGACCCGTACTCTGGGTTACGACGGCAAGGGTCAGAAAGTCCTGCGCACCCCTGAAGATTTGGCTGGCACTTTTGCCGAGCTGGGCAGCGTGACCTGTCTGCTGGAAGGCTTCGTGCCGTTCACCGGTGAAGTCTCGCTGATCGCCGTGCGTGCCCGCGATGGTGAAACCCGCTTCTATCCGCTGGTACATAACACCCACGAAAGCGGCATCCTCAAGCTGTCCGTGGCGAGCACCGATCACCCGTTGCAAGCCCTGGCCGAAGACTACTCCAGCCGTGTGCTCAAGCAGCTGGATTACGTCGGCGTGATGGCGTTCGAGTTCTTTGAAGTCGACGGTGGCCTCAAGGCCAACGAAATTGCCCCGCGGGTGCACAACTCAGGGCACTGGACCACCGAAGGCGCCGAGTGCAGCCAATTCGAAAACCACCTGCGGGCCGTTGCCGGTCTGCCGTTGGGTTCGACGGCCAAAGTTGGCGAGAGCGCGATGCTCAACTTCATCGGCAAAGTGCCGGACACCGAGAAGGTCGTGGCCATCGCCGATTGCCATCTGCATCACTACGGCAAGGCCTTCAAGGTCGGCCGCAAGGTCGGTCACGCCAACCTGCGTTGTGCAGATCGCGAAACGCTGACCGCGCAGATCCTCAAGGTCGAAGCGCTGATCGCCGAATAGTTTCATGTGGCTGCGGCGGAACCATTCAGGGACCGCCGTTCTCTCATGGCAGGATGCCAAAGTCTGACTAGGCTTTGGCTAGGTGTCCTGTCTCACCAATACTGTTCCTTTTTGACGGTGTCTGTTGCCGTCATGCTGCGTTGCCGCTCCTCGCCATAGCCAGCTATGACTCGTCGCGGCGCCTTGCCTGACAACAACAGTCACTCGTCAAAAGAGGAACATTATTGGTGAGACAGGACACATCTACCAAATCAGAGGGAAATGCCATGGGAATCATCGGAACCATCTTTATCGGCTTGATTGTCGGCCTGCTGGCGCGGTTCCTCAAACCGGGCGATGACAGCATGGGCTGGATCATGACCATCCTGCTCGGTATCGGCGGTTCGCTGGCGGCCACTTACGGCGGTCAAGCCCTGGGCATCTATCAGGCTGGCCAGGGCGCAGGCTTCATCGGTGCACTGGTAGGCGCCGTTGTGTTGCTGGTGATCTACGGACTGATCAAAAAGAACTGAACCAAGTGACAAAGTCCTCTCGGCCGCACAAGCCGGGAGGGCTAGAATGCTCGGCGTTTCCTGATCCTTCCTATACCGAGCTCCTTCATGCGCCGTCTTCTGCTGACTCTACTTTTATTGGGAACGGGCCTTGCCCATGCCGGCGAACTGCCGGAAACCGACTGGCTCGAACTGATGCCCAAGTCGGACCAGAAGGCCCTCGAGGCCATGCCTGAAATCGACCACAACTCCCCTGAAGCCAATGGCACTTTCACCGACAAGGGTGGGATGAAGCAGGCCAAAGGCTTGCCGGCGGTGATGTACTCGACCAAGACCGTTGCGTCGATGAACGACAAGAATATCCGCATTGGCGGTTACCCGGTGCCGCTGGAGTCCGACGCCAAGGGCCGCAGTACGTTGTTCTTCCTGGTGCCGTACCCGGGCGCCTGCATCCACGTGCCACCACCGCCACCCAATCAACTGGTGCTGGTGCGCTATCCCAAGGGCCTGAAGCTGAACGATATCTACACGCCGCTGTGGGTTACTGGCACGCTGAAAGTCGAGAAGGTCAGCAATGACTTGGCCGATGCGGCGTATGCGCTGGATGCGCAGACGGTGCGGGTAGTGAAAGAGTCGGATCTTTAAGGACAGCACCAAACCAATGTGGGAGCGAGCTCGCTCCCACAGGGATTTATTGCGTTTGTTAGAGCGGCTTGCTACCGACGCTCACACCCAGGGTGTGGCTTGCCCCTGGTTTCAGGTTCACCACATCGCCCATCACGTTCGCCGTCTCGATGCACAGAATGTGCTGCCAGCCATCGTCGGCCATGTCGCTGAACGCGGCGGCGCGGTCGATCCATGGGTTCCAGATCACCGCGGTGCGCGAGCCAATGCTGGTCAGTTCGATGCGTCGCTCCCAAGCTGGATCGACGATGCTCAACTGCGACGGGACGTCCAGGTAGATGCGATCTGTCTCGCCGGTAAAACGCAAATCACCGGTCTGGGTAACGGTTTTCCAGTTGTCCAGCGTTTCGATGTAGCTCAGGCCATCCACACCTTCGACATGCACTTCGCGCACATCGCTGACGGCAAAGTAACTGTGCAGCGCCTGACTGATGCTGACGGTTTGAGCGCCCCGGTTGTGGCTGATCAGATGGATGTGCAATTGCTCGTCGAGGCGAATGCTCAGCGTCAAATCCACCTGGTGCGGCCAGCCGGGAAAGCCGCCTTCGGGGTAGGGCAGGAGGAATTCGACCTTCAGGCTTTCGCCTTCGGCTTCGATGCCGCCCAGTTCCCAATCCATCGCTCGCACGAAGCCGTGAGCCGACGGCGCTTCATTGCTGGTGCGCATCGCCTGCACGCTTTGCGGGTTGCGTTCAAAGTTGCCGAACCACGGCCAGCACACAGGGACGCCGGCACGGATGCTTTTCCCGGTCTTGAACACAGCCTCGTCGTTGAGCCAGATCAGCGGCGGCTGGCCGGCCAGTTGATAGCTGAGGATGTGCGCGCCTTGCTGGGCCACCAGTAATTCGGCCTGACCGTGACGGATGCGCCAGCAGTTCAGTTCATCCAGCTTTACGGCTTCAACATTGGGCGTGCTCATGGGACAGCTCTCGATCAGTAACGTGGACGACTATCGACCGCAAAACGGCTGCTAGGTTTAGAAGCTCTTTCAGCGAGCCCGAGGCGGAACCGAACGGGTGCGGCCGCTGCCGTCGATGGCAACGAACACAAACACCGCTTCGGTTACTTTACGCCACTCGCTGGACAGTGGATCGTCGCTCCAGACCTCGACCATCATCTTGATCGAGCTGCGACCGATTTCCAGGGCCTGGGTATAAAAGGAGAGCTGAGCGCCCACCGCCACCGGAACCAGAAAGGCCATGCGGTCGATTGCAACGGTGGCAACGCGTCCACCGGCGACCTTGCTGGCCATCGCGGTACCTGCCAAATCCATCTGCGCCACCAGCCAGCCACCGAAGATATCGCCAAAGCCGTTGGTTTCGCGAGGAAGCGCGGTGATTTGCAGGGCCAGGTCGCCTTGCGGGATCGGATCTTCTTGTTCGAGCTCTATCATTCCGGGGGTGCCTCTGACCCGTGACTCTTCGTTGGTATTGCTGGTGGTAGCCGTCTTCGGGAAAAACGATTCAGCACCGAACATACTACGTTCGTCACGTTTTCCATAAGGCGCCTAAAGGGAAACTCTGCGAAATCGCCTATGAACCTGACAGGCGTTTTCGCACAGCAACCCCTCAAAAACCGGAGCAAGGTTTGAGTATATCGGTCGGTAGACTCCGCGACGACCGTCCGGTTCTCATTTTGACTGTCAAAAACGCACCTCTATGTGCTTTTTCGAACAATTTGCTATCGTGCCGGACCTGCCCAAACCTCAGCCAGCGTTGTTGAGGTTGCAGATCCGACTATAAGAGAAGCCCTTGCCATGACCACAGCGCCCTCGAGCATCGCGCAGCCAGACCAACCCGCACGTCCGCTGACCCGCAACGACTACAAGACTCTATCGCTGTCGGCCCTGGGCGGCGCGCTGGAGTTCTACGATTTCATCATCTTCGTGTTCTTCGCCACGGTGGTGGGCAAGTTGTTCTTTCCGGCGGACATGCCTGAATGGCTACGCCTGATGCAAACCTTCGGCATCTTCGCCGCAGGCTACCTGGCACGGCCGCTGGGCGGCATCGTAATGGCGCACTTCGGCGACCTGCTGGGCCGCAAGAAAATGTTCACCCTGAGCATTTTCATGATGGCGGTGCCGACCCTGATCATGGGTTTGCTGCCGACTTATGCGCAGATCGGCATGTGGGCGCCGATCCTGTTGCTGCTGATGCGGGTGATCCAGGGCGCGGCCATTGGCGGTGAAGTGCCGGGGGCGTGGGTCTTCGTTTCCGAACACGTTCCGCAGCGGCATGTCGGCTACGCCTGCGGCACCCTGACCAGCGGCCTGACGGCGGGCATCTTGCTCGGTTCGCTGGTGGCCACGGCGATCAACAGCCTCTATACCTCGGTGGAAGTAGCGGATTACGCCTGGCGCATTCCGTTCCTGCTGGGGGGCGTGTTCGGTCTGTTCTCGGTGTACCTGCGTCGCTGGCTGCACGAAACCCCGGTGTTCGCCGAGCTGCAACAGCGCAAGGCCCTGGCCGAGGAAGTGCCGTTGCGCGCGGTGCTGCGTGACCATCGTGGTGCCATCGCCATTTCGATGCTGCTGACCTGGCTGCTGTCGGCCGCCATCGTGGTGTTGATCCTGATGACCCCGACCGTTTTGCAGACGGTCTATCACTTCTCGCCAACCACGTCCCTGCAGGCGAACAGCGTGGCGATCGTGTTCCTGAGTTTTGGTTGCATCATTGCCGGCGCACTGGCCGACCGCTTCGGTGCGGGACGAGTCTTCGTGATCGGCTGTACCGCGTTGCTGGCCAGTTCCTGGACCTTCTACCACAGCCTGGCAGATCATCCCGACTGGCTGTTCCCGATGTATGCCGTGACCGGTCTGCTGGTCGGCACCATCGGCGCGGTGCCGTATGTGATGGTCAAGGCCTTCCCGCCGGTGGTGCGTTTCAGCGGCTTGTCGTTCTCGTACAACGTGGCCTACGCGATTTTCGGTGGTCTGACGCCGATGATCGTCAGCCTGTTGCTTAAGGAAAGTGCGATGGGGCCTGCTTATTATGTGGCGGTGCTGTGTGGGGTGGGGATTCTGGTCGGCGCCTGGCTATGGAAGAAAGGCCGTTGATCCGTTAGTAGTGGCAACGGTTGCGCGCTGCGTTCCCGGCTAAATCCCGCCAATTCCTACATTTACAGTTACAACTGAAAGGCCAGCCTTCCGAGTGGAATACTGGCCTTTCATCCAATTGTCATATTTCAGCCATAGAGTGTTCACACGGCCTGCTGATACTTGGCCCCGAATAACACACCCTATCTGCTAGGAGTAAGGCATGAAACTGAAGCGTTTGATGGCGGCAATGACTTTTGTCGCTGCTGGCGTTGCGACTGCCAACGCGGTTGCCGCTGTTGACCCTGCTATCCCGAGCTACACCAAGACCACTGGTGTGTCGGGCAACCTGTCCAGCGTTGGTTCCGATACCCTGGCCAACCTCATGACCCTCTGGGCTGAGAACTACAAAAAAGAATACCCGAACGTAAACATCCAGATTCAGGCCGCTGGCTCCGCCACTGCGCCACCTGCGCTGACTGAAGGCACCTCCAACCTGGGCCCGATGAGCCGCAAGATGAAGGACACCGAACTGGCTGCCTTCGAGCAGAAGTACGGCTACAAGCCAACCGCTATCCCGGTTGCCGTGGACGCCCTGGCTGTATTCGTACACAAGGACAACCCGATCCAGCACCTGACCATGGAACAGGTCGACGCGATTTTCTCGTCCACTCGTCTGTGCGGCGCTAAAACCGAAGTCAAAACCTGGGGTGACCTGGGCGTGACCGGCGACCTGGCCAACAAGCCGGTTCAACTGTTCGGTCGTAACTCGGTATCCGGCACTTATGGCTACTTCAAAGAAGAAGCCCTGTGCAAAGGCGACTACAAGCCAAACGTGAACGAGCAACCAGGTTCGGCTTCGGTCGTGCAGTCGATCAGTTCCTCGCTGAACGGCATCGGTTACTCGGGCATCGGTTACAAGACCGCTAGCGTGAAAACCGTTGCTCTGTCCAAGAAGGGCAGCACCGAGTTCATCGAAGACACCGAAGAAAACGCCCTGAACGGCAAGTACCCGCTGTCCCGCTTCCTGTACGTATACGTGAACAAAGCCCCGAACAAGCCTCTGGCCCCGCTGGAAGCCGAGTTCGTGAAACTGGTTCTGTCGAAACAGGGTCAGGAAGTTGTAGTGAAAGACGGTTACATCCCACTGCCGGCCAAAGTAGCTGCCAAAGCTCTGGCTGACCTGGGCCTCGCGGAAGGTGGCGCTGAAGTCGCAAAAAAGTAACAAATTGAGTCTAGAGTGAACCCCTCTGGACTCACATGGGGGCGGCAGGAGCCGCCCCCATACACCTCAAATTCTCTATCCGCTGCTGGTTACCGCTAGCGGCGGATTTGTTGCGTCACTGCATTGTCATCTTTCTGTCATACAGGATCGCTAGGGTGTGCGCATGAATGATCTGGCCAATTCCAACATGACTACTAATCCCCCCAAGCGAATTGACTTCAATACGCCTGAGCTCCAACGCAAGCGCCGCATTCGCGCGCTCAAAGATCGCCTGACCCGCTGGTACGTCCTCGTTGGCGGCCTCGCTGTACTGGGCGCGATCACCTTGATCTTCTTCTTCCTTGCCTACGTCGTCGCGCCCCTGTTCCAGGGTGCCAGCCTGACCGCCAAGGACGCCATCACGCCAGCCTGGATGCAAGAAGCCGGCAAACCGCTGATGATCTCCCTGGAAGAACAGAACCAGGTTGCGATGCGGGTTTCCGACAAGGGCCAGGCATTGTTCTTCGACATCGACAGTGGCGCCGAACTCAAGCGCGTCGATTTGTTGATCCCGGCCGGCACCACCGTGACCTCCATCGCTGAAGACCAGCCAGGTCACCCGCTGGTGGCAGTGGGTCTGTCCAACGGCCAGGCCCTGGTGTTCCGCCACACCTATAAAGTCAGCTACCCGGAAGGCAAGAAAACCATCACCCCGGCCATCGAGTACCCGTACGGCGAAGCGCCAATCGCGGTCAACGAAGCCGGCGGTGCGCTGGAGCACGTCAGCCTCAACGCCAACGACTCGACCCTGATGCTGGTTGGCGCCACCGGTTCACAACTCAATGTTCTGTCGCTGACCAGCGAAGAGAACATGATGACCGGCGAAGTCACCAACGAGCAGAAACGCATCGAACTGCCGCAGATGAACGAGCCGGTGAAGAACATCTTCGTCGACCCGCGGCAGCAGTGGCTGTACGTGATCAACGGTCGTGCCCAGGCCGACGTGTTCAGCCTGCGCGACAAGAGCCTCAACGGTCGCTACAAACTGCTTGATGACGGTGAAGCGCAAGTCACCGCCAGCACCCAACTGGTGGGCGGCATCTCGCTGATCATCGGTGACTCCAAAGGTGGTCTGGCCCAGTGGTTCATGGCGCGCGACCCCGATGGCGAGCAACGCCTGAAGCAGATCCGCACCTTCCAGATGGGCACCACGCCTATCGTTGAAATCACTGCCGAAGAACGCCGCAAGGGCTTCGTTGCCCTCGACGCTTCCGGCAAGCTTGGCGTGTTCCACAGCACTGCCCACCGCACCTTGCTGGTGGAGCCGGTTGCTGAAGGCCAGGGCGTTTTCGGTCTGTCGCCTCGCGCCAACCGCGTGATCGTGGAAGCCAGCGGCAAGTTGCACCCGCTGCTGCTCGACAACCCGCACCCGGAAGTCTCGTGGAGCGCACTGTGGAGCAAGGTCTGGTACGAAAACTACGACGAGCCTAAATACGTCTGGCAATCGACCGCGGCCAACACCGACTTCGAACCGAAACTGAGCCTGTCGCCGCTGACCTTCGGTACCTTGAAAGCCGCGTTCTACGCCATGCTGCTGGCCGCACCCCTGGCCGTCGCCGCTGCAATCTACACCGCGTACTTCATGGCCCCGGGCATGCGCCGCAAGGTCAAGCCGGTGATCGAGCTGATGGAAGCGATGCCGACGGTGATCCTTGGTTTCTTCGCCGGTCTGTTCCTCGCACCTTATGTCGAAGGGCACTTGCCGGGGATCTTCAGCCTGCTGATGTTGTTGCCGATCGGCATCCTGGTCGCCGGTTTCACCTTCAGCCGCCTGCCTGAGTCAATCCGCCTGAAAGTCCCGGATGGCTGGGAAAGTGCGCTGCTGATTCCGGTGATCCTGTTTGTGGGCTGGCTGTCGCTGTACATGAGCCCGTTCATGGAGAACTGGTTCTTCGGTGGTGACATGCGCATGTGGATCTCCCACGACCTGGGCATCACCTACGACCAGCGCAACGCCCTGGTGGTCGGCCTGGCCATGGGCTTCGCGGTCATCCCGAACATCTACTCCATCGCCGAAGACGCCGTGTTCAGCGTGCCTCGCGGCCTGACCCTGGGCTCCCTGGCCCTCGGTGCCACGCCATGGCAGACCATGACCCGCGTGGTGATCCTCACCGCGAGCCCGGGCATCTTCTCGGCGCTGATGATCGGCATGGGTCGTGCGGTCGGTGAAACCATGATCGTGTTGATGGCCACCGGTAACACCCCGGTCATGGAAATGAACCTGTTCGAAGGCTTGCGCACCCTGGCAGCCAACGTTGCAGTGGAAATGCCCGAATCGGAAGTCGGCGGCAGCCACTACCGCGTGCTGTTCCTCTCGGCGCTGGTGCTGCTGTTGTTCACCTTCGTCATGAACACCCTCGCAGAACTGATCCGTCAGCGTCTGCGCAAGAAATACTCGTCGCTTTAAGAAAGGTAGAAGTCTGTGAAACAGAACTCCCTGAATGGATGGTTCAAGAGCGGCGCCCCCGGCGTCTGGATCAGCGGTGGCGCGGTGTCCATCGCGGTCATCATGACCATTGGCCTGCTGGCAGTGATTGCCGTGCGCGGCCTGGGTCACTTCTGGCCGGCGGATCTGATCCACGCCAGCTACGACGTACCGGGCCAGGGCCAGCACCTGGTCATCGGTGAAGTGGTACAGAAGGAAGAAGTACCCCGTGCCCGTCTGAAGAGCGCTGGTCTGCCAGTGCCTGACGAAGGCCCGGAGTTCATGACCCGCGAGCTGATCAAGGTCGGCAACCGTGACCTGAACGGCAACGACTTCACCTGGATCGTCGGCGAGTGGCTGACCAACCAGACGACGCCGCCGGAGCTGATGGCCATTGAGCGTCGCGAGTGGGGCAACTTCTACGGTTACCTGGTCAACGTCAAACAGGATGGCAAAGTCATTGCTGAAGGCGAAGCCGCATGGCCTGAGTTGCAGGCCCGTGTCGACCGCGTCAACAAGCTGGCTGCACAGCTCAAGAACCTGGAAAAAACCGACATCGGCGCGATCAACGCCGGTCTCGAGCGCATCCGTTTGCACGGTCGCAAGCTTGAACTGGATGGCAAACTCGACACCACTGCACAAGCGGATATGGAATCCGAGCGCGCCGAACTCAATGCTCGCTATCAGGATGTTGAAGCGCGCCTGAGCGATCTGCATGCGCAGTTCAACCGCGACAGCCTGACCGCCCGTGATGCGAACGGCAAGGAAATCGAAATAGGCATCGGCAAAGTGGTTCACGCCTATCAGCCGAACGCCATGAGCACGACGACCAAGATCGGTTTCTACTTCAGCAAGGTTTGGGAGTTCCTGAGCGACGACCCGCGTGAGGCGAACACCGAAGGCGGGATCTTCCCGGCCATCTTCGGCACCGTGATGATGACCCTGATCATGGCGATGATCGTGACCCCGTTCGGCGTGCTGGCGGCGGTGTACCTGCGTGAATACGCCAAGCAGAACGCGCTGACCCGGGTGATCCGCATCGCGGTGAACAACCTGGCCGGTGTTCCGGCCATCGTTTACGGCGTGTTCGGCCTGGGCTTCTTCGTCTACGTGCTGGGTGGCTCGCTTGACCGTCTGTTCTTCCCTGAAGCACTGCCGGCGCCGACTTTCGGCACACCGGGTCTGCTCTGGGCTTCGTTGACCCTGGCGCTGCTGGCGGTGCCGGTGGTGATTGTGGCCACCGAAGAAGGTCTGGCGCGGATTCCTCGCACCGTGCGCGAAGGCTCGTTGGCCCTCGGCGCGACCAAGGCTGAAACCTTGTGGAAGATCGTGCTGCCGATGGCCAGCCCGGCGATGATGACCGGCATGATCCTCGCCGTGGCGCGCGCCGCGGGTGAAGTGGCGCCGCTGATGCTGGTGGGTGTGGTGAAGCTGGCGCCGTCGCTGCCGGTGGACGGTAACTACCCGTACCTGCACCTGGACCAGAAGATCATGCACCTGGGCTTCCACATCTACGACGTCGGCTTCCAGAGCCCGAACGTCGAAGCCGCACGACCGCTGGTGTACGCCACGGCGCTGTTGCTGGTGCTGGTGATCGCCACGTTGAACCTGTCGGCGGTGTACATCCGTAACCACCTGCGCGAGAAGTACAAGGCGCTGGATAGTTAATTGGTCGGCGCGGACCTTGTGGGAGCGGGCTTGCTCGCGAAGCTTTTGGCGGCCGGGATGGCCACTTCGCGGGCAAGCCCGCTCCCACAGTAGAACGCGTCCAGCCGGACATTATTGGGCATGCCGCGAAGCGGCGTTCCGAACCGAATTTGTTAGCACAGGGAGCCTCCCATGCAGCACGAAGCACATACCCACGGCATCAACATGTCGGCGCTGGGTCGCGACAAGCAGAGTCTGAACCTCGAGCAGGAAACCGTAGCCATCGAAGTGCCGGGCCTGAGCCTGTTCTACGGCGAAAAACAAGCGCTGTACGACGTCAGCATGAACATCCCGAAACAGCGCGTGACCGCCTTCATCGGCCCGTCCGGCTGTGGCAAGTCGACGCTGCTGCGTACCTTCAACCGCATGAACGACCTGGTTGACGGCTGCCGCGTTGAAGGCGAAATCAACCTGTACGGCAGCAACATCTACCGCAAGGGCGAAGACGTGGCCGAGCTGCGTCGTCGCGTCGGCATGGTGTTCCAGAAGCCCAACCCGTTCCCGAAAACCATCTACGAAAACGTGGTCTACGGTCTGCGCATCCAGGGCATTAACAAGAAGCGCGTCCTCGACGAAGCCGTTGAGTGGGCGTTGAAAGGCGCGGCACTGTGGGACGAGGTCAAGGACCGTCTGCACGAGTCGGCACTGGGCCTGTCCGGTGGTCAGCAGCAGCGTCTGGTGATCGCCCGTACCATCGCCGTTGAACCGGAAGTGCTGCTGCTCGACGAACCGTGCTCGGCACTCGACCCGATCTCCACGCTGAAAGTCGAAGAGCTGATCTACGAACTGAAATCCAAGTTCACCATCGTGATCGTGACCCACAACATGCAACAGGCGGCGCGGGTGTCCGATTACACCGCGTTCATGTACATGGGCAAGCTGGTCGAGTTCGGCGACACCGATACCCTGTTCACCAATCCGGCGAAGAAGCAGACCGAAGACTACATCACCGGTCGCTATGGCTAGCAGCAGCCACGAGCCGCAAGCTTCAAGCGGCAAGTCAGAGCGGTTCGGGTACGACACACATCAGCTTGCAGCTTGTAGCTTGCAGCTCACAGCTTTTGCGGAGCAGACAACATGATTTCTAAGGAAGGCCTTACACACCACATCTCCCAGCAGTTCAACGCCGAACTGGAGGAAGTGCGCAGCCACCTCCTGGCCATGGGCGGGCTGGTTGAGAAGCAGGTCAACGACGCGGTGACCGCGCTGATCGAGGCCGACTCCGGCCTGGCCCAGCAGGTGCGCGAGATTGACGACCAGATCAACCAGATGGAACGCAACATCGACGAGGAATGCCTGCGCATTCTGGCCCGTCGTCAGCCGGCAGCGTCCGACCTGCGCCTGATCATCAGCATTTCCAAGTCGGTGATCGACCTGGAGCGCATCGGTGACGAAGCGACCAAGATCGCTCGTCGCGCCATCCAGCTGTGCGAAGAAGGCGAAGCGCCGCGTGGTTATGTGGAAGTGCGCCACATCGGTGACCAGGTGCGCAACATGGTCCGCGATGCACTGGACGCCTTCGCCCGTTTCGACGCCGAACTGGCTTTGTCGGTGGCGCAGTACGACAAGATCATCGACCGCGAATACAAGACCGCCCTGCGTGAACTGGCCACCTACATGATGGAAGATCCGCGTTCCATTTCGCGGGTTCTGAGCATTATCTGGGTGCTGCGTTCGCTGGAGCGTATCGGCGACCACGCGCGCAATATCTCGGAGCTGGTGATCTACCTGGTACGCGGCACCGACGTGCGGCACCTGGGGCTCAAGCGCATGAAGGAAGAAGTCGAAGGAACCAGTGGCGAAAGCGCTAATGTTCCGGGCAAAACTGACGATAAGTAAGGTTGCCCAAGTAAAGCGCCCGGCCTTTTGGCCGGGCGTTTTTGTTTGCGGCTTACGAATTCGAAAAGCAGCGCCCGCGAACGAAAAGTCCGGCGTGACTGAAGGTTTTTTGGCAATGTGCCATCAGCAAGGCGGTATGCTGGCCGGGATTTTTTAAAGGGGTGGTGGATGAGTAAGGTCAGTGTGTTGGTCGTGGACGACGCGTCGTTCATTCGTGACTTGGTGAAAAAGTGCCTGCGCAATTATTTCCCGGGTATGCGGATCGAAGACGCGATCAACGGCAGAAAGGCCCAGGCCATGCTGGCCAAGGAAGCCTTCGACCTGGTCCTGTGCGACTGGGAAATGCCGGAAATGTCTGGCCTGGAACTGCTGACCTGGTGCCGCGAGCAAGACAACCTCAAAACCATGCCCTTCGTGATGGTGACCAGCCGTGGCGACAAGGAGAACGTCGTCCAGGCGATCCAGGCCGGAGTTTCCGGTTACGTCAGCAAGCCGTTCACCAACGAGCAACTGCTCACCAAGGTCAAGCAGGCGCTGCACAAGGTCGGCAAACTCGATGCCTTGATCAACGTAGCCGCGACCAAAACGAGTCCGGCATTCGGTAACGACTCCCTCGCCGCCTTGACCAGTGGCAAGGCGCCCGTCGCCACGCCAACGGCCGCACCCGCACCCGCACCGTCCAAAGGCTTGCTCAACAACCCGCCGGTCAAGGCGCCTGCGGCCTCTTCGGCACCCACCAGTGGCCGTGGACAGGGTCAACTGCGTTTGCCGAACGGCATCGCGCAATGCGTGATCAAGGCCTTGAGTCTCAAGGAAGCCCTGTTGGTGGTCAAGCGTACCGAGACCCTGCCGCAGATCCTCGACAGCGCCGTGCTGGATCTGGAGCAGGGCGACAACGCCGAAGTCGCCCGCCTCAACGGCTATCTACACGCCGTCGTGGCCCACGAACCGAAGCCCGACAGCGACTGGCTGCAACTGACCTTCCGCTTTGTCGATCAGGACGCGCAGAAGCTCGATTACATTTCCCGCCTGATTGCGCGGGGTACGGCGCAGAAGCATTTCATTCCGGGCGCTTAATGTTGCAGGCCAGATAGTCCGCCATCGCGAGCAGGTCGGATCGCCGCACCGTCGCTCCCACATTGGAATACGTTTCCTTGTGGGAGCGGGCCTGCTCCGGGCGGCGATCCGACGAAGGGGCCATCACTGCTACCGCACATCTGCTGAACACCCTTTCTGAAACATCTGCCGACTACCCGGGTCCATTGCAGCTGCTAGGCTCAATCCCGGGCCTCACTCGACAGAATCCTTGCTCATGTTCACGCGCCTGCTGCTTTTATGTGGCCTGTTCATGGTCGCCACCTCGGCCGTGGCCATGACCATCTACAAATCCAAAGACGTCTATGGCGTGGTTTCCTACAGCGACCGCCCAAGCAAAGGCGCCCATGTGTTCGTTTTTCGCGATGGCATGGTCGAGCACCTTGAGCGTCAGGTGCGCCTCATCATCATGAAGAAGAACGGCGTGCACAGCGTGTACGTGCGCAATGACCTGTATGCGCCGGTAGAGGTCGAATTGAGTTTTGCCGGGGTGAAGAACGCCAGTGGTGTGCCGGGCGGGACGATTCGGCGCGTGATACCGCTACGCAGCAGCGTTCGCCTGGCGCAGCTTACGGCGACTAAAGGTGGGAGGCCCCTCGCGTACGTCCCGAAGTTCAAATACTCCCTGGGCGACCCCTCAGGGCCCACGGTGGGCTATCGGTACCCGTTGCCCTGGCGTGGTGGACCGTTCCGGATAAGCCAGGGCGCCAATGGCCCCTACAGCCACTTCGGGCCCAAGAGCCGATACGCCATAGACATCGCGATGCCTGAGGGCACGCCGATCATTGCCGCGCGAGGCGGGGTGGTGGTGAAAACCGAGAACAAACAGAGCGGGCGCGGCACCGACGCATCCGGCAATTTCGTGCGGGTGCTGCACGATGACGGGACCATGGGCGTTTACCTGCACCTGAAGAAAGGCTCGGTCTGCGTTCGGGAAGGTCAGCAGGTAAGGGTAGGCAGTGCGCTGGCCTTGTCCGGCAACACCGGCAACAGCACCGGGCCGCATTTGCACTTCGTGGTGCAGCGCAATACCGGGCTGGGGCTGGTATCGATTCCGTACCAGTTCAACCAGCCGGTCAGCGCGCTGCCCAACTTTGCGTTGGGCAAGCAGTGAAGTTTTCGGTGATCAATTGTGGCGAGGGGGCTTGCCCCCGTTCGACTGCGCAGCAGTCGTAAAACTACTCGCGTGATCCAACAGAAAAAACTCGCTTGTCGATTTAAGGGCCGCTTCGCAGCCCAACGGGGCGGTGCGGCGTTCCGACAAGCCCCCTCGCCACAAAAGGCCCTTTAGCCGCAGATCAATCGAGCATCAACACCTTGGCCAGAACAATCTTCGGCCCTTTCATCTTCTTGATGATGATCCGCAGGCCTTCGACTTCCAGCACTTCTTCCTCTTCCGGAACCCGCTTCAGGCTTTCATAGACCAGCCCGGCAAGGGTTTCGGCTTCGACGTGGTCGAGGTCGATGCCCAGCAGCCGTTCAACCTTGAACAGCGGCGTATCGCCCCGCACCAGCAGTTTGCCCGGCTGATACGCGAGGATCCCGCGTTCGGCCTTGCGGTGTTCGTCCTGGATGTCGCCCACCAGCACTTCCAGCACGTCTTCCATGGTCAGGTAGCCGATGATGTTGCCGTCGGCCTCTTCGACCACGGCGAAGTGCGAGCCGCCCTTGCGGAACTGTTCCAGCAACTGCGACAGCGGCATGTGCCGCGACACGCGCTCCAGCGGGCGGGTCAGTTCGGCCAGGTTGAACGACTCGGGAATGTGGTCCAGCGCCGCCAGTTCCAGCAGCAGATCCTTGATGTGCAGCAGGCCGACGAACTCCTGGCGCTCGCTGTCGTATACCGGGTAGCGGCTGAACTTGTGGCGACGGAACATCGCCAGGATCTGCTTGAGCGGCGCGTTGAACTCCAGGGTCACCAGGTCTTCGCGGGAGTTGGCCCAGTCGACCACTTCCAGTTCACCCATTTCCACCGCCGAGGCCAATACACGCATGCCTTGGTCGCTCGGGTCCTGGCCACGGCTGGAGTGCAGGATCAGTTTCAGTTCTTCACGGCTGTAGTGATGCTCGTGATGCGGGCCGGGCTCACCTTGCCCCGCAATGCGCAGGATGGTGTTGGCGCTGGCGTTGAGTAGGTAGATGGCCGGGTACATGGCCCAATAGAACAGGTACAGCGGCACGGCGGTCCACAGCGACAGCAATTCGGGTTTGCGGATCGCCCAGGATTTCGGGGCCAGTTCGCCGACCACGATGTGCAGGTACGAAATGATGAAAAAGGCGGTGAAGAACGATATGCCTTTGACCACTTCGTCCGATTGGACGCCCACCGCGCTGAGCAGCGGTTCGAGAATGAGTGCGAACGCCGGCTCACCAACCCAGCCAAGGCCCAGGGAGGCGAGGGTGATACCCAGTTGGCAGGCGGACAGGTATGCGTCGAGCTTGCTGTGTACGGTGCGCAGGATGTGCCCGCGCCAGCCGTGTTTATCAGCGATGGCCTCGACCCGGGTCGAGCGCAACTTGACCATGGCAAATTCCGCCGCAACGAAAAATCCGTTGAGCAAAACCAGGATCAGAGCAAAAAGAATCATGCCGAAGTCGGCGAAAATTGTAGCGAGGGTCAAGCCAGGGGAAGGGTCCATGATGGAGTTTTGCGGGTTCCGTGAATTCGAGAAGGAAAGAAAAAACTGCGCCTGAAAAGCAGGCGCAAGTCAGCCAATGTAGCGGCTGACTTGGCGATTGCCTAGTGGCTCGTGCTGGCCGGTATCAATCGGCGGTGCTGATAACCCGTGATTTGGTGACCTGAGCCGGGGCAAAGTGGCAGGTAAAGGTGCTGCCGTGGCCCGGTACGCTGCTGATTTCCATCCGTGCCCGATGACGTAACAAAACGTGTTTGACGATCGCCAGCCCCAGGCCAGTGCCGCCGGTGTTGGAGTTGCGGCTGGAGTCGACGCGATAGAAGCGTTCGGTCAGGCGCGGCAGGTGTTTGGCATCGATGCCGATCCCGGAATCCTGCACGCTCAGGTGCGCCCCCTGGTCATCGCCCCACCAGCGAATGCGGATATTGCCTTCGGCCGGAGTGTATTTCACCGCGTTGAACACCAGGTTGGAAAACGCGCTGCGCAACTCCGCTTCGCTGCCCTTGAGCAGAATTGTCGGGTCGGCTTCCAGGGTGATTTTCTGGTTTTTCTGGCCGGACAACTGCTGCGCGTCGCTCTTGATCGATTGGAGCAAGCCGTCGATCGGCACCGGCTGGTTGTCCGACGGATAATCGGTGGCTTCCAGCTTGGCCAGCAACAACAGGTCATTGAGCAGGGTCTGCATGCGTCCGCCTTGTTGCTGCATCTGCTGCAAGGCACGGCCCCAGCGCGGGTTCACCTCGTCGACGTTGTCGAGCAAGGTTTCCAGGTAGCCGCAGATCACCGTCAACGGTGTGCGCAGTTCATGGGAAACGTTGGCGATGAAGTCTTTGCGCATTTGCTCAAGCTGATGGATGCGCGTCACATCGCGCACCAGCATCAAGTGTTCGTTGTTGCCGTAACGGGTGATGTACAGCTGGATGCGCACGCGGTCGTTGGTTGGCGAGGGGATTTCCAGCGGCTCGGCGTAGCTGTCTTGCTCGAAGTATTCCTTGAAGCGCGGATGGCGCACCAGGTTGGTCACCGGTTGGCCGCTGTCCTGTGGCGTCTTGAGGCCCAGCAGGGTTTCAGCGGCGCGGTTCCACCACTCCAGATTGCCGTCGGTGTCGAGCATGATCACCGCATCCTTGAGTGCGGCGGTGGACTCCTGAACCCGGTCGATCACCGCTTGCAGGCGCCCGCGTACCCGTTGGTCGCGGCGTTGCAGGTGGTAGATGCTGTCGAACACCTCGCCCCACAGGCCGTAGCCGTCGGGTGGCGCTTCATCGGGTTTGTGCAGGCGCAGCCACTCGTGCAGACGCAGCAATTGCTTGAGGGTCCAGGCCAGGTAAAGACCCAGGCCTGCGGCGAGGCTCCAGCCGTAATAGCCGGTGATCAGGCCGATCACCAGGCAGGCGGTGACCAGCAGCAGCATGTGGCGAATCAGGGTGCCATGCCAGTTTTGGTTCACGAAAAAAATACGTCCTTGAATAGAAGCAGTTTTGAGCTTCAAGCCTCAAGCTGCAAGTTTGAGGCGGTTTGGCTTTTAGCTTGCCGCTTGTAGCTTAAAGCTTGCAGCTGTTGTTATCAGGCCTTGGTTGAGAACCGATAGCCAGTGCCGCGCACGGTTTGTACCAGATTTTCGTAAGCATCGCCGAGGGCTTTGCGCAGGCGGCGAATGTGCACGTCAACCGTACGCTCTTCGACGTAGACGTTGCCGCCCCAGACCTGATCCAGCAACTGGCCACGAGTGTAGGCGCGCTCCTGGTGGGTCATGAAGAATTGCAGCAGGCGGTATTCGGTCGGGCCCATCTCGGCAGGACGGCCGTCGATGGTCACGCGGTGGCTGATCGGGTCCAGCAGCAGGCCGCCGACTTCGATCGGTGCTTCGCCATCGGTCGGGCCCGCGCGACGCAGCACGGCCTTCAGGCGCGCTACCAGCTCACGGGGGGAAAACGGTTTGGTGATGTAGTCGTCAGCGCCGACTTCCAGGCCCTGGATCTTGTTGTCCTCTTCACCCTTGGCGGTGAGCATGATGATCGGGATGTCCCCGGTCAGTTCATCACGCTTGAGACGACGGGCCAGTTCGATGCCGGACGTGCCGGGCAGCATCCAGTCGAGCAGGATCAGGTCCGGTTTGCGGTCGACGATAATGGCGTGGGCCTGCTGGGAGTTTTCAGCCTCCAGGCAGTCATAGCCGGCCATTTCCAATGCAACGGCGATCATTTCGCGAATAGGCGCTTCGTCGTCGACGATCAGAATGCTCCTGCCAACCATGCCCTTAATCCTCTTGTCATTTAACTGTCTTGCGCCGCATTAGATAACGGAATTATTGCAGTCGTGTGACAGTATTTTAGTTGCCCTGCGATTGTAGCGAACCTGGACTAAGCTCTAATTCCGAATCCTGACAACCACAAAAGGAAGGTTTCCATGAACTACATTGCTCAATCCTGGAAGGCTTTGCTGGTCACTGCTGCGTTAACGCTGCCGACACTGGCCTTTGCCGCCGACCCGGCGATGATGAAAGACGGCATGATGGTCGATCACAAGGGCATGACTGTGTACACGTACGACAAGGACAAGGATGGCAAGTCGATGTGCAGCGGTGAGTGCGCCGAATACTGGCCGCCAATGATGGCGCCGGCGGGTGCCAAGGCTGAAGGTAAGTGGACAGCCGTCAAGCGTGACGATGGCACAATGCAATGGTCCTACGGCGGCAAGCCGCTGTACTACTACAAGGACGACAAGGCACCCGGAGAAATGAAGGGTGACAAGAAGAAAGACGTCTGGCACGTCGTTCACGAGCATATGTAACGGTTGTAGCCTGCCGCACCAGATCGCTGCCTACGTTGCTCTGCAGGAGCTGCTGAAGGCGGCGATCTTTTTGACGCTTCAACGTAGCGCGTAATCCAGCACAATCCCGACGAAAATCGCCAAACCCGCCCAGTGATTGTGCAAAAACGCCTTGAAGCAGCGCATCCGGTCCTTGTCGCGGGTGTACCAGAACTCCCACGCAAAGCAGCCAGCTGCCACCAGTAATCCGAGGTGGAACCAGCCACCAAGGTCGAACTTCGAACCCGCCAACAACAGGCAACCCAGCGCCAGCCCTTGCAGGGTCAGGATGATCACCCGGTCCGCGTCGCCGAACAGAATCGCCGTGGATTTCACGCCAATCTTCAGGTCGTCATCGCGGTCGGTCATCGCGTAATACGTGTCGTAGCCCACGGTCCACATCAGGTTGGCGATCCACAGCAGCCACGCGGTAGCCGGCAATTCACCGGTTTCTGCGGTGAACGCCATCGGCATCCCCCACGAAAATGCGGCGCCCAGCACCACTTGCGGGTAATAGGTGTAGCGCTTCATGAACGGGTAACTGAACGCCAGCGCCAGGCCGCCCAATGACAGCCAAACGGTCGCGGCATTGGTGCACAGCACCAGCAGGAAGCTCACGCCCATCAGCAATGCAAAGAACACCAGCGCCTCTTTGGAGCTGATCTTGCCGCTCACCAGCGGCCGCTGCTCGGTACGCTTCACATGACCATCGACCTTGCGGTCCGCCCAGTCGTTGATCACGCAGCCGCCAGCGCGGGTTAGCACCACGCCGAGGACGAAAATCACAATGTTGGCCAGGGACGGCGACCCCTTGCCGGCAATCCACAGCGCCCACAGCGTTGGCCACAGCAGCAGGTAAATGCCGATCGGCTTGTCCATGCGGGTCAGCTGAATGAAATCCCAGGCCCGAGGGTTCAAGCGGTTCAAGGACTTGAGCAGGCTTTGGTACATCAACGGTTCTCCGATTGGGCGCAGGCGGCGTCCCACAGGGAAGGCAGGAATATTTCGGCCACCAAAACGCTCAAGGCACCGCGGTCGAAGCGCGAACGGCGGCCCCACAGCCCAGGCGATTGCACCTCGGCGGGCAGCCACGCTTGCGGATAATGGCAAACCTCGATGGCCCGGCGCTGGAAGGCCTGATCGCAAAACAGCAATTCGCCCAGCGAGCGGCTGCCCAGTTCGTCCATGTGCAAGCCGTCGCCTTGCAATGCACTGCGTGACGCCACGCTGCGCGCAAACACCCACGCCTGGCCATGACCGCGCAAATACACCTCGCGCACCCAGCCCTCACTGCCATCGGCCAGGTCCAGCGCTGCGCATTCGTCGGCACGCAGGGGTTGCCAGCCTTCGAACATCGGCGAGACGCTGAAGGCATCATTCGACAGATGAATCAGACGTCTGGTTAGCGAGCCTTCGTCGAACAGCCAGTCGAGGGTGGAGGCGTCGGGGAGGGGTGCCAGTTCGCTGCGCGAGAGCCAGAGAGGAGCTGGAGAGGGGAATTCTGTGTGATGCACAATGAGTCATTATTGGCAGCAAATGAGGCGGCGAGCTTAACATGTCAGCCACCGATATCGATTGAATTGGCCTGCCGTTACGCCGAACAGACTTGCATCTAAAGGCCCCGATCAGTACAAAACGCGCTGAGTTGGACGGCAGTGCTACAACCATCGACCGTCCGGCCGGCAAAACGCCTGAACCCTGAGGAAGTACCTGATGAAAAAGTGGCAATGTATCGTCTGCGGCCTGATCTACAACGAAGCCGACGGTTGGCCGGATGACGGCATTGCGCCGGGCACCCGTTGGGAAGACGTCCCGGCAGACTGGCTGTGCCCGGACTGCGGTGTGGGCAAAATGGATTTTGAAATGATCGAAATCGCTGCCTGAATAATTGAGGAGTAAGGAATGAACGCACCTGTCGTAATCATTGGCACCGGCCTGGCGGGCTACAACGTGGCCCGCGAGTTTCGCAAACTCGATAGCGAAACCCCGCTGCTGCTGATTACCGCCGATGACGGGCGCTCCTACTCCAAGCCGATGCTCTCCACCGGCTTCGGCAAAAACAAGGATGCCGACGGCCTGAGCATGGCCGAACCCGGCGCCATGGCCGAGCAACTCAAGGCCGAAATACGCACCCACACGCGCATCAGCGGCATCGACCCGGGCCACAAGCGCCTGTGGATCGGTGAAGAAGCGGTGATCTACCGCGACCTGATCCTGGCCTGGGGCGCCGAAACCGTGCGCGTGCCCATTGAAGGCGATGCGGCGGATTGCGTATTCCCGATCAACGACTTGGAAGACTACGCACGCTTCCGTGCGGCGGCGGCCGGCAAGCGCCGCGTGCTGCTGCTCGGTGCCGGTCTGATCGGCTGCGAGTTCGCCAACGACCTGACCCTGGGTGGCTACGAAGTGCAACTGGTTGCGCCGTGCGAACAAGTCATGCCGACCCTGCTGCACCCGGCGGCCGCCGCTGCGGTGCAGGCTGGCCTCGAAAGCCTCGGCGCGCGCTTCCACCTCGGGCCGGTGCTCAATCGCCTGCAACGCGTGGCTGACGGCCTGGAAGCACACCTGTCCGATGGCCAGGTGATCCCGTGCGACGTGGTGGTCTCGGCCATTGGCCTGCGCCCACGCGTCGACCTGGCGGCAGCGGCCGGTTTGCAGGTTAACCGTGGCGTCATGGTCGACCGGCACTTGAAAACCTCCCACGCCAACATCTACGCCCTGGGCGACTGTGCCGAGGTCGATGGGCTGAATCTGCTGTACGTCATGCCCCTGATGAGCTGTGCGAGGGCGCTGGCACAAACCCTGGCTGGCAACCCGACCGCCGTCACCTATGGCCCGATGCCAATCACCGTCAAAACCCCGGTCTGCCCGCTGGTAGTGTCCCCGCCACCACGGGGCGCAGAGGGCATTTGGACAGTCGAAGGGCAGGGCGCCGACATCAAGGTTTTATGCCGCGATGCCGCGGGCAAGCTGCTCGGCTATGCGCTCACCGGTGCCGCCGTGATGGAAAAACTGGCCCTGAACAAAGAGCTTCCGGCTCTGTTGGCGTAAATACCGGTCGTTCTGTCGGAATCACCCCCCTTTTGCCCTAACAATGGCCGCGCCGATACTGGCGCGGGGCCTCACTGCGTGCCATCCTCACTCCCGTCTGCCGCAGAGTAGAGCACCTGCGGCGCTTTTGGCGCTGCTCCGCAGAGAGCAGCACGGACATAACAACAACAAACCGTCAAAGGGGCTTCACTCACATGCGTAAACCAGACCTCGCTGCAGCCATTGCTGAAAAAGCAGACCTCACCAAAGAACAAGCCAACCGCGTTCTCAACGCCGTTCTTGAAGAAATCACCGGTGCCCTGCACCGCAAAGACAGCGTGACGCTGGTGGGCTTCGGCACCTTCCTGCAACGCCATCGCGGTGCCCGCACCGGCAAAAACCCGCAAACCGGTGAACCCGTCAAAATCAAGGCCAGCAACACCGTTGCGTTCAAGCCAGGCAAATCGTTGAAAGACAGCGTTAATCCGTAATCCGTTTTCACCTCCCGCGCAGCGGGGGAGTGGAATAAAAAATGGGCACGCCAACCAGGGTTGGGTGCCCATTTTTTGTGGGCGGCGAATCAGCCGAGCCCGCTTTGTTGCTTGGCGAGAATCGCCGCCATTTCCGGTTCATCCAGATGATCCAGCGCCCGCTCTACCAGCAAATGCGCCCCCTCAGCCACGCGACTGATCGCCAGGGCTACTGAGCGGCGCGAGCCGTCTACATCATCGGCCAGGTCAGCGGCGATGGCGCTGATGGACAGCAGGTCTTCCGAGGCGTTGGCCAGGAGTGCTTCGGTATTGATGTCCTGGCAGACACTGAAAAGTTGGCCGCTGCGTTTCGTTGGTGTCTGTTTTGGTGGGGCGAGATAGTGATCGAGGGCGCGTTCGGCGGCTTCGTGGAGTTTTTTGGAATCGAGGGATTCGTAGGGGGATGTGGCCGGATCTTCTGGCGGATTAGGTGTTGGTTTGAGCATTTGAATCACCGAGTTATGGAGCTCACACAGTTTCGCTTGCTTCGAAAAAGGTGGCAGCTGTGTATAGGTGTGCAAGACCGGACTCGGTTGCCGGCAGACCCGAAGGACTCCCACACACAGCCGCCATAACGATTCGCGAGGATAAAAAAACACCCGGTGAATAGCCATAACCGATTGCATGACGAGTCCGGACTTGCACGTCCGAGTCACCAACTTTGCAGTGACTGGGAGAGGTTATCGGTGCCGGCCAAGTACGCCTAGTTCATGTATAGCCCAGCGTATTGAAGGAAATGTCCGATAGGTTTGCGGGGTTGAAGATCAAAAAATCGCAGCCTCCGGCAGCTCCTACAGAATGTGTTTCGTTTGGTGTAGGAGTGGTGTGTGGAGTGGTCTTGAAGGAAGTTTTGATAATTGTGACTTGGTGGTCATCGTGAGGGTAATGGTTCTGATCTTCTTCTAACGCAAGCAGATACTGGTGTTATCGCCTGAAGCCGTTAAACTGCCCCAGCCGTTCATTTTTCTCTTGAGGCTGTGCGCATGAAATTTCGTTTTCTGCTGTGGATGCTGGGTTTGTTGATGGGTAAGGCCAGCCGGACCAATCCGGCGTTTCAGCAGCAACTGGGTGACAAGGACCTGGTGTTTCAGCTGCAGACCCTGGACGGGAAAGTGGCGCGGCAATTCCGCGTGAAGGACCAGCGCATCACCAGCCAATCGGGTGTGCATGCCGAGCCTGCGTTTGCGATTGCCTTCAAAGACGCCGCGTACGGCTTTGCCACGATGCAGGCGAAGAACAAGCAACTGGCGTTCATGATGGGGATTCAGGACAAGTCGATTCAGATCAAGGGCAATCCGGCGCTGGTGATCTGGTTCCAGGGGTTGACCAAGTATTTGAAGCCGAAGAAGGCCAAGCCCAAGGCTTGAGGTCTTTCAGGTAGACCGAGTGATATTCATCGCGAGCAGGCTCGCACACAGGGATCACCTGAATCCTGTGGGAGCGAGCCTGCTCGCGATAGCTTTTCAGCCTTGAGTGAATTGCGAAGCCAGTTCGCGCAGCAGCACTTCGGCCTCGAGGACTTTGCTGACCACGTCGTTGGCTTTTTCGCGGCTCAGGCCAAGGCGTTCGAGCAGGGCGTCGGGGATGTCTTCGTCGGGGCCAGAGCCGATGCCACGGCTGCGAAGCAGGCGCACCGACAGGCACACCAGGTTCGGGTACTCAGCGAAGTCGCCGTCGTAGTGAGGATCGTGCTGGAAGCGCAGGGCGGTGGCCAGTTCTTCAGGCATGTCCCAGTAGCGCATCAGCCACGAGCCGATCTGTTCCCGGCTGATGCCCAGCAGGTGTTGTTCCACGAAGCTGTGGCACAGGTGCGGGTTGACCTCCAGGTGGCGGCAGATCAGCGAGAAGTGCGGTGGGAACACGTGGGCCAGCAGCAGGTAACCGAAGTTGTGCAGCAGGCCAGCCAGGTAGGTCAGGCCGGCTTCCGGGCGCTGGGCGCGCGGCATGGCGCGGGTCAGGCCTTCGATGACGGCGGCGGTGTAGATCGATTGCTGCCAGTACGGCGTGGAGTGTTGCGGGTGGTCCTTGGGCAGGCTCAGGGTTTTGCCCAGGGCCAGACCCAGTGCCAGGTTGATCACCAAATCGAAGCCCAGCACCCGGACGATGGCGTCTTCCACCGAGCGGATCTTGCCCGGCGAGGCGTAGTAGGGCGATGCCGCCCAGCTCACGACTTGTGCGGCCAGCGCCGGGTCGGTTTCGACCACGCCGGTGATGTCGTCGATGGTGGCGTTGGGGTCGACGCGCAGCTTGATGATTTTTTGCGCGGTTTCGGCCAGCGGCGGAATTTCGATGGTCGCTTCCAGACGCTGCTGGATGCGCCGCGCGGTGAACGCCTGGACGGCCTGGGTGATTTCCTCGCGGTCGTCATCGGGGCGGTTGAGGTTCGGACGGATGCTGGTCAGGTTTTCGCCGAAGTTGGCGGCGCTGGCCTTGGTCAGTATGGTCGTCTTGAAGTCTTCGCTGGAAATTTCCAGTAGCACGCCCGGCTCACCGGAGTTGAACAGCAACTTCGGCTCGCGCAGCAGGCTTGCGTCGTACAGGCACGGTGAACTGGTTAGCGCCGGCAGGCCCGGCAGCAAGCTGAGGTTGTGCTTGCCGAGCATTTTTGTCAGGCGTTCGGTCGGTACGGCGGCGAGGCGGCGACCGGTGAGTTCAGTGAGGCGATTGAGGTCCAGCAATTGGCTCTGCGGGAACAGCACCATCAGCACGCCAACGCTGTCATCCAGCAGAACGGCCTGCACTTTGCGCGCGGCATTCAGGCCGTGATGGTCCAGCACTTCTTCGTAGGCAATGCCCAACTTGCCCAGCATCAGCCGAATAACCGACGGAGCGTGCGGGGTGTCGGGTGCGAAGGCAACTTCGGTCATGGTCTGTATCCGGACTAAAACAATTGCAGGAGTATAACCAGCTTGCTTGGGGCCACGCCTCAGAAACCGTGACGGTTGTCACACTTGGCCGTATTGTTGGCCATGACGCAGCCAGCGGTCGAGTAGCGGGCTGACGTGGGTCGGCCAGCGCTCGAGCAATGCCTGGGCGGCATCCCGCACGGCGGGCAGCAAATCGGCATCGCGCATCAGGTCGGCGACCTTGAATTGCAGCAAACCTGTCTGCCGGGTGCCGAGCATTTCGCCGGGGCCGCGCAGTTCCAGATCCTTTTCGGCGATGACAAAACCGTCGTTGGTTTCGCGCATGATGCCCAGGCGCTGGCGGCCGATCTGCGACAGCGGCGGATGGTAGAGCAGCACGCAGTGGCTGACGGCGCTGCCCCGGCCGACGCGGCCACGCAACTGGTGCAATTGCGCCAGACCCAGGCGTTCAGGGTTCTCGATGATCATCAGGCTGGCGTTGGGTACGTCGACGCCCACTTCGATCACCGTGGTCGCGACCAGCAATTGCAGGTTGCCGGCCTTGAATTCGGCCATCACCGCGGCTTTTTCCACAGGCTTCATGCGGCCGTGGATCAGCCCGACTTTCAATTCGCCGAGAGCGGCGGTGAGGTCCTCAAAGGTGGTTTCGGCGGCCTGGCAGGTCAGCTCTTCCGACTCTTCGATCAGCGTGCACACCCAATAGGCCTGGCGCCCTTCGGCGCAAGCGCTGCGCACCCGTTCGATGACTTCGACCCGCCGAGTGTCGGTGATCAGCACGGTGTTGACCGGGGTTCGGCCGGGGGGCAGTTCGTCGAGGATCGAGGTGTCGAGGTCGGCGTAGGCGCTCATGGCCAGCGTGCGCGGAATCGGCGTGGCGGTCATGATCAACTGGTGCGGGCACATGCGCCCGCCAACGCCTTTCTGCCGCAAGGCCAGACGCTGCTGTACGCCGAAACGGTGCTGTTCGTCGATGATCACCAGCGCCAGATTCTTGAATTGCACTTCGTCCTGGAACAGCGCGTGGGTGCCGACCACCATCGGCGTGCCGCTGGCGATTTGCTCCAGGGCGGCGACGCGGTTCTTGCCCTTGAGCTTGCCGGCCAGCCACGCGACTTCAATGCCCAGCGGTTCGAGCCAGCGCTTGAAGGTGATGAAGTGCTGCTCGGCGAGAATCTCGGTGGGGGCCATCAGTGCAACCTGATAACCGGCCTCCAGCGCTTGCAGCGCAGCGAGGGCGGCGACCACGGTTTTGCCGGCGCCGACGTCGCCCTGGATCAGCCGCAGCATCGGTTCGTGCTGGCTGAGGTCATAGGCGATTTCGTTGCCGACCCGTTGCTGGGCGCCGGTTGGGTTGAAGCCGAGGTTGGCCAGGTACTTGGCCGGCAGTTGCGTGGCTTTGGGCATCGCTGGCGCACGCAGGGAGCGCATGCTTTCGCGCAGGCGTTGTTGCGACAGTTGATGGGTCAGCAGTTCTTCGAAGGCCAGACGGTGCTGCGCCCAGTGGTGACCGAGGGCCAGTTCATCGACGTCGGCATCGGCGGGCGGGTTGTGCAGGTAGCGGATCGCATCGGCCAGCGGCGCCAATTGGTAGTCGCGGGCCAGTTCGTTCGGCAGCCAGTCGGGCAGGCTGCTGGGGCCGAGCAGGGTGAGGGTCTGCATGCACAACTGGCGCAAGCGCTGTTGGGTCAGGCCTTCGGTAAGCGGGTAAACCGGGGTCAGGGTTTCATCCACCGGCGGCGGTTCGTCGCCAGTGATGGCGCGGTATTCCGGGTGGTAGATCTCAAGCCCCGAAGCACCGGGCCGTGCCTCGCCGTAGCAGCGAATCCGCGTACCGCGTTTGAGGCCTTCCTTTTGTGCGTTGCTGAAATGGTAGAACCGCAGGCTTAAGCCACCGGTGCCATCCTGCAGCCGAACCACCAGGCTGCGCCGCCGGCCCATGACCACATCAGCACCGCTGACAGTGCCTTCGATGACCGCATCTTGCCCGGGCCGCAGTGCGCCGATCGGCACGACACGGGTGCGATCCTGATAGCGTAACGGCAGGTGAAACAACACGTCCTGGAGGTTTTCCAGGCCGACCTTGGCCAGTTTCTCGGCCATGGCTTCACCGACACCTTTGAGTGCAGTCACCGACACTTGCGACAACTCGCTCATGACCGTTGCTTAGCCCGCAGCGACTTGCGTCGCTGGCTTGGCCACCGAGCACAGGCGAATGGAGTCAGCGAGGATTTCAATCGCTTTCGGGCGCGGGAAGCTGGCGCGCCAGGCAATGGCCACGGTGCGGAACGGTACGGGTGCCGACAACGGGCGCACTTCGATCACGCCGGGGGCGTAGTGATGGCTGTCGACCGCCGACAACGGCAGGATCGAAATCCCCAGGCCCGAGGCGACCATGTGGCGAATGGTTTCAAGGGAGCTGGATTCCACCGTGGTGTGCTTGGCGCCGTCGTTGCCCTTGGTCAGGGTCGGGCAGGCTTCCAGTACCTGATCGCGGAAGCAGTGGCCTTCGCCGAGCAGCAGCAGGCTCTTGTCGTTGAGCAGGCTGGCGTCGATGGATTCTTTTTGCGTCCACGGGTGCTGCGCTGGCATCAGCACGTAGAATGGCTCGTCGTAGAGTTGCAGGGTCAGCACGTCGGCTTCATTGAATGGCAGGGCGATGATGATCGCGTCGAGCTCGCCGTTGCGCAGTTTGTCGCGCAGCACGTGGGTGAAGTTTTCTTCGATGTACAACGGCATCTGCGGGGCGACCCGGTGCAGTTGTGGAATCAGGTGCGGAAACAGGTACGGCCCGACGGTGTAGATCGCGCCGACCTTGAGTGGGGCGGTCAGCTGGTTCTTGCCGGCCTGGGCCAGTTCGCGGATGCCCTGGGCCTGTTCCAATACCTTTTGTGCCTGGGCCACGATGCCTTCGCCGACCGGCGTCAGGCGCACGGCGCTCTTGCTGCGCTCGAAAATCAGCACACCGAGTTCGTCTTCAAGCTTTTTCACGCCCACCGACAGGGTCGGCTGGCTGACGTGGCAGCGCTCGGCCGCGTGGCCGAAGTGCTGCTCTTGGGCGAGGGTAACGATGTAGCGTAATTCTGTGAGGGTCATAGCAAGCGTCCATGTAGTTGCGGGCCAAGCATACCGGCTGCAATCGATAGACGCACGTTATCAGACTGAGTGTGTCGAGTGACACCGGACAATGCCGGATTGCCGCTGGCAGATATGCAAAAGGCACCTTTCGGTGCCTTTTGGCTGGATTTACGAACTTGTAGGAGCGAGCCTGCTCGCGAAAGCGGTGTGCCAGTCAACATTGATGTTGAATGTGACGGTCTCTTCGCGAGCAGGCTCGCTCCTACAGGGGCTGGTGTTATCAGCGGCGGCGTTTCTCCAGCGAATACACAAACGGTGCAACGATTTCGATGGAGCCATTGGTCAGCATGTCGGCCGGTGGCTTGGGCAGCGGTTGGGCGCGGCGGATCATTTCCAGGGTGGCACGGTCCAGATCGGCAGTGCCCGAGGCGCCTACCAGTTCAAACGACAACACATTGCCTTCGGCATCCACGACGAAACGCAGACGGTTCATGCCTTCCTTGCCTCGCGCCTGTGCACTGGCCGGGTACTTCTTGTACTTCTGCAAATGCGCCAGCAAGGTGCCTTGCCAACTGGCCTTGGCCGCCATTTGAGCAGGCGACGGACCCGGCGCAGGCTGGGCGGATTTCTCCGTCGGTACCTGAGTCTGCTGGGTTTCGGCCGGTTTTTCTTCGGCCGGCTTTTCCTTCGGCGGCTCGGGTTTCTTCTCTACCGGCTTGGGCGGCTGCGGCTTCGGCTTGGGTTTGACCGGCTTGGGCACGGCAATTTCAGCTTTCGGCGCTTCGGCGAGCTTGGGTATCGGCAGTTCTTCAACCGGAGCCGGTGGCTGCGGCGGGGTGACGACCTTCGGCGGAGCAGGCGGTGGCGGGGCAGGGACCGGTGCCAGTTCGACCATCATTGCCTGAGGGGGCAATTCGATGGGCGGACGGGCGGACCAGTTCAGCGCCAGCGCGATGGCCAGCGCATGAACACCCAGCACCACAGCCAGGCTACCGCTGTAACGCGTCAGCTTATGGCGCGTCGTGATCATTTCTTGGCTGCCGTCTCGAGCCCGACCAGACCTACCTTCAGGTAACCGGCAGAACGCAGGTTGTCCATCACGCTCATCAGGTCGCCGTAATCCACGCCTTTGTCGGCCTGGAAGAAGATTGTCGTGTCTTTCTTGCCCTGGGTCCTGGCGTCGAGGGTGGCGCCGAGTGCTTCGGCCTTCACTTCGTCTTCGCCGAGGAACAGTCGCTGGTCAGCCTTGACGCTGAGGAACACCGGTTTCTCTGGCCGCGGCGCCGGCTTGGCGGTCGAGGCGGGCAGGTCGACCTTGATGTCCACGGTGGCCAGCGGGGCCGCCACCATGAAGATGATCAACAGTACCAACATCACGTCGATGAACGGCGTTACGTTGATTTCGTGGTTTTCGGACAGATCGTCGTCTGCCCCTTCTTTCAAATGCAGGCCCATGGCTGATTACCCCACTTTCACCATGTGCGGTTGCGAGCTGCGCTCAGGCTGGTGGTCGAGGTCGCGGCTGACCAGCAGCAGGACCTGTGCCGACGCGTCGGACACCTGAGCCTTGTAACCGGCGATGGAGCGGGCAAAGACGTTGTAGATCACGACCGCAGGGATCGCTGCAACCAGGCCCAGCGCGGTAGCCAGCAGGGCCTCGGCGATGCCCGGAGCCACGACGGCGAGGTTGGTGGTCTGGGTCTTGGCGATGCCGATGAAGCTGTTCATGATGCCCCACACGGTACCGAACAGGCCGACGAACGGCGCGGTGGAGCCGATGGTGGCCAGCACGCCGGTGCCGCTGCTCATGTTGCGACCGCAGGCCGCGACCAGGCGCTCAAGACGGAAGCTGACGCGTTCCTTGATGCCTTCTTTCTCGCGGCTGTTGACCGACAGGCGCATCTCTTCAAGGGCGTCATGTACCAGCAGGTTGGCCAGGGTGCCTTCCTTCGCGGCGGTGGCGCTGGCTTCCTTGAGGGAGGCGGACTTTTTCAGTTGGGCGATTTCACCGCGCAGACGACGCTTGGCGCCCATCAGCTCAAGACCCTTGGCGATCCAGATGGTCCAGGTGATGATCGAGGCGATGGCCAGGCCGATCATCACGATTTTCACGATGATGTCGGCATTCTTGTACATGCCCCACGGCGACAGGTCATGGGCCATGCCCAGGGTGTTGTCGGCTTCGAGGACCTCAGGGACGTCTTCACCCAGCGCTTCTGCCGGTGCTGCCTGGGCAGGATCGGTCGCAACCGGAGCAACGGCCGGGGCAGCGTGATCGGCCGGAGCCGGCGCGGTGGCGGCCGGTGTGGCTGGCGCCTGGGCATCGGCGAAAGCGGCGACTGGCGCGAGCATCAGGCTGAGGAGCAGGGCGGCCACCGCGCTCCAGGCGCGAGGTCGTTTGGTTGGCGAAGCGGAGAATTGATTGCGTGTCATGCTGGCCGGACCTGAGAGAAAAAACGGGTGATGTTCTTCCTGGCCTCGAAGGCCGAGAACAAAAGTGGGGAGGCATTATTGCAATTAATTCTTGTTAACAAAAGTAATAGCGTCTCTTTTTTTCCTGCATTGCTAGCCGCTTGTCTATTGCCGGCGCTAGTCTGTGGCTTTCCGATGGGAGTTTTCTGATGTCTGCGCCTACTGTTTTGATCGCCGGCTGCGGTGATGTCGGCAGCCGCCTGGCCACACAATTGCTGGCGGCGGGGTGGGAGGTCCATGGCCTGCGACGCGACGTTTCACGCCTGCCCAAGGGCGTCATCGGTGTTGCCGGTGACCTGTTCAACAAAGACTGCCCGGCTACCTGGCCAATCGGCGCCGTGGATTACCTGGTGTATTGCGCGGCGGCCACCGATCACGACGAAGCCGGCTACCGCGCTGCGTATGTCCAGGGCCTGGAGCATGTGCTGGAATGGCTGAACGACTACGGGCAGATGCCCAATCGCCTATTGTTCGTTTCCAGTAGCAGTGTTTACGGTCAACAGAATGGCGAATGGGTCGACGAGTCTTCACCGGCCGTGGCGGCGGGCTATTCCGGGCGTGTGATGCTCGAAGCCGAGCAACTTGCCCTCAAAAGCGGCATTCCGGCCAGCATCCTGCGCTTGACCGGCATTTACGGCCCCGGCCGTGAATGGCTGCTGACCCAGGTGCGCCGGGGTTATCGCGTGGCGGTCGAGCCACCGTTGTATGCCAATCGGATTCATGCCGACGATGCCGCTGGGTTGATCGCGTGCCTGCTTGAGGCGGATCGGCGTGGCGTGGCGCTGGATGATGTCTACATCGGCGTAGACGATGCGCCGGCAGCGCTGGCCGATGTGGTGGGCTGGTTGCGTGAGTATCTGGGTGTGACCGAATGGGCTGACGACGATAGCGTGCGACGCACTGGCAGCAAGCGCTGTAGTAATGCGCGGGCCAAGGCGTTGGGCTGGACGCCGAAGTATCCGAGTTTTCGCGAGGGGTATGCGGCGATCATTGAAGGGCGCGGCTGACTTTCAGTCACAGTAACCCAAATGTGGGAGCGGCGGTGCGACGATTCGACTTGCTCACGAAGGGGTCGTAACATTCAACATCTCTGTTGGCTGTTATACCGCTTTCGCGAGCAAGCCCGCTCCCACAGGGGGTAATGCGTTGCTTACTGCTTTTCCAGCAACCACTTGCGCTCACCCGGGGTGAACGAGGGCATCTCGTCCGCCTGAGCCGTGTTCACGGTCTGGAAAATCTCCAGCTCCTTGCCCTTGCGCGCAAAGATCCAGGCGTTGCCTTGGCCATTGAGTTGCAGCCACATGTTGTCATTGCCGCCGCTCATGGATGCGCAATCACCGGCCAGGCACAACGCATAGCGGTCGCTGCCTGGCAGGCCGGTCACCTGGCCGTCGGCCTGGAATTGAACCGTATTGCCTTCGCCTGGGCCGTTGACGATTGTCCAGCCGCCGCCCATGTAGGCTGAATACAGCGCACGTTCGAAGCTGGCACCTATCGGTGCGCCATCCGGTACCTGGATCTGTACGCGGTCGAAGACTTGCTCAGGCTCATTGTCGCTGGCGGACTGGCTCAGTTGCTTGCCGTCACGCTGCAGCTCACTGGCCGAGCTGCCATAAAAGTCGACTTTCCAGGCGCCGGATTCTTCACCCAGCAGCTTGCCATCGACATTTTCAAAACCGTTGGTGTAGCGGGCCTGACCGGCCTTGGTGTTGATGTCCCATTCCAGGTTCGGGCCATAGGCCTGGAGCGCTTCACGCAGGGGGACGCCTTTGGCGGCAGCATCGATCGCCACCTGGTTGATCCAGGTGCCGCTGATGTCACGGTCGGCAGGGTTGCTGGCACATCCGCCCAGGAACAGGGCGAGCAGCGAGAGAGCAAGCGCGTTGCGCATGGGTGGAATCCTTTCAAGCATTCTTTACAGCAGAGCAGTCGGCGCAGCCCGAGGCTGCGCCGCACGCATTACTCGATGACCAGGATGGCATCCATTTCAACCTGCGAACCCTTTGGCAGGGCTGCTACGCCGATGGCGGCGCGGGCAGGGTAAGGCTGGTCGAAGTACTTGCCCATGATCTCGTTGACCTTGGCGAAGTGGCTCAGGTCGGTGAGGAAGATGTTCAGCTTGACGATGTCCTTGAACGAACCGCCAGCGGCTTCAGCCACGGCCTTGAGGTTCTCGAACACCTGGACGGTCTGGGCCTCGAAGCCTTCAACCAGTTCCATGGTTTTTGGGTCCAGGGGAATCTGACCCGACATGTAAACGGTGTTGCCAGCCTTGATCGCCTGGGAGTAAGTACCGATGGCGGCCGGGGCCTTGTCGCTGGTGATAACAGTCTTGGTCATGTAGGACTCCTTGTAATTAGGGGCTTAGGCGCGCATGCGGGTGATGCGAGTCACCCCGGTCAAGGCGCGCAGTTTCTTGATCACGCGGGCCAGGTGCACGCGGTCGTGCACGCTGACCACCAACTGGACCACGCTGATGCGACCATCGCGTTCGTCCATGCTGATTTTCTCGATGTTACCGTCGGCGGCGTTGACGCTGCTGGCCAGCAGGGCGATAAGGCCGCGCTGGTGCTCCAGCTCGACGCGCAGCTCAACGTTGAATTCGCCGGTGACATCCTTGGCCCACGAGAGCTGGATGCATTTTTCCGGGTTGTGGCGGATTTCGCTGATATTGCGGCAGTTGTCCAGGTGCACGACCATGCCTTTGCCGGCGGACAAGTGGCCGACAATCGGGTCGCCCGGGATCGGCGTGCAACACTTGGCGTAGCTGAGCACCAGGCCTTCGGTGCCGCGAATCGCCAGTGGGCCTTCCGGACTTGGCAACTGTTCGCCTTCGCCCAGCAACCGGCGGGCCACCACATAGGCCATGCGATTACCCAGGCCTATGTCTTCCAGCAAATCCTCGATCAGTTCGAGGCGGTACTCGACGAGCATGGCCTTGACGCGCTCGGCCGGGATTTTCTCCAGCGAGCTGTCGAAACCATTGAGGACCTTGTTCAGCAGGCGCTCGCCCAGGCTGATGGATTCGGAGCGACGTTGCAGTTTCAGGGCATGGCGGATGTGCGTGCGCGCCTTGCCGGTGACCACGAAGTTGAGCCAGGCCGGGTTCGGCCGCGCGCCAGGGGCGCTGACAATCTCGACCGTGGAGCCGCTTTGCAGCGGTTCGGACAGCGGCGCGAGACGACGATTGATCCGGCAGGCGATGCAGCTATTGCCCACGTCGGTGTGTACCGCGTAGGCGAAGTCGACCGCCGTGGAGCCCTTGGGCAGTTCCATGATCCGGCCTTTGGGCGTGAACACGTAGACCTCGTCCGGGAACAGGTCGATCTTCACGCTTTCGATGAATTCCAGCGAATTGCCGGCGCGTTGCTGCATTTCCAGCACGCCCTTGACCCACTGGCGGGCTCGGGCATGGGTGCCTTTCGGCTGCTCGTCATCGCTGGATTTGTACAGCCAATGGGCGGCGATGCCATTGTTGGCCATCTCTTCCATTTCACGGGTGCGGATCTGGATCTCGATCGGAACACCGTGCATGCCGAACAGCGTGGTGTGCAGCGACTGATAGCCGTTGGCCTTGGGGATCGCGATGTAATCCTTGAAGCGCCCCGGCAATGGTTTATATAAGTTATGTACAGCACCCAGCACGCGGTAGCAGGTATCGACCTTGTCGACGATGATCCGGAATGCATAGACGTCCATGATCTCGTTGAAGGCCCGACGCTTGCCGCGCATTTTCGTGTAGATGCCGTAGAGGTGTTTCTGGCGACCGCTGACCTCGCCCTGGATGCCATCGATGGCCAGGCAGTGGCTTAAGGATTCTTCGATCTTGTTGACGATTTCCTTGCGGTTGCCCCGGGCGCGTTTGACCGCCTGGTAGATCCGCGCGGAACGCATCGGGTGCATGGCCTTGAAACCGAGGTCTTCGAACTCTATGCGGATGGCGTGCATGCCCAGCCGGTTAGCGATGGGCGCATAGATTTCCAGGGTTTCCTTGGCGATGCGCCGGCGTTTTTCGCCGGACAGCACTTCCAGCGTGCGCATGTTGTGCAGGCGATCGGCCAGCTTGACCAGGATCACGCGAATGTCGCGGGCCATGGCCATGGCCATTTTCTGGAAGTTTTCGGCTTGCGCCTCGGCCTTGGTCTCGAAGTTCATCTGGGTCAGTTTGCTGACCCCGTCGACCAGTTCGGCCACAGTTTCGCCGAACTGCGCTTGCAGCGCTTCCTTGGCAATACCGGTGTCTTCGATCACGTCATGCAGCATCGCAGCCATCAGACTCTGATGGTCCATGTGCATGTCGGCAAGAATATTCGCAACCGCGAGTGGGTGCGTGACGTACGCCTCGCCGCTACGGCGGCGTTGGCCGTCGTGGGCTTGTTCGGCGTAGAAATACGCTCGGCGGACCAGATTGACCTGGTCCTTGCCGAGGTAGGTCGATAAGCGATCGGCGAGGGCGTCTATGCTCGGCATGATGTCTCCTGCCGTAAGCTTTTATCCCGCGCCGTGCTACGTCGACCAGGCATAGGCTTAGACGGCCTCGTTGGACTCGTCCTCGAATGCAGCAAAAAGCGGTTCATCTTCAACGATTTCGGCTTCGGCGATAGCTGCGTAGTCGATCAGGCCTTCAGCGATTTCACGCAGGGCGACAACGGTAGGCTTGTCGTTTTCCCATGCTACTTTCGGCTCTTTGCCGCCGGTGGCCAGTTGACGGGCACGCTTGGTAGAGAGCATGACCAGCTCAAAGCGGTTATCCACGTGTTCTAGGCAGTCTTCAACGGTTACGCGGGCCATGGTCTTCCTCGTAGCAAATGCAATATGCGCGCTGCCCGGATGGGCGAGCGGACTCAACAGTTTAAAAAATCACCAGCGTTTAGGGAAGCGCTGATTTTTTGACCAAGCCCTTCAACGCGCTGCAAGTACCAATGTAAAGCCCTTGCAGCGGTTTTGGGAAGAGCTGATTAACCGAGCAATTCAGCCAGCAATTTGCCGTGACGCTGCTGCTGACGCTTCTGAATCAGCTGATTGGCGCGGAAAATCGCCTTCAGGTCGTGCAGCGCGTGGGCGAAATCGTCGTTGATGATCAGGTAGTCGTAGTCGACGTAGTGGCTCATTTCGCTGACGGCTTCGCGCATCCGGCCGTCAATGACTTCGTCACTGTCCTGGCCGCGATTGGTCAGGCGCTGGTGCAGGGCCTGCAATGACGGCGGCAGAATGAAGATCGAGCGGGCCTGAGGCATCAGCTTGCGCACTTGCTCGGCACCTTGCCAGTCGATTTCCAGAATCAGGTCGTGGCCTTCGTCCAGGGTCTGCTGCAGGTGGCTTTGCGAAGTGCCGTAGAGATTGCCGAACACTTCGGCGCGCTCGAGGAAATCCCCGTGTTCGATCATCTTCACGAACTCGCTGCGGTCGACGAAGTGATAGTTCACGCCATTCACTTCACCGGGGCGCATGGCGCGGGTGGTGTGGGAGACCGAGACGCGGATCTCCGGATTGGCGTCGGTCAGGGCCTTGACCAGACTGCTCTTGCCCGCGCCCGAAGGGGCGGAAATGATGTACAGGGTGCCGGTGCTGTGTGTCATGTCGGGGTAGCCTTACTCAATATTCTGCACTTGTTCGCGCATCTGCTCGATCAACACCTTGAGGTTGACCGCAGCCTGGGTGCTGCGCGGGTCGAAGGCTTTGGAGCCCAGTGTGTTGGCTTCGCGGTTGAGTTCCTGCATCAGGAAGTCCAGGCGCCGACCGGCGGCACCGCCGGATTTGAGCACCCGGCGAACTTCGATGATGTGAGTGCTCAGGCGATCCAGTTCTTCGGCGACGTCGCTTTTTTGCGCGAGCATGACCATTTCCTGCTCCAGGCGCTGCGGATCCATCTCGGCCTTCATGTCGGCGAAGCGGTCGAGGACTTTCTGGCGCTGGGTGGCGAGCATTTGCGGGACCAGTTCGCGCAAGGTCACCACGTCTTCTTCGATGGAGCTCAGGCGCTCGTTGATCAGCCGCGCCAGCTCCGCGCCTTCGCGCTCGCGGCCGGCCTTCAGTTCCTTGAGGCCCTGATTGAACAGTGCCAGCGCTTCGGCGTTCAAGGCTTGCGGGTCAGTGGCGTCGCCTACCAGTACGCCGGGCCAGGCCAGGACTTCCAGCGGGTTCAGCGCTGCCGGGTTCTTGATCAGGCTGGCGATGGTCTCGGCGGCGGCGACCAGTTGCGCGGCGCGCTCCTGATCGATTTGCAGTGCTTTGCCGGTGTTTTCTTCGGTGAAGCGCAGGGTGCATTCGAGCTTGCCCCGGGATACTCCCTGGCGCAGGGCTTCACGAACAGCGCCCTCGAGGTCGCGGAAGGATTCCGGCAGGCGCAGGTGGGGTTCCAGGTAGCGGCTGTTGACCGACCGCAGTTCCCAGCTCAGGGTGCCCTGGACGCCGGCTTTCTCGACGCGGGCGAAGGCGGTCATGCTGTGCACCATGGAGGTACCTCGCAAGGCAGATCGGCACAGAACCGAGGTTCCGGGAATCCGATATCAATGAATTAAAGCCGACTGGCAGCAAAGGCGCAGGATTGTAGCGCAGTGACGCGGATGCGCCCAAACACACGGTGTGACAAAGAGCGGCAGGCCTGCACCGACGCGCGGTGCAGAGCCCTCGGTCGTCGGCGGATTTTTTTAGAAGTGCCCAGTGGCGGCCGTCGGCTCTATAATGCTCCGCAGTTTTCCGTCCCCAGTACAGGTACTCCCTATGATACGTCCAAGTGGTCGCGCTGCCGATCAGCTCCGCTCGATCCGCATCACCCGCAACTACACCAAACACGCCGAGGGTTCTGTGCTGGTCGAGTTCGGCGATACCAAGGTCATCTGCACCGTCAGCGTTGAACCGGGCGTACCGCGTTTCCTGAAAGGCCAGGGCCAGGGTTGGCTGACCGCCGAGTACGGCATGCTGCCGCGCGCTACCGGCGAGCGTAACCAGCGTGAAGCCAGCCGTGGCAAGCAAGGCGGCCGCACCCTGGAAATCCAGCGTCTGATCGGTCGTTCCCTGCGCGCTGCGCTGGACATGTCCAAGTTGGGTGACGTCACCCTGTACGTCGACTGCGACGTGATCCAGGCCGATGGCGGCACCCGCACGGCGTCGATCACCGGCTCCATGGTTGCACTGATCGATGCCTTGAAAGTCATCAAGAAGCGTGGTGGCCTGAAGGGCGGCGACCCGGTCAAGCAGATGATCGCTGCGGTTTCCGTGGGCATGTACAAGGGTGAGCCTGTGCTCGACCTCGATTACCTGGAAGACTCGGCCGCCGAGACTGACCTGAACGTGGTGATGACCAGCGCTGGCGGTTTCATCGAAGTCCAGGGCACTGCCGAAGGCGCGCCGTTCCAGCCTGAAGAGCTGAACGCCATGCTTGAACTGGCGAAGAAAGGCATGAACGAGATCTTCGAATTGCAAAAGGCCGCATTGGCCGACTGACCGGACTGCTCCAGACAAGGAGGACGCCATGAGTGACGAGCAACTGCCACTGCCCTCGCCGAGCCAAGAGGTGCGTCAGTGGGCGATGTTTTGCCACTTGTCCGCCTTGCTGGGGATCTGGATTCCGTTTGGCACGATCATCGGCCCGCTGATTCTCTGGCAGATGAAGCGCGAGATGGACCCGTTCATCGATGCCCAGGGCAAGGAAGCACTGAACTTCCAGATCACCGTCGCCATTGCCTCGGCTATCTGCTTCTTGCTGATGGTGGTGATTATCGGGTTCTTCCTGTTTGGCCTGATCGCGATCGGTGCGCTGGTGCTGACGATCATTGCCGGGGTGAAGGCTAATGAGGGGCAGCCTTATCGGTATCCGTTCACCTGGCGGTTGATCAAATAACGATCAACGAAGATCCCCTGTAGGAGCGAGCCTGCTCGCGATGAGGCTCACACATTCAGCATTGATGTGACTGAAAGACCGCTATCGCGAGCAAGCTCGCTCCCACAAAGAGCAAGAATCTGCGCCCACAAAAAAGCCGACATTGCTGTCGGCTTTTTTGTGTCTGCGAAACGACGCTTAAATGGTCAGCGTCCAGTCGTAGTCCACGATCAGCGGAGCGTGTTGCGAGAACCGCGGCTGGCGTGGCAGGCGTGCACTGCGTACGAAGCGGCGCAGGCCCGGGGTCAGCAGTTGATAGTCGAAGCGCCAACCGAGGTTGAGCATCTCCGCCTGTTCGTTGTCCGGCCACCAGCTGTACTGGTCGCCTTCACGGCTGACTTCACGCAGGGCGTCGACATAACCCATGTTGCCGACAATCTCGTCCATCCAGGCACGTTCAGGTGCCAGGAAGCCCGGAGATTGCTGGCTGTCGCGCCAGTTCTTGATATCCAGCTTCTGTTGCGCCACGTACAGCGAGCCGCAATAAATGTACTCACGACGCTTGCGTCGCTGTTTATCCAGGTACTTGCCGAAGTCGTCCATGAGCTTGAACTTCTGGTTCAAGTCCTCATCGCCGTTCATCCCCGAAGGAAGCAGCAAGGTGGCAATACTCACTTTGTCGAAATCTGCTTGCAGGTAGCGCCCGTAGCGGTCGGCCGTCTCGAAACCGAGACCGCTGATGACAGCCTTCGGTTGCAACCGCGAATACAAAGCCACGCCGCCTTGGGCAGGGACTTCAGCATCGCAGGCATAAAGGAAGTAGCCATCCAGTTGGAAGGCTGGGTCATCCAGTTCAAAGGCGGAGGCACGGGTGTCCTGCAGGCAGATGACGTCGGCATTCTGTGCTTGCAGCCAACTGAGCAAACCACGCTCGACTGCAGCCTGAATACCATTGACGTTCACACTGATGATCCGCATAAATGGCCCCAAAAATCGCGTGCGTGTATGATACACGGCGTCAAGCTAATTAGCTAAATCCGTGGTATTTGGGGTTTTTTTCATGCAGGCGTATCAGCGCGATTTCATCCGTTTTGCCATCGATCGCGGCGTTTTGCGCTTCGGTGAGTTCACCCTGAAGTCCGGGCGTACCAGTCCTTACTTCTTCAACGCCGGCTTGTTCAACTCGGGTTCGGCCCTGGCGCAACTGGGGCGTTTCTACGCCGCAGCCATCGCTGAAAGCGGCATTTCCTTCGACGTGCTGTTTGGCCCAGCCTACAAAGGCATCCCTTTGGCGGCGACCACTGCCGTGGCCCTGGCCGAGCATCACAACCGTGACCTGCCGTGGTGCTTCAACCGCAAGGAAGCCAAGGCCCACGGCGAAGGCGGCAGCCTCGTTGGAGCACCGCTGACCGGCGACGTTCTGATCATCGACGACGTGATCACCGCCGGCACCGCAATCCGTGAAGTGATGCAAATCATCGCTTCCCAGGACGGCGCCAAGGCAGCCGGCGTGCTGATCGCCCTGAACCGTCAGGAGCGTGGCAACGGCGAGTTGTCGGCGATCCAGGAAGTCGAGCGTGACTTCGGTATCCCGGTGATCAGCATCGTTTCGCTGAACCAGGTGCTGGAATTCCTCGCGGACGATCCGCAGCTCAAGCAGCACTTGCCAGCCGTGGAAGCGTACCGCGCGCAGTTCGGCGTTTAATCGTTATTCCCTGTAGGGAGCTTGTGTGGCGAGGGAGCTTGCTCCCGCTGGGCTGCGTAGCAGACCCAAGAATGTTGTGAGTGCTGTGCACTCAAGCGGGAGCAAGCTCCCTCGCCACAAAAAAGCAGCTTTCCATAGGGAAAACGGTGCAAAAAAAGACCCCGCTCAGCCAGGCCGAGCGGGGTCTTTTTGTTTGCGCGATCGCTTAGGGACGCTTGCGATTGCTGATCAGGGTGCCCACGCCGGTATCGGTGAAGATTTCCAGCAGGATCGCGTTCGGCACGCGACCGTCGATGATCAGCGAGCTGCCCACGCCGCCCTGGACCGCTTCCAGTGCGCAACGGATCTTCGGCAGCATGCCGCCGTAGATGGTGCCGTCGGCGATCAGGTCGTCGACTTGCTGGGTTGTCAGGCCGGTCAGGACCGTGCCCGACTTGTCCATCAGGCCGGCGATGTTGGTCAGCAGCATCAGCTTCTCGGCTTTCAACGCTTCGGCGACTTTACCGGCCACCAGGTCAGCGTTGATGTTGTACGACTCGCCGTTGGCGCCGACGCCGATGGGCGCGATCACCGGAATAAAATCGCCTTTGACCAGCAGGTTCAGCAGGTCGGTGTTGATCCCGACCACTTCGCCCACATGGCCGATGTCGATGATTTCCGGGGTGGTCATTTCCGGCGTCTGACGGGTAACGGTAAGCTTCTTCGCGCGAATCAACTCGGCGTCTTTACCGGTCAGGCCGATGGCGCTGCCGCCATGACGGTTGATCAGGTTGACGATGTCCTTGTTGACCTGGCCGCCGAGGACCATTTCCACCACGTCCATGGTCGCGGCGTCGGTGACGCGCATGCCGTCGACGAAATGGCTCTCGATCGACAGGCGCTTGAGCAGGTCACCGATTTGCGGGCCGCCACCGTGAACCACCACCGGGTTGATGCCCACGGCCTTCATCAGCACGATGTCGCGGGCGAAGCCGGTTTTCAGCTCCTCGCTTTCCATCGCGTTGCCGCCGTATTTGATCACCAGTGTCTTGCCGACATAACGGCGGATGTAAGGCAGCGCTTCGGACAGGACCTTGGCGGTGTTGGCGGCGGCTTCGCGTTCGAGGGTCATTCAGGGCTCCGGGTGAATCAGAACGGTAGTTGGAGATCAGGTGCAACACGATTGAGCTGGATGCGGAACACATCCTTGATGCGTTGCAGTTCAGCCTCGTCATCGGCCTCGAAACGCAGCACCAGCACCGGTGTGGTGTTGGATGCGCGTACCAGGCCCCAGCCTTTGGCATAGTCGACTCGCACGCCGTCAATGGTGGTCAGGTCGGCGCCTTCGCCCCACTGCGCATCGTGCAATGCATCAATGATGCTGAATTTGCTCTCTTCGGTCACATGGATATTGATTTCCGGCGTAGAAATATCGTTCGGGAAGGTCGCGAACAGCTCTTCGGCCGAGGATTTTTCCTTGCTGAGGATCTCCAGCAAGCGTGCGGCGCTGTAGATGCCGTCGTCGAAACCGAACCAGCGCTCCTTGAAGAAGATGTGCCCGCTCATTTCGCCAGCCAGCAGGGCGCCGGATTGTTTCATTTTCTTTTTGATCAGCGAGTGACCGGTCTTCCACATTAACGACCGGCCGCCGTATTCCTTGATCAGCGGAAACAGGCGGCGGGTGCATTTGACGTCGAAAATGATCTCGGCGCCCGGGTTGCGCGCCACGACGTCGCGGGCGAACAGCATCAGCAGGCGGTCCGGGTAGACGATGCTGCCGGTGTTGGTCACCACGCCGACGCGGTCGCCATCGCCATCGAAGGCCAGGCCGATATCGGCCTTGGTTTCCTTGACCTTGTTGATCAGGTCTACGAGGTTTTCAGGCTTGCCCGGGTCCGGGTGGTGGTTCGGGAAGTTGCCGTCCACTTCGCAGAACAGCGGGATGACTTCGCAGTTCAGCGCTTCGATCAGTTGTGGGGCGATCACGCCAGCCGCACCGTTGCCGCAGTCGACGACCACTTTCAGGCGCCGGGCCAGCTTGATGTCCTGGACGATTTCGGTGGTGTAGCGGTCGAGGATCTCGACCTGGGTGATGCTGCCCTGGCCGCTGCTCAGGTCGTTGGTCTTGAGGCGGTCGTGCAGAGCCTGGATCTGTTCGTTGGCCAGGGTGTCGCCGGCAATGACGATCTTGAAGCCGTTGTAGTTCGACGGGTTGTGGCTGCCGGTGAGCATAACGCCGGATTTGCCGGCCAATACGTTGGCGGCGTAGTAGAGCGCCGGAGTCGGGACCAGGCCTACATCACTGACGTGGCAGCCGCTGTCGGCGATGCCTTTGATCAGTTGCGCGACCAGTTCCGGGCCGGACAAGCGGCCGTCACGACCGACGGACACGTTCGGTTCGCCCTGGGCCAGGCTCTGGGAGCCGATGGCGCGGCCGATCCAGTATGCGGTTTCAGCGTTCAGGAATTCCGGGACGGTGCCGCGAATGTCGTAGGCGCGGAAGATGCTGTCGGGGAATTTTGGTGCGATTTTGGCCGGGGTGCTCATCTGCGGAAATGCTCCATTTCGGAAGTGGCTGGACAAACCACCGAATCATTCGGTGGCAGGTTCAAACTGTAGGGTATGACGGCGTTTTCCACAGAGAGTTCGTGGTATGAAAGGGCCATGACACCCCTGACGGCAAGGGTTTGATCGGGCAATGCCTTGATTTTCGGAGCTAAACCTTGAAGATGACAATTTGAATTTTGTGGCGAGCTCCCTCGCCACAATGGATCTCTATCGAATCAACGGGTACCGGTATGGCCGAAACCGCCAGTGCCGCGTTCGGTTTCAACAAACTCTTCAACCATCTCGAAGTGAGCCTGCACCACCGGCACCAGCACCAGTTGTGCCAGACGCTCGCCGACCGGCATGGTGAATTCGGTCTGGCCACGGTTCCAGCAGGAGACCATCAATGGGCCTTGGTAGTCGGAGTCGATCAGCCCCACCAGGTTGCCCAGCACGATGCCGTGCTTATGGCCCATTCCCGAGCGCGGTAGAATCAGCGCCGCCAGGTTCGGGTCACCGATATAGACCGACAGGCCGGTGGGGATCAGCACGGTTTCACCCGGCTTGATCACGGTGTCCTGTTCCAGCATGGCGCGCAGGTCGAGGCCGGCGGAGCCCGGTGTGGCGTATTGCGGCAGCGGGAATTCGGTACCGATGCGGGGGTCGAGGATCTTGGCTTGCAAAGCGTGCATGTAAATTAAACCTGGTTCAGACGTTCGGCGATAAAAGTGATCAGCTGGCGAGCAATCTTGCTCTTGCTGGTCTGGGCGAAAAGTGTGGCATGAAGCTCGCGGTCGATGACGCTGCAGGCGTTTTCTTCGCTGTTGAAACCAATGCTCGGGTTGGCGACGTCGTTGGCGACGATCAGATCGAGGTTCTTGTCTTTCAGCTTGCGCGCAGCGTAATCGAGCAGGTGTTCGGTCTCGGCGGCGAAACCGACACTGAACGGGCGGTCGGGGCGGGTGGCGATAGTGGCCAGGATGTCCGGGTTACGCACCATCTGTAGTAACAGGCCGTCGCCGTTCGTAGGATCTTTCTTGAGTTTCTGTGGGGCAACGACTTCCGGGCGGTAGTCCGCGACTGCTGCCGAGGCGATGAACAGGTCGCAAGGGATCGCCGCTTCACACGCGGCGAGCATGTCACGGGCGCTGACCACGTCGATGCGGGTGACACGATCCGGAGTCGGCAGGTGCACGGGACCGGTGATCAGGGTTACGCGGGCACCGGCTTCCACGGCGGCTTCAGCCAGGGCAAAGCCCATTTTCCCGGAGCTGTGGTTGGTGATGTAGCGCACCGGGTCGATGTTTTCCTGGGTCGGGCCGGCGGTGATCAGTACGTGCTTGCCGGTCAGCGCCTGACGCTGAAAGCAGTCGGCGGCGCACTGGGCCAGTTCAAGGGCTTCGAGCATGCGCCCCAGGCCGACGTCGCCGCAGGCCTGGCTGCCGGAGGCCGGGCCGAAGACCTTGATGTCGCGACTTTCTAGGGTTTGCAGGTTGGCCTGGGTCGCCGGATCGCGCCACATCGCCTGGTTCATTGCCGGTGCAACGGCGACCACTGCGTCGGTGGCCAGCACCAGCGTGGTCAGCAGGTCATTGGCAATGCCTTGGGCCAGGCGGGCGATCAGGTCCGCGGTGCCGGGAGCGATCAGCACCAGATCGGCCCATTTGGCCAGTTCGATGTGGCCCATGGCCGCTTCGGCCGCCGGGTCCAGCAGGTCCAGGTGGACCGGGTGCCCGGACAGGGCCTGCATGGTCAGCGGGGTGATGAACTCTGCGCCGCCACGAGTCATGACCACGCGCACTTCGGCGCCCTGATCGATCAGGCGGCGAACCAGGTCGGCGCTCTTGTAGGCAGCGATACCGCCGCCGACGCCCAGAACAATGCGTTTCCGATACAGCCGCTGCATAGGCCTGCCTTTCAATTCGTTGGTGACATACGTGGCGAAACCCCCTCCCCAGGATGAATTCGCCCGCAAAAAAGATGGGCTACGATATCACAGCGACCGCTACGGAACAGCGGTGCCCACAGACAGGGAGGTGCTATGAGTATTCGCGATTGGCCGGCGGCGGAACGGCCGCGGGAGAGGTTGCTTGAACAGGGCGCGGGAAGCCTTTCGGACGCCGAGTTGCTGGCGATCTTTTTACGTACAGGCGTGGTAGGTAAAAGCGCCGTAGATTTGGCGCGACACCTGTTGAGTCAGTTTGGCAGCCTGCGTTTGCTGCTTGAGGCCGATCAGGAAACGTTCAGCAAGCAGTTGGGACTTGGGCCGGCGAAATTTGCACAGTTGCAGGCTGCGCAAGAAATGAGCAGGCGTCATCTGGCCGAGCGTGCGCGCCAAAAATCGGCACTGGAGAATCCTCACGCGGTTCGCGAGTACCTGAAATCGATGCTGCGCCACGAGCCACACGAGGTGTTTGGTTGCTTGTTTCTCGACTCAAGGCATCAGGTACTGGCGTTCGAGACACTGTTCCGCGGCTCCATCGACAACACCAGCGTTCATCCGCGAGAGGTGGTCAAGCGCGCCTTGGCCAACAACGCAGCGGCATTGATCCTCTGCCACAACCATCCTTCGGGCAACACCGACCCCAGTCAGTCCGACCGGGTGCTGACCAAGCGCCTGCAAAAGGCGCTGGAGTTGATTGACGTGCGGGTGCTCGACCATTTCATCATCGGAGACGGCGATCCACTGTCGATGGCGGAGTATGGGTGGATGTAGGGGCTGTGAAGTTAGCGAAACCCATGTGGGAGCGGGCTTGCTCCGGGCGGCGTTCCGACGAAAGCGGTGTATCAGTCAGCATTGATGGCGACTGACACTCCCTCTTCGCGAGCAAGCCCGCTCCCACAAGGTTTTGTGTTGAGGCGAGTTACTTGAAGTTGACCTTCGAATAATCCTGCCGCCCGAACGGGCTGACCGAGTACCCCTCGACATCCTTGCGTGTCAGCGCGAAAGCCGTCGGGTGGGCCAGGGGCAACCACAGCGCCTGCTGCTGGATCTGCGCCTGGGCCTGTTCGTAGAGCTTGCTGCGCACACCTTGCTCGCCGGTGGTCTTGCCGGCGCTGATCAGCTTGTCCAGGTCCGCGTTGCAGTAGCGGGCGAAGTTGGTACCGGACTTGACCGCGGCGCAGGAAAACTGCGGCGTGAGGAAGTTGTCCGGGTCACCGTTGTCACCGGCCCAGCCCATGAACAGCAAGTCGTGTTCACCGGCCTTGGCGCGGCGGATCAGTTCGCCCCATTCGATCACGCGGATTTCAGCCTGAATGCCGATTTCCGCAAGGTCAGACTGAAGCAGTTGAGCGCCAAGGCTTGGGTTGGGGTTAAGCAGGCTGCCGGAAGGGCGGGTCCAGATGGTGGTCTGGAAGCCGTCCTTGAGTCCGGCCTTGGCCATCAAGGCTTTGGCCTTGGCGATGTCGTGAGGGTAACCCGGCAGGCCTTTCGCGTAGCTCCAGGTGTTGGGTGGATACGGACCGTTGGCCGCCTCGGCAGTGTCTTCGAACACGGCTTTGACATAGTTGGCCTTGTCGAAGGCAAGGTTGATGGCCTGGCGGATTTCAGGCTTGTCCAGTGGCGGATGCTGACTGTTGATGCCGACGAATGCGGTCATGAACGCGTCAGTCTTTTCGACTTTCAGCGTCGGCTCTTTCAGCGCTTCCTGTACGTCCAGAGGCTTGGGTGACAGGGCGATCTGGCATTCGTTACGGCGCAATTTCTGCAGGCGCACGTTGGCGTCCGGCGTGATGGCGAAGATCAGCGGATCTACAGAGGGCTTGCCACCGAAGTATTCGGGGTTGGCTTTGTAGCGAACCGAGGCGTCCTTCTGGAAGCGGGTGAACACGAACGGCCCGGTGCCGATCGGCTGGCTGTTGAGCTTCTCGGGCGTGCCGGCCTTCATCAGTTTGTCGGCGTATTCGGCCGAATAGATCGAGGCGAAACCCATGCTCAGGGTCGCCAGGAAGGTCGAATCCGGGTGGTCGAGGGTGAAGCGCACGGTCTGCGGATCGAGGGCGTCGATCTTCTTGATCAATGCAGGCAACTGCATCGATTGCGCATGCGGGAAGCCGCTCTGGGCGACTTTGTGCCACGCATTGGCCGGGTCGAGCATGCGGTCGAAGCTGAAAATCACGTCTTCGGCATTCAGGTCACGCGTTGGGGTGAAGTACTCGGTGCGATGGAATTTCACCTGCGGGTGCAACTTGAAGACGTAGGTCAGGCCGTCGGGGCTGATTTCCCAACTGTCGGCGAGGCTGGCGACCACTTTGCCACTGGCCGTGTCGAAGTCCACCAGGCGATTCATCAACACATCGGCCGAGGCATTGGTGGTGGTCAGCGAGTTGTACTGCACCACGTCGAACCCTTCAGGGCTGGCCTCGGTGCAGACGCTCAGGGCGGCGGCAAAGGCCTGTGGACTCAGCAGAAGCGGGGCGAGCAACAGCGGTAGGGCAGCAAGGCGCATGGTCGGCTTCCTTTACAGATCGAAGGCCCATCTGCAAGTGCAGTCTGGAAAAGGCTTACCCTAGTGGGCTCTTTTGTAAATGACTATCCCCTTTTTCATTTTGGGGGGACTATAGGCGCCAGATTTTGCTGTGCAGCGGTTGAGCAAAACCCCAGGTTGGCTCGATGAGCGATTCTCTGCGACGAGCGGTCGCCATCAACGATAGCCTTTGTCCAAGGCACTCGGAGCCCGGAAAACGGGGTTTTTGTGAATTCTACGCACACTGAATGTTGTTGCTCTCCAGTCTTTCTGGTATAAAGCAGCGCTCTTTTCTAGGGGCCCGGTTCCTTCACTGTAGGTGTAGCCGGTAAGACCTCTAAAGAAACGCGGCGCCTGGCGCCAAATGACTGAGAGATTAAGCGGCCAACCCATGCCGGGTTGGGCATGTGGTTTTAGAGGGCTGAGGCATGTCTAGAGTATGTCAAGTTACCGGTAAGGGTCCGGTAACCGGGAATAACATTTCCCACGCAAACAACAAAACCCGTCGTCGTTTCCTGCCGAACCTGCAGCATCACCGCTTCTGGGTTGAAGAAGAGAAACGTTTTGTGCGTCTGCGCGTATCTGCCAAAGGCATGCGTATCATCGACAAGCGTGGCATCACTGTCGTGCTGGCCGAACTTCGCCGCGATGGCAAGGTTTAAGGGAGCTAATCATGCGTGAATTGATTCGTTTGATTTCGAGCGCCGGTACTGGTCACTTCTACACTACCGACAAGAACAAGCGTACTACCCCGGACAAAATCGAGATCAAGAAATATGATCCGGTTGTTCGCAAGCACGTGATCTACAAAGAAGGCAAAATCAAGTAATTGATTTTTCCCTCTTACGAAAAAGGCCCGTATCGCGAGATACGGGCCTTTTTTGTTGCGCGAGAATCAAGTTGTTTCGTCAGTGCCGAAACGAATCAGCCGCAGTTGATGCTGACGATGATTCTGTCGGCATTGGTATGCAGGTTGATGCGTCGTGGGCGCAGGTCCCAGCTCGAAGGGTACTTCGGTCCAGTAGCTCGCACTGGCGCGCCATTGGCCAGGGCACGAACTTCTTCAAGCAGTTGCGGGGTGCATTTCTGGCCGATGGTGTATTGGGCTATGGCGAGATCGCATTGATCGGGTAAGACTGGCATGTTGCCTCCTTGCATGACTGTTGGTTGGGGCGCCTACGTCGCCGGGTGGCAGCACGTCCTGTGCGTTACCGTCCCGACGATGAAATACGAATACGTGGCACCTGTCAGCAAGTCTTACCCGGTGTCGCTGCCTTGGGCCAGCGGCAGAATGTCAGCGACTGTTTCGATGTGGGTTCAAGCCTTCTGTTCAAACGCCACGTAGATCTTGCGGCACGGCTCCAGTACTTCCCAGGTGCCCTTGAAGCCGGCCGGGATTACGAAGCGATCGCCAGCGCGCACGGTTTTGCTGTTGCCGTCGTTGTCGCGCAGCACCGAAACGCCCTGAACGATTTCGCAGTATTCATGCTCGGTGAAGTTCACCAGCCACTGGCCGACGGCACCTTCCCACACGCCTGCGTTCAGCTGGCCGCAGGGGCTATTGTAGTGGTTGTACACTGCTTGTTCCGGGTCGCCCTTGAGGACTTTCGCCGGGTCTGGCCGATAGCGCTCGGGCTGGGTAGTGGCCTGGCTGAAGTCGACGATGTTCTGGATGCTCATTGTTCTAATCCCCCGTCATTGCGGTGCGAGTGGTTGTTAAAGCCAAAGTCTATGTTTATTAAAATGAACATCGCAAGGCCGTTTGCCGGCCTTGTGTCAAATATATTGAAACTTCATGTGCGGCTGGTTTAGGGTGGTGGATGCCTTGGGCCGAAAAGCAGGCTGGCCGGGCAGAATTCCTGACAGCGCCCGCGAAGAACGCGGGTGTCGTATCAATAAGAGGAGGACACTCGCATGACCACCCTGACCCGTGCCGACTGGGAACAACGTGCCCGCGACCTGAAAATCGAAGGCCGCGCCTATATCAATGGCGAATACACCGACGCCGTTTCCGGCGAGACCTTCGAGTGCATCAGTCCGGTCGATGGCCGTCTGCTGGGCAAGATTGCCAGCTGTGACGCCGCCGATGCCCAGCGCGCCGTGGAAAACGCTCGCGCCACTTTCAATTCCGGTGCCTGGTCGCGCCTGGCGCCGACCAAGCGCAAATCCACCATGATCCGTTTCGCCGGCCTGCTCAAGCAGCACGCCGAAGAGCTGGCCCTGCTTGAAACCCTGGACATGGGCAAGCCGATCAGCGATTCCCTGTACATCGACGTTCCCGGCGCGGCGCAAGCCCTGAGCTGGAGCGGCGAAGCCATCGACAAGATCTACGACGAAGTAGCGGCCACCCCGCATGATCAGCTGGGCCTGGTGACTCGCGAGCCAGTGGGCGTGGTTGGCGCCATCGTGCCGTGGAACTTCCCGCTGATGATGGCGTGCTGGAAACTCGGTCCTGCGCTGTCCACCGGTAACTCGGTGATCCTCAAACCGTCCGAAAAATCCCCGCTGACCGCCATCCGCATCGCTGAACTGGCTGTCGAAGCCGGCATCCCGAAAGGCGTGCTGAACGTGCTGCCGGGTTATGGTCACACCGTCGGCAAGGCCCTGGCCCTGCACAACGACGTCGACACCCTGGTGTTCACCGGTTCGACCAAGATCGCCAAGCAGCTGTTGATCTACTCCGGCGAGTCGAACATGAAGCGTGTCTGGCTCGAAGCGGGTGGCAAGAGCCCGAACATCGTGTTTGCCGATGCACCGAACCTGCAGGATGCAGCCGAAGCCGCAGCTGGCGCCATTGCCTTCAACCAGGGCGAAGTCTGCACTGCCGGTTCGCGCCTGCTGGTGGAGCGTTCGATCAAGGACAAATTCCTGCCGTTGGTGATCGAGGCGCTAAAAACCTGGAAGCCGGGCAATCCGCTGGACCCGGCGACCAACGTTGGCGCGCTGGTCGATACCCAACAGATGAATACCGTGCTGTCCTACATCGAGTCCGGTCATGCCGACGGCGCCAAGCTGGTTGCCGGTGGCAAGCGTACGCTCCAGGAAACTGGCGGCACTTACGTTGAACCGACGATTTTCGACGGTGTGAGCAACGCGATGAAAATCGCCCAGGAAGAAATCTTCGGCCCGGTACTGTCGGTCATCGAATTCGACAGCGCCGAAGAAGCCATCGCGATCGCCAACGACACACCGTACGGGCTGGCCGCAGCAGTCTGGACGGCCGACATCTCCAAGGCCCACCTCACTGCCCGCGCACTGCGTGCCGGTAGCGTATGGGTCAACCAGTACGATGGCGGCGACATGACCGCACCGTTCGGTGGCTTCAAGCAGTCCGGTAACGGTCGTGACAAGTCCTTGCACGCGTTCGACAAATACACCGAGCTGAAGGCGACCTGGATCAAGTTGTAAGCCGTTAAGGGAGGCCTGTTGTAGAGCAGGCCTCCCGAACGACACAGATCCCTTGTGGGAGCGGGCTTGCTCGCGAAGGCGGTGTATCAGCCAACGTTGATGTTGGATGTGATGACCTCTTCGCGAGCAAGCCCGCTCCCACAGTGTTTTGTGCCGTCTGTATGAACAATAATTATCCACAGGAGCGTGGAACATGCGTTGGGCGACGTATTTCGCCGTTTTGGCATCTGTCCTGAGTGTTGGCCTGGCCCTGGGTGTCAGCATGCCGCTGGTGTCGTTTCGCTTGGAGAGCTGGGGATACGGCTCGTTTGCCATTGGCGTGATGGCGGCGATGCCGGCCATCGGTGTCCTGTTGGGGGCGAAAATCTCCAGCCATCTGGCGGCGCGATTCGGCACGGCCAATCTGATGCGCCTGTGCCTGTGGGCCGGGGCGGTTTCGATCGGTTTGCTGGCGCTGTTGCCGAGTTATCCGGTCTGGTTGGTCTTGCGGCTGATGATCGGGGTGATCCTGACCCTTGTATTCATCATCGGTGAAAGCTGGATCAATCAACTGGTGGTCGAGCAATGGCGCGGACGGCTGGTGGCGCTGTATGGCAGCAGCTACGCATTGAGTCAGCTGGCAGGGCCGGTGTTGCTGGGCTTCCTCGGTACCGAGCACGACTATGGCTTTTGGGTGGGTGTCGGTTTGCTGATGGCTGCACCGTTCTTGCTGTTGGGACGCAGTGGTGCGCCGAGCAGCGAGGCCAGCAGCGTGACCTTGAGTGATCTGCTTGTTTTCTGTCGTGGCTTGCCGGCGATTGCCTGGGCGGTGTCGTTGTTCGCCGCGTTCGAGGCGATGATTCTGACGTTGTTGCCGATCTACTGCCTGCGCCAGGGCTTCACCACGGAGATCGCCCTGGCGATGGTCAGTACGGTGGTGGTCGGCGATGCGGTGCTGCAATTGCCGATCGGTGCGTTGGCCGATCGCTTGTCGCGACGCGCGTTGTTCACCGGTTGTGCGGTAGTCCTGCTGATGTCGAGCCTGGCAATCCCGCTGCTGATCGACACGCTGCTGATCTGGCCCTTGTGGGTGCTGTTCGGCGCCAGCGCTGGCGGGTTGTTCACCTTGTCGTTGATCCTGATCGGCGAGCGTTATCGCGACGATGCGCTGGTGCGGGCTAACGCGCACATCGCCCAACTGTGGGGGATTGGTTGTCTGGTCGGGCCGCTGCTGGCGGGTGCCGGCAGCCAGTGGATCAACGGCCATGCGTTGCCGTTACTGATGGCGGTGGGGGCCTTGGGTGTGTTGATTGTGGTGTCGCGGCAAGGGGCGTTTGGTGCGGCTGCAGAACCAGCCTGAAGAACAACAACAAGCTGTGGCGAGGGAGCTTGCTCCCGCTTGGGTGCGCAGCGCCCACAGAATCTTTGGGGCCGCTTCGCAGCCCAGCGGGAGCAAGCTCCCTCGCCACAATGAATCATCGGCTGGCTACAACATCTTCTCCAGGCCCACCGTATTGCTCAGCCAGGCATTGAAACGCCGCCACCAACTCCCTGGCTCCTTGGTCAGGGTGTGCATTTTTCCGTCGTCTTCGGTGGTCCAGACGATCTGATCGTTTTCCAGCTCCACCTGATAACTCAGGGCCGGTGCCATACCCTGCAGCGCGAGTTCGCGGACCCGTGCGGCCAATTCCGGACTGTCCACCAGCACGCCGACTTCGGTGTTCCACAGCACCGAGCGCGGATCGAAATTGAACGAGCCGATAAAGGACTTCTGCTGGTCGAAGATCATCGCCTTGCTGTGCAGGCTGGAGTCAGAGCTGTGATAGGCGCTGCTGGAAAACAGATGCGGCCCGCTACCACTGCCGCCTCCCTCGCCGGGTTGGCTACGCAATTCGTAGAGCTTCACGCCGTGCTCCAGCAGCGCCCTGCGATAGGGCGCGTAGCCACCGTGTACGGCGGGAACGTCCGTGGCTTCCAGTGAATTGGTCAGCAAGCTCACGGAGACGCCGGCATCGGCGCGCCCGGTCAGGTATACCAGCCCCGGCTGGCCGGGCACAAAGTAGGCCGAGATCATGATCAGCTCTTTGCTGACGTTATTGAGTTCAGGTGCGAGTTGCGTAGTTAGCAGCAACTGCGAATCGGGCTCGCCCTTGGCCAGTACCTTGCTCGGAGCATCCCACAATGCCTGGTTCCAGGCCCAGATCAGCTCGCGGCGCCAGATGTCCAGGCGTGGGTGGGTAGTAAAGGTCATCAAGTGTTTGTAGAGCGCGTGATTCTGTTTGCGCGTTTCCGTCAGGGACTCTTTCAGTCGGACGCGGGTGTTTTCCAGGTCCAGGGGTGTGGGTTTGCTCGACAGGAATTCGTCGATCGGCTTGCTCAGGGCGCTGTTCCAGTACTGGTCGAAACTGTGCCCGAGTTGCTCGGCGACCGGGCCGACACTGAGCATGTCGATGTCGGTGAAATTCATGTTGGGCTTGGCATCGTAATACTCGTCCCCCAGATTACGCCCGCCGACGATGGCCATGCTGTTGTCCGCCAGCCACAACTTGTTATGCATGCGTCGATGCTGTTGCGACAGATTGAACAGCCGGCCCACAGTGCGCGTCACCCCCGTACTGCGGCCCAGGTTCAGCGGGTTGAACACGCGGATCTGGATGTTCGGATGCGCGGCGAGGGTGGCAATGACCCGGTCCAGGCCGTCGCTGGCGGTGTCGTCGAGCAGCACCCGCACCCGCACGCCCCGGTCGGCGGCCTTGAGCAACTCCTCGATTAACATGCGCGTGCTGATGCCGTCGTGCACGATGTAGTACTGCAAGTCGAGGCTGCTTTGGGCATTGCGGATCAGTTCGGCGCGGGCGGTGAAGGCCTCGGTGCTGTCCGATAGCAGGCGAAAGCCCGATTGTCCCTTGTAAGGTGCGGCCTGCGCCTGGACCGAGCGACCGAATGCGGAGTCTGCAGCCGGTAGCGCCTGGCTCGGCATACGCTGTACGTCGAGGCTGGCGCAACCGCCCAGGAACGCGGCGAGTAGCAGAAGAGCAAGCAGGGGCTGTCTGACGCTCACGCAGGATCGTTCCGTTTGGCGGCGCAGATAGGCATATGGACGCTGATCCCCGAATAAAAGTCAGTCGCTGAGCTGATCGGTTTCCGCCAGCAGTTTGATCGCTGTCGCACCGACCTTGCGCACCGCGTCTTCGATCTGCGGTGTTGGCTTGGCAGCGTAGTTCATGCGCAGGCAATTGCGGTACTTGCCGGAGGCGGAAAAAATACTGCCCACGGCAATCTGTACGCCTTGGTCGTGCAATGCACGATTCAGTTTCAGGGTGTCGAAACCTTCCGGTAGTTCGACCCACAGCATGAAGCTGCCTTGTGGGCGACTCGCGCGGGTGCCGGCCGGGAAATAGCGGGTCACCCAGTCGATCATCATGTCGCGATTACGCTGGTATTGCGTGCGCATCCGCCGCAAATGCGGCTCGAAATGGCCGCCCTTGAGAAATTCGGCGATGGCAATCTGCGGTTGTGGCGCCGTGGATCCGGTGCTGATGTATTTCATGTGCAGCACCCGTTCCAGATAGCGGCCGGGCGCGACCCAGCCGATGCGCAGGCCCGGCGCCAGGGTCTTGGAAAACGAGCTGCACAACAGGACGCGACCGTCCTCGTCGAAGGACTTGATCGTGCGCGGGCGTGGATAGGTGTAGGCCAGTTCGCCATACACATCGTCCTCGATAATCGCCACGTCATAGCGCTGCGCAAGCGTCAACAACGCGCGTTTGCGCGATTCCGGCATGATGTAGCCCAACGGGTTGTTGCAGTTGGGGGTCAACTGTATGACCTTGATCGGCCATTGCTCCAGGGCCAGTTCCAGCGCTTCGAGACTGATCCCGGTCAGCGGATCGGTGGGGATTTCCAGGGCCTTCATGCCCAAGCCCTTGAGGGTCTGCATCGCACCGTGAAAGCTTGGCGAGTCCACCGCGACAATGTCGCCGGGCTCGCAGATCGCGCGAATGCTGGTGGACAGCGCTTCATGGCATCCAGTGGTGACCACCAGTTCGCTGGCGCTCAGCTGGCAGCCGGAATCGAGCATCAGGCGAGCAATTTGTTCGCGCAGTTCGAGGTTGCCGTGGATGTTGTCGTAATACAGACCGGGCATGTCCTGCCGCCGGCTGATTCGCGCCAGGTCACGCAGCAGCGGTTTCATCGTCGGGCTGGTGATGTCCGGCATGCCGCGGCCCAGTTGCACCACGTCTTTGCGCGGCACGGCGCGAATCAATTCCAGCACTTGATCCCATTGGGAAATGTCCACCGGCCGTTGGGCCGGGCGGCCGACTGCCGGCAAATCCGGCAGCTCGCGACTGGCCGGTACGAAGTACCCGGACTTGGGCCGTGGCATGGCCAGCCCGCTGTCTTCCAGCACCCGATAGGCCTGCTGCACCGTGCTCAGGCTGACACCGTGCTCGACGCTCAGCGCCCGTACCGAGGGCAGCCGGTCACCGGGGCGATAGAAGCCCTGTTCGATACGTGTGCCGAGCAACTCGGCGAGGTTGACGTAAAGGGTCATGGTGCAGCCTCGATAGGGGTGATTCGGTTAACCAGTACAGATCGAACGAAAAATCGGGATTCAGTGGCGGAATCGGCAAAACTGTATGGAGTTAATACAGGTGTTTTGAATCTGTAATGCTTTTGTGCGCCCGCGCATCATGGAACCTCTGGCTACCCAAGTAAACAGGAGCATCCAAGATGAACGGTTTGAGCGATGTGCGGCTGACGTTACACAGCCAGGAGCTGGCGGCAGGGCAAACGGACAACGCACGCCATGCGTCTATGGGCAACGCGTCGTCCGGCCTGAGTCACTGGGATCTGTTCTGGCGTCGCCTGCACACGCGCAAGGCGTTGCTGGCGCTGACGACCGACCAGCTCAAGGATATCGGGCTGACGCAGGAGCAGGCGCGGGAGGAGGGGCTGAAGCCTTTCTGGCGGATCTGAAATCCATGGTGATTTTTAGGCCCATTCGCGAGCAAGCCCGCTCCCACATTAGATCTTCAGTGAACACAGATTTTGTGTTCGACACGGATCAACTGTGGGAGCGGGCTTGCCCGCGAAGGCGTCAGAGCTGACACCGACAATCCTTCAGACCAACTCTTTAAGCCGATGCCACAACATCCCCAACGCCAGCAACGGCGAGCGCAAATGCCTGCCGCCGGGGAAAGTGATGTGCGGCACCCTGGCGAACAAATCAAAACCACCACTGTGCTGCCCGCTGATGGCTTCGGCCAGCAGCTTGCCGGCCAGGTGCGTGGCATTCACGCCATGACCGGAATAGGCCTGGGCGTAGTACACGTTCGGCTGGTCCTTGAGTCGCCCGATCTGCGGCAGGCGGTTGGCGCCGATGCCGATCATGCCGCCCCATTGGTAATCGATTTTCACTGCGCTCAGCTGCGGGAAAACCTCGAGCATTTTCGGGCGCATGTACGCGGCGATGTCTTTCGGGTCGCGGCCCGAGTAATGGCAGGCGCCGCCAAATAGCAGGCGCCGGTCCGCCGAGAGCCGGTAGTAATCCAGCGCCACCCGCTGGTCACAGACCGCCATGTTCTGCGGCAGCAGGGTGTGAGCCAGTTCTTCGCTCAACGGTTCGGTGGCGATGATGTAGCTGCCGGCGGGCAGGACTTTACCGCTGAGTTCCGGGTTGAGGTTATTGAGGTAGGCATTGCAACCCAGCACCAGGGTCTTGGCGCGCACCGAGCCATCGGCGGTATGGACCTTGACCTCGGGGCCATAGTCGATGCGGGTCACGGCCGAGTGCTCGAACAACTGGACCCCTAGTCGTTGTGCCGCTGCGGCTTCGCCCAAGGCCAGGTTCAGTGGATGCAGGTGCCCCGAGCCCATGTCGATCAGGCCACCGACGTAACGCGTGGAGCCGACCACGGTGTGCATCTCATTGGCTTGCAGCAAACGGGTCTCGTAGCGGTAGCCGAGGTTGCGCAGTTCTTCGGCATCCTCGGCGAAACTTTCAAGGTCACGGGGCTTGTTGGCGAGGTCGCAGTAACCCCAGGTCAGGTCGCAGGGGATCTGGAAGCGCTCGACCCGTTGCCGGACGATTTCCACGGCTTCCAGGCCCATGAGTTTCATTTGCCGTACACCATCGACACCGATGACGTTGGTGAACTGATCGAGGCCGTGGCCGACGCCGCGAATCAGCTGCCCGCCATTGCGTCCACTGGCGCCCCAGCCGATTTTATGGGCTTCGAGCAACACCACGCTGAGGCCGCGTTCGGCCAGCTCAAGCGCCGTGTTCAACCCCGAGAACCCTCCGCCCACCACACAGACATCCGCCAGCACTTCGCCTTTGAGCGTCGGAAGTTCGGGCTGCGGCAGGCTGCTGGCGGCGTAGTAGGACGCGGCGTGGTTCAGGGCAGGCTGTTGAGCACGGGCATTCATGTGCGAGTTCCTGATTCTTGCGTTTGGAAAGCTTGACGGAGCATAAGCCGGACCTTCCCGGACGGGCAACATTGGTCGGTTGGTGCTGTCTGGATCGGGGCTTTTGCGTCAGAATCGCGCTCTATTCCGCTATTGGTCATCGCTGCAATGAGCTGCAACAGCCAGACAATCCGCACATTGCGACAACAGATTCCCTCGTTCGAGTGCGTGCCCGGCTGCCATGACTGCTGCGGGCCGGTGACCACCTCGCCCGAAGAAATGTCGCGTCTGCCGCGCAAGACCCGCGCCGAGCAGGATGCCGCCATGGAAGAACTCAACTGTGTGCATCTGGGGCCGAATGGTTGCACGGTGTATGAAGAGCGGCCGCTGATCTGCCGGTTGTTCGGCACCACCAAGACCTTGCCGTGCCCCAATGGGCGCGGGCCGGTTGAGCTGATTCATCCACGGGTGGAGAAGCAGGTGTTCGAGTACATGGCTTCGAACCGACAGGTGCTGGTTTAAGAGAGACCGAGTCGCCTGCATTCGCGAGCAGGCTCGCTCCCCCAAGGACACCGCCGTACCTGTGGGAGCGAGCCTGCTCGCGAAAGGCGCGCTGCCATCTTCAATCCGGAATCGGCAATGTCAGGCTCTCTTTCACCTCTTCCATCACGATATAGCTCTTGGACTCCCTCACATGAGGCAGCTTGAGCAGGATGTCGCCCAGCAACTTGCGGTACGAGGCCATCTCGGAAATCCGTGCCTTCACCAGATAGTCGAAATCCCCTGACACCAGATGACACTCCAGCACATGGGGCAATTTCAGCACCGCACGTCGGAACTCTTCGAAAGTATCGCCGGATTTGTAGTCCAGGCTGATCTCGACGAAAACCAGCAGACTACCCTTCAGGTGCTGCGGATTGAGCCTGGCGTTGTAGCCCATGATGATCCCTTCGCGCTCCAGACGCCGGACCCGCTCAGTACAGGGCGTGGTCGAGAGCCCGACCTTTTCTCCAAGCTCCGTAAAGGAAATCCGCCCGTCCGCTTGCAGGATCCGCAGGATGTTGCGGTCGATCTTGTCCAGCTCACGTTTGGTCTGAGTGTTGGTACGCATAGGGGATGCGCCTCCGTGAAAAGGGTTTTTGCCGAGAATTGTCGCCAAATATAGGCGCTTATATAGTGAAAAGCACTGGCAAATCTTTTTTACACTGCGCGCATCTAAAGCTCTGAATAACAAACGTCAGCGGTTAGCCGCGATGAGGGATATGAAAATGCGCGTCATGGTCTTGGGTAGCGGCGTCATCGGTACCACCAGTGCTTATTATCTGGCCCGTGCCGGGTTTGAAGTGGTGGTGGTCGACCGGCAGCCGGCTGCTGCCATGGAGACCAGTTTCGCCAACGCCGGGCAGGTCTCGCCGGGTTATGCCTCGCCGTGGGCCGCGCCGGGTGTGCCGCTCAAGGCCATCAAGTGGCTGTTGCAGCGCCACGCGCCCCTGGCGATCAAGGCCACGGCCGACATCGACCAGTACCTGTGGATGGCACAGATGCTGCGCAACTGCACCGCCAGCCGTTACGCGGTGAACAAGGAGCGCATGGTCCGTCTGTCCGAGTACAGCCGTGACTGCCTTGACGAACTGCGTGCCGAAACCGGCATTGCCTATGAAGGCCGCAGCCTTGGTACAACCCAACTGTTCCGCACCCAGGCTCAACTTGATGGCGCCGCGAAAGACATCGCCGTGCTGAAAGAGTCCGGTGTGCCGTTCGAGCTGCTCGACCGCGACGGCATTGCCCGCGTTGAGCCGGCGCTGGCCAGCGTCACGGACATCCTTGCCGGTGCCCTGCGCCTGCCGAACGACCAGACTGGCGACTGCCAGATGTTCACCACCAAGCTCGCCGAGATGGCCGCGAACCTCGGTGTGCAATTCCGTTTTGACCAGGACATTCAGCGCCTCGACTTCGCCGGTGACCGCATCAACGGCGTGTGGATCGACGGCAAGCTGGAAACCGCCGACCGCTACGTGCTGGCCCTCGGCAGCTACTCGCCGCAACTGCTCAAGCCGCTGGGGATCAAGGCGCCGGTGTACCCGCTCAAGGGCTACTCCCTGACCGTTCCGATCACCAATCCGGCGATGGCTCCGACTTCGACCATTCTCGACGAGACCTACAAGGTCGCGATTACCCGTTTCGACAACCGCATCCGCGTTGGCGGCATGGCCGAGATCGCCGGTTTTGACCTGTCGCTGAACCCGCGTCGCCGCGAAACCCTGGAGATGATCGTCAACGACCTTTATCCTCAGGGCGGCGATCTGGCCCAGGCCGATTTCTGGACCGGCCTGCGTCCGACCACTCCCGACGGCACCCCGATCGTTGGCGCCACCCCGTTCAAGAACCTGTTCCTGAACACCGGTCACGGCACGCTCGGCTGGACCATGGCCTGTGGCTCCGGTCGCTTGCTGGCAGACTTGATGGCGAAGAAAAAGCCGCAGATCAGCGCCGAAGGCCTCGATATTTCCCGTTATGGCAACAAAACCCAGGAGCCTGCAAAGCATGTCAGTCCAGCGCCAGCTCACCAATGAGCGCATGAGTCAGATCGTCACCCATAACGGCACGGTTTACCTTGCCGGACAGGTCGGCGATGACATGAACGCCGGGATTGAACAGCAGACCCGTGAAACCCTCGCCAACATCGAGCGGTTGCTCGATCTGGCCGGCACCGACAAAAATAATTTGCTGTCGGTGACGATTTACCTGAAAGACATCGACGCGCATTTCGAAGGCATGAACGCGGTGTGGGACCAGTGGCTGCCAAAAGGCGTCGCCCCGGCCCGCGCCACAGTCGAATCGAAACTGTGCGAACCGGAAATCCTGGTCGAGCTGTCGGTTGTAGCCGCTCTGCCATAAGCCTGTCAGAAAAGATCCCTCTCCCGGTGCTGTTGGTGGTTCACGCCGTCAGCCAGCGCCGGTTTTTCTTCCCGATAACCCGACCAGAAGTCTGCCGCCATGCGTCCTGCCCGTGCCCTGATCGACCTTCAAGCCCTGCGCAATAACTACCGAATCGCCCGTGAGCTCACGGGGGCCAAGGCCCTCGCGGTGATCAAGGCCGATGCCTATGGCCACGGCGCGGTGCGTTGCGCCCAGGCGCTGGAAGCCGAGGCGGACGGGTTTGCCGTGGCTTGTATCGAAGAGGCTCTGGAACTGCGGGCGGCGGGCATTCGTGCGCCGATCCTGCTGCTGGAAGGTTTTTTTGAAACCGATGAGCTGGCGCTGATTGTCGAGCATGATTTCTGGTGCGTGGTGCATTCACTGTGGCAGCTCGAAGCCATCGAGAAAGCGGCGTTGAGCAAGCCGATCACCGTGTGGCTGAAGCTCGATTCGGGCATGCACCGCGTGGGGCTGCATCCAGCGGACTATCAGGTTGCTTATCAACGGCTGTTGGCCAGCGGCAAAGTCGCGAAAGTGGTGCTGATGAGCCACTTTGCGCGTGCCGATGAACTGCACGAGCAAGCCAGTGTCGATCAGGTGGCGGTATTTGAAGCAGCGCGCAAGGGCTTGTCCGCCGAGGTCAGCCTGCGCAACTCGCCGGCGGTGCTTGGTTGGCCGCAGATTCCGAGCGATTGGGTGCGCCCGGGCATCATGCTCTATGGCGCCACGCCCTTCGAAGAAGCCAACGAAGTGGCATCGCGCCTGCAACCGGTCATGACCCTGGAATCGAAAGTGATCAGCGTGCGCGAGTTGCCGGCTGGCGAGCCCGTCGGTTACGGCGCCAAATTCATCACCCCTAAACCGATGCGCATTGGCGTCGTGGCCATGGGTTACGCCGACGGCTACCCGCGTCTGGCACCGACCGGCACGCCAGTGCTGGTTGCCGGGCAGCGCAGCCAATTGATCGGCCGGGTATCGATGGACATGCTCTGCATCGACCTGACCGACGTACCGCAGGCCGGCCTCGGTTCGACCGTCGAGTTGTGGGGCAAAAACATCCTCGCCAGTGATGTGGCCATGGCTGCCGGCACGATCCCTTACCAGATCTTCTGCAACCTGCGCCGCGTGCCACTGCTCTATTCCGGGGCTTAGTGCGCAGGGCTCCAGACCGGAAGTCGCCTCGCTGAGCAGGATTCAGGTCAAAGTGTTGTAAATACTGAACGCTGTCGCCATGATAACGCTCACTATTCCAACAATCTGAATCCTGGAGGCGCAAGCTTTGGACGTCGGTGAACGACTGCAATCCATCCGTAGGCTCAAAGGCCTTTCCCAGCGTGAGCTCGCCAAACGGGCGGGGGTCACCAACAGCACGATTTCGATGATCGAAAAGAACAGCGTGAGCCCTTCGATCAGTTCGCTGCGCAAGGTGTTGGGCGGGATTCCCATGTCCATGGTCGAGTTCTTTTCCGAAGAAATCCTGCAGGAAAAACCGACTCAGATCGTCTACAAGGCCAACGAGCTGATCGATATTTCCGATGGCGCCGTGACCATGAAACTGGTCGGTCGAGCGCACCCGAGCCGGGCCATCGCATTCCTCAATGAAATCTATCCGCCAGGCGCCGACACCGGTGACGAGATGCTCACCCATGAGGGCGAGGAAACCGGCATCCTGGTCGAAGGAAAACTGGAACTGGTGGTCGGACTCGAAACTTTTGTCCTCGAAGCCGGCGATAGCTACTACTTTGAAAGTACCAAGCCACACCGTTTCCGTAATCCGTTCGATGTGCCGGCGCGACTAATCAGCGCAGCCACACCGGCGAATTTCTAAGAAAAGAGGCGTCCTGCCAGCATCGTAGAGGCGCCCAGGCTGTTTTTCCGTCGCGGCCTAAGACCCTTGCGACTTTGGGGTTGTTTCAGTGCGACGGGCTTACCGCTATACTTGCGCCCGCCTGCGAACCGTGGCCGTAGGCGTGACTAGCCACCATTGAGGGTGAACGCGTGAACCTAATTATGAAAATGCTGGCTGCACCAGCAACCGTATTGGCCCTTTGGGCTGTCAGTGTCAGCGCTCAAGCTGCGACCAACGACGATATCGCTAAACGCCTTGAGCCAGTCGGCCAGGTTTGTGTTCAGGGTAAAGAGTGCAAAGGGATGGAAGTGGCCACTGCCGCTGGCGGCGGTGGCGGTGCAAAAACCCCGGATGAAGTGATTGCAAAACATTGCAACGCTTGCCACGGTTCAGGCCTGTTGGGCGCGCCGAAAATCGGTGATGCCGCCGCTTGGGGCGAGCGCGCCAAGAAAGAAGGTGGTGTTGACGGCCTGCTCGCCAAGGCGATCTCCGGCATCAACTCGATGCCGCCAAAAGGCACCTGTGCCGATTGTGCAGACGCCGAACTCAAAGGCGCTATCCAGAAGATGTCCGGCTTGAAATAAGCCTGAGTCTTGCTGCTAAAAAGCCGCTTTCGAGCGGCTTTTTTGTGCCTGTGATTTGACCCTGATGGCTGTTCATTGCAGCAAAGACCCGGCAAGCTCGGTCCAACCCCAATTCATGGAACGTGAGGGAGGATCCGATGGTGCAGCTGTGTTCTATCGAGCAAGCGGTCGATGACGTACTGGCGCGGTTGCCGGTCCACATTCACATGGGTCTGCCCCTGGGCCTGGGCAAACCCAACCACTTCGTCAATGCGCTGTATCGACGAATCGCACAGTCGCCCGAGCGACGGCTGACGATCTACACCGCGTTGTGTCTGGGGCGCCCGCCCTTGGGCGATGGTTTGCAAAAGCGATTTCTCGAACCCTTTGTCGAGCGGGTGTTCGGCGATTATCCGGAGCTGGAGTTTCTCGCCGACCTGCGCCGCGATGGTCTGCCGGGCAACATCCACATCCAGCAGTTCTTCATGCAGCCCGGCAGCCTGCTCAACAGTGCCACGGCGCAACAGGATTACGTCAGCAGCAATTACAGCCATGCGGCGCGGGACATCAATGCCGCCGGATTGAATCTGGTGGCGCAACTTATGGCCAGCCATGCCGAGCATCCCGACCGCTTGAGCCTGAGCTGCAACCCGGACATCACCCTCGACCTGCTGCCGATGATCGCCAAGCGCCGCGCCGCCGGAGAAACCATCCTGATGGTCGGCCAGGTACACAACGATCTGCCTTACATGCCCGGCGATGCGGAACTCGGCATCGACACCTTTGACCTGCTGATCGATGAGAAGGACAACACCACGCTGTTCTCCACGCCGAATATGCCGGTGGGGTGTCAGGACCATTTCATCGGCCTGCACGCCAGTACCTTGGTGCGTGACGGCGGCACCTTGCAGATCGGCATCGGCTCCATGGGCGATGCGTTGACGGCGGCGCTGCTGGCGCGGCAAGCCGACAACGACGGATACAGCGCTTTGCTGGCAGACGTAAACCTCAGCCACTGGGCGCAACTGATCGAGCGCGAAGGCGGCATCGAACCCTTCGCCAAGGGCCTGTATGGCTGCAGCGAAATGTTCGTCAACGGCTTGCTGGTGCTGGCCGATGCCGGGATCGTGCGGCGCAAGGTTTATCCGGACGTGGCGACCCAACAGCAGGCGAATGCCGGCACCCTCGACGAGGCTGCGCAAGCCGATGGTATCTCGGTGCACGGCGGTTTCTTCCTCGGTCCGCGCAGCTACTACGAACGCTTGCGTGAATTGCCGCAAAACAAGCGGCTTGCATTCAACATGACCCGCATCAGCTACATCAACGAGCTCTACGGCCAGGAAGAACTCAAGCGCTTGCAGCGCCTGGATGCGCGGTTCATCAACACCGCGTTCACCGTGACCTTGCTCGGTGCCGCGGTGGCGGATCAGCTCGAAGACGGACGTGTGCTCAGCGGTGTTGGCGGGCAATACAACTTCGTGGTGCAGGGCCATGCGCTGCAAGGCGCGCGCTCGGTGTTGCTACTGCGCAGCTGGCGCGAGTCCGGCGGCGACGTCAGCTCGAACATTGTCTGGGAGTATGGTCACTGCACGATTCCCCGGCACTTGCGGGACATCGTGGTCAGCGAATACGGCATCGCCGATCTTCGTGGCAAAACCGATGCGGCAGTGATCGAGGCCTTGCTCAATATCAGCGACTCGCGTTTTCAACCGGGATTGATCGAGCAGGCGCAGAAAGTCGGCAAACTACCCAAGGGCTTCCGCCTCGATCCGCGCTTTACCGATAACAGTCCGCAGCGTTTGCAGGCGGTTCAGGCGCGGCATCCGCAGCTGTTTCCAGAGTATCCGCTGGGATGTGATTTCACCGAGGTCGAGTGCGATCTGTTGCGGGCGCTGAACTGGCTCAAGAGCAAGTTCAAGCTGAGCGAGGTGCTGGAGTTGGGCAAGGCAGCGCTGGATGCGCCGGAGCCTGCGTTGTTTCCGGAGCATCTGGAGCGCATGCAACTGGCCAGCCCGGAGGGGATGAAGGAAGATTTGTATCAGCGCCTGCTGCTCACAGGCCTCAAGGCCACTGCGCAATAACAGCCAGCACATAACGAATGTGGGAGCGGGCTTGCTCGCGAATACGTAGTGTCAGTCGACATATGCTTTGACTGATACACAGCATTCGCAAGCAAGCCCGCTCCCACACTGGTTTTGCGGTGTGGCGGCTTATTCGATAAAGGTCACGACACCATCGGCCAGCGACTTCACGCGGGCCAACGACTCTACGCGATAACCCTGCGAATCCAGTTCCGCACGGCCGCCCTGGAACGATTTCTCGATCACGATGCCTAGGCCCGCCACGGTGGCGCCAGCCTGCTTGATGATCGAAATCAGTGCCTGGGACGCCTTACCGTTGGCCAGGAAGTCATCGATGATCAGCACGCGGTCGCTGCTGGTCAGGTGGCGCGGGGAGATGGCCACGGTGCTTTCGGTCTGCTTGGTGAACGAGTACACGGTCGCCGACAGCAGGTTTTCGGTCAGGGTCAGGGACTGGTGCTTGCGGGCGAAGATCACCGGCACGCCGAGGTTCAGACCGGTCATGATCGCCGGGGCGATGCCCGAGGCTTCGATAGTGACGATCTTGGTGATGCCCGAGTCCTTGAACAGCGTGGCGAATTCGTCGCCGATCAGCTTCATCAGAGCCGGGTCGATCTGGTGGTTCAGAAAGGCGTCGACTTTCAGGACTTGGTCGGAAAGCACGATGCCTTCTTCGCGAATTTTCTTGTGCAGTGCTTCCATGAAGCTTTCCTCTACTGGCGCCTTGTGCGCCGAAGGTCATATAAAAGTGGTCAATTCTAGCGCTTTAACATCGCGCGTATATCCGCCAATGCGTTGTTGCCGCGCACGGCTTTGACTTCGGTCGGTGTGTCGTCGTTGCCTTCCCAGGCCAGGTCGTCCGGCGGCAACTCATCGAGGAAGCGGCTCGGCGCGCAATCGATGATCTCGCCGTACTGCTTGCGCTTGGCGGCGAAGGTGAAGGCCAGGGTCTGGCGCGCGCGGGTGATGCCCACGTAGGCCAGGCGACGTTCTTCTTCGATGGTGTCGGCTTCGATGCTGGAACGGTGCGGGAGGATTTCCTCTTCCATGCCCATGATGAACACGTAGGGGAATTCCAGTCCCTTGGATGCATGCAAGGTCATCATCTGCACGCCCTCGGCGCCGTCTTCCTCTTCCTGCTGGCGCTCGAGCATGTCGCGCAGGACGAGTTTGCCGATGGCGTCCTCGACGGTCATCTCGCCTTCTTCGTCTTTTTCCAGGGTGTTCTTCAGCGCCTCGATCAGGAACCAGACGTTACCCATGCGGTAGTCGGCGGCCTTGTCGCTGGAGCTGTTGGTGCGCAGCCAGTTCTCGTAGTCGATGTCCATGACCATGCTGCGCAGGGCCGAGATCGGGTCTTCGCCGGCGCACTGCTCGCGCACCCTGTCCATGAAGCGCTTGAAGCGCGACAGGCGATCGGTGAAGCGGCTGTCCAGATGCTCGCCCAAACCCATCTCGTCGGTGGCGGCGTACATCGAGATCTTGCGCTCGGTCGCATAGTTGCCCAGCTTCTCCAGCGTGGTCGAGCCGATCTCGCGGCGCGGCACGTTGATCACCCGCAGGAACGCGTTGTCGTCGTCCGGGTTCACGATCAGGCGGAAGTAGGCCATCAGGTCTTTTACTTCCTGACGCCCGAAAAAGCTGTTGCCGCCGGACAGGCGATACGGCACCTGGTGATGCTGCAACTTCAGTTCGATCAGCTTGGCCTGGTAGTTGCCGCGATACAGGATCGCGAAATCGCTGTACGGGCGGTCGGTGCGCAAGTGCAGGCTGAGGATTTCCATGGCCACGCGCTCGGCCTCGGCGTCCTCGTTGCGGCAACGGATCACGCGGATCTCGTCGCCGTGGCCCATTTCACTCCACAGCTGCTTTTCGAATTCGTGTGGGTTGTTCGAAATCAGCACGTTGGCGCAGCGCAGGATGCGGCTGGTGGAGCGGTAATTCTGCTCCAGCATCACCACTTTCAAGGACGGGTAGTCGTCCTTGAGCAGCATCAGGTTTTCCGGGCGAGCACCGCGCCAGGCGTAGATCGACTGGTCGTCGTCGCCTACCACGGTGAACTGGTTGCGTTTGCCGATGAGCATTTTCACCAGCAAATACTGGCTGGCGTTGGTGTCCTGGTATTCGTCTACCAGCAGGTAACGCACCTTGTTCTGCCACTTTTCCAGGATGTCGGCATGCTCTTCGAACAGCTTCACCGGCAGCAGGATCAGGTCGTCGAAGTCCACCGCGTTGAACGCCTTGAGCGTGCGTTGATAGTGGGTGTAGACGATGGCGGCGGTCTGCTCCTTGGGGTTGCGCGCGTTTTCCAGGGCCTGGGCCGGCAGGATCAGGTCGTTTTTCCAGGCGCCGATCATGTTCTTGATCTCGTCGACGCCGTCGTCGCCCGAGTATTCCTTCTGCATGATGTCGGTCATCAAGGCCTTGACGTCGGTCTCGTCGAAGATCGAGAAGCCCGGCTTGTAACCCAGCCGCACGTGCTCTTTGCGGATGATGTTCAGGCCCAGGTTGTGGAACGTGCAGACCGTCAGCCCGCGACCTTCACCGGCACGCAGCAGGGTGCCGACCCGTTCCTTCATTTCGCGGGCGGCCTTGTTGGTAAAGGTCATGGCGACGATGTACTGGGCGCGAATGCCGCAGTTCTGGATCAGGTGCGCGATTTTGCGCGTGATCACGCTGGTCTTGCCGGAGCCTGCACCGGCGAGCACCAAAAGAGGGCCGCCGACGTAGCTCACGGCTTCTTGCTGCCGGGGATTGAGTCGGGACATAGGTAAATTCAGGAGTCAGTCACAAAATGGGCCGGCATTTTAACAGGCTCAGCGAATTGTGCTGCTCTGTCCGACTTGTGACGTACCGCGCTATCTGTAATCGCCGGTTTTGTTACCTTCACGCAGGATGCGCAACGAATTTGCGGCTAATGTTCGTAATTCCGGATACAAAGGGCTCGTTTTGCCAACTGATGTCATTGTCATTGGTCATCGGAACGGCATAATGCCCGTCGCCTACATTTTTGCAGAGTCTAGGGAGCTAGCTTGTCTACGCCTGTCGAACCCTTGCGTTTGCTGCTACTGGCTGAAGAGCCAGCGTGGGCAGCGTTGTTGCGCGAGTGTCTGGTTCCTATGGGGAGCTCGGCCGTTCTCATCAGCGCGCCGAGTTGGGAGTCGGTCAGCAGCCTGTTCGATGACAACCGCAGCGCGGTGTTATTGACCATCCCGCAACTTCAACCGGCGCCGGGCCGTTGCAGCCTGCCGACGGTGTTGCTGCTCGACCATGAGCCGCTGACCCCGCCCGACGGTGTGAGTGACTGGCTGGTGCGCGATCTGCTCGATTCCGGCATGTTGCGCCGTTGCCTGCGCCACGTGCGCGAGCGGGGCGTCCTGGAAAACACCCTGCAACGCCTGGCCGAGCAAGATCCGCTGACCGGCATCGCCAACCGCCAGGGTTTCCAGACCCTGCTGACGGCGCGTCTGGCGGAAAACGGCGGTCGTGGCCTGGCCCTCGGTCATCTCGACCTCGACAATTTCCGCTACGCCAACGATGCCCTCGGCCATCAGGCCGGTGACCGCCTGATCTTGCAAGTGGTGGCGCGGCTCAAGAGCCAGCTTGAGGCCGGCGATCAACTGGCGCGCCTGGGCAGTGATGAATTCGCTCTGCTGATCGACACCCGTCGCGCTCCCCAGCGTGCCGAGTGGATGGCCGAGCGCATCAGCGAAGCGCTGGCCGAGCCTTATTGGGTCGATGGCGAAAGCCTGCTGATCGGTTCCAGCCTGGGCATCGCCTACGCCCGGGCCCAGACTGGTGCGGATCCGCTGATGTGGCATGCACACATCGCCATGCAGCAGGCCAAAAGCACCCAGGGTTGTACCTTTCACATTTTCAACGAACGCATCAATCGCAATGCCCGCAGCATCGCCGACCTCGAAACCGAGCTGCGTCGGGCACTGCGTCGCGATGAGCTGGAATTGCACTACCAGCCACGCCTGAACCTCGAAGACGGGCAGATCGTCGGTCTCGAAGCTTTGGTGCGCTGGCGGCATGCCGAGCGCGGCTTGCTGTCACCGAGCGAATTCGTGCCGCTGGCTGAGCAAAGCGGCCTGATTGTTCCGCTGGGTTACTGGGTGATTTCCCGGGCCTTGCGCGACATGCAGGCATTGCTTCAACTCGGATTGCCGCCGTTGCACATGGCGATCAACCTGTCGTTCCGACAGTTCCAGGACAGCCAGTTGCTGTCGACCCTGAGTCGCCTGATTGCCGAGCGCGGTGTCGAGGCGCAGTGGCTGGAGTTCGAGCTGACCGAAACCGCCGTGATGCGCCGCAGCGATCTGGTCAAGCAGACCATGGACGCCCTCGGGCGCCTCGGAGTGCGCTTCTCCCTCGACGACTTCGGCACCGGGTTCTCGTCGTTCGTACACCTCAACAGCCTGCCGATCACCTTGCTGAAGATCGACAAGAGCTTTGTCGGCGGCATGGAACAGCGTGAGGAAAACCGCAAACTGGTCCACGCGATGATCAACCTGGCGCACAACCTCAACCTTGAGGTAGTCGCAGAAGGCGTGGAAACGCCGGAGCAACTGGATCTGCTGCGTGGGTTTGAATGCGATCAGGTGCAGGGATATTTGATCAGCATGCCATTGCCGCTGGCCGAGTTGGTGGAGTATCTGACGTTTGGCTCCAGTCAGCAGCCGGTGCTGGAAGTCGTGAACTGACCGCGATTTTTCAGTTGGCACAAAACCTGTGGGAGCGAGCTTGCTCGCGATGGCGGTGTATCAGTCGACATGGATGTTGATTGACCTGGCCTCATCGTCGGAACGCCGCCCGGACCAAGCTCGCTCCCACAGGGGATCTCAGTCTGGCTGAGCGGCTGTGAAACCGTTCCGTTGCGCTGGCTCCCGCCGAATCATCCGTTTCATCTTCCACTCAAACCCCAGGGTCAGGCTCACCGCCGCACACGCCAGCCCCAGCGCCAGGCCCCACCAGACACCTGTTGGCCCCCAGTTCAGATGGAACGCCATCCACCACGCCGCCGGTGCGCCAATCAGCCAGTAGCAACCCAAGCCGACGAGGAAAGTGGTCTTGGCATCCTTGAGTCCGCGAATGCAGCCCATGGCAATGGTTTGCGTGCCGTCGAACAGCTCGAACCATGCTGCCACCGCCAGCAGGCTCACGGCAAGGTTGATGACATCGCGAAACGCCGGGTCGTTGTGGTCGAGAAACAAACCGACCAACTGGTTTGGTAATAGCCAGAAGACCATGGCGAAACACAGCATCGCCGCCGCCCCGAACGCAATGCCGACCCGTCCGGCCAGCCGCGCATCCAGCAGTTGCCCGGCGCCGTAGTGCTGGCCGATGCGCATGGTGATTGCGTAGGAAATACCCGCCGGGACCATGAACGCCACCGAGACGATTTGCAGGGCGATCTGGTGTGCGCCCAGTTGCGTACTGCCCATGGTGCCCATGCACAGCGCGGCGAAGGCAAACAGCCCGACTTCCACCGCGTAGGTACCGCCAATCGGCAGGCCCAGGCGCCACAGCTCCTTCAGGTACTGGCGGTTCAGCCGCGACAGGCCCTGGCGCAGCGGATAGGCCTCATAAGCCGGATGCCGACGAATGTGCCACGCCAGCGCAAGTGCCATCAGGTTGGCGACAATCGCCGTGACCAGCCCGATGCCCGTCAGCCCCAGTTTCGGCAGGCCGAACATCCCGGTAATCAGCGCATAGTTGAGCAAGAAGTTGGCGACCGTACCGCCGAGGCTGATGACCATCACCGGCGTCGCACGGCCAATGGCGCTGGTGAACCCGCGCAGGGCCATGAAGCTCAGGTAGCCGGGTAGGGCGAACGGCAGGAAGATCAAGAACTGCCCGGCTGCATTGACGTTGCTTTCGGTCTGGCCGAACAGCAGCAGCACCGGTTTGAGGTTCCACAGCAGCAAACCGGCGACCAGCGCCATCAGCCATGCCAGCCACAACCCGGCCTGGGTCAGCCGGGTAGCCCCGACAATATCGCCGGCCCCCTGACGGATCGCCACCAGCGTACCTACCGCCGCGATCACACCGATGCAGAAAATCGACACGAACGAATAGGTCGCCGCACCGAGCCCGCCACCGGCCAGTGCCTCGGGACTCAGGCGCGCCATCATCAGGGTGTCGGTGAGGACCATCAGCATGTGCGCCAACTGCGAGGCAATCAGCGGCCCCGCCAGCCGCAGGATGGCCCAGAGTTCAGTACGTGCTGGATGCTGCATGATCATCACGCTCGATTATTAAAGGGAACAGGAAAGCACCAATTCTCGGCGCTCTGCGCGGTTTGCACAAAGGGATAAAAAGGATGGATGGCATGATTCAAACTCATGCTGGAGAGTTTCTGCTAGGGTGGGCGAACCCCGCAGTAGGAGCTTTCCACATGTCCCGTCGTCTTCCTCCCTTGTATGCCCTGCGCGCATTCGAAGCGGCGGCACGGCACAGCTCGTTTACCCGCGCGGCCGAAGAGCTGTCGATTACCCAAAGTGCGGTCAGCCGACATATTCGTACGCTCGAAGAGCATTTTGCCTGTCGCTTGTTTCACCGCAGTGGCCGCAACCTGCAACTGACCGAGTCGGCGCGACTGATCCTGCCCGGCATTCGCGAAGGCTTCACTGCCCTTGAGCGAGCCTGCAACACCTTGCGCGCCGAGGACGACATCCTGCGCATGAAAGCCCCGTCGACCCTGACCATGCGTTGGCTGTTGGCGCGGCTCAGTCGTTTTCGCCACCTGCAGCCGGGGAACGAGGTGCAATTGACCAGCGCCTGGATGGACATCGATACGGTGGACTTCAATCACGAACCCTTCGACTGTGCCGTCATCCTCAGCAACGGGCATTTTCCACCGGACTGGGAGGCGACTTTCCTATTCCCCGAAGAGCTGATTCCGGTGGGCGCACCGAATCTTCTGAAGGATCAACCGTGGGACGTTGCGCGCCTGGCCAGCACCGAGCTGCTGCACCCGACGCCGGACCGCCGTGACTGGCGCAACTGGCTGGAGCGCATGGGCCTGACCGATCAAGTCTCGCTCAAGGGCGGGCAGGTGTTCGACACCCTGGAACTGGGCATGATCGCTGCCGCCCGAGGCTACGGCGTGTCCATGGGCGATTTGCTGATGGTGGCGGAGGATGTTGCGCAGGGACGTCTGAGTTTGCCGTGGCCGACAGCCGTCGCCAGCGGTGAGAATTATTACCTGGTCTGGCCGAAAACCCGCCCCGGAGGTGAGCGTTTGCGCCGCCTCAGCGTTTTCCTCTTGGGTGAGGTTCGGGCCATGGAGTTACCGGCGGTCGAGCACCTGAGCTGAATCAATATAGCATTGTGCTATCTCCCGATTAATTACTCAAGTATTGAACTTGGCCGTGACTGCCAGGGGGCTGGAAAGCCTGGCGGCGGACTTGCGGCATGATGTTGACCGGTTTCGTTGAGCCGCCTCTGAGATAGCCATCGCGAGCAGGCTCCAACACTGTATTTGTGATCGACACAAACCCTGTGGGAGCGAGCCTGCTCGCGAATGGGGTCAGCTCAATTCAGCATTTTTCCCAAGCTAATCGCACTTGGCATTGCTGGATAATTCCTTGCTTGCCTGTTTCAACTGGTTGCCCAGTTCAGCCGCGTTGGTGCTGTTGTAAACCCGGCCACCGGTGTTTTCAGCGATGCAACGTGACGGGCCGCCAACACCGATTTTCACCACGTTGACCCGCAGGCGCGGTTGTTCCTTGGCGATTCGACGGGATACCGCGCAAACGTCCTGCCCGCAACCGTCTTCTCCGTCGACAAACATCACGATAACCGCATCGTTATTGCGCCCGTCGACGGTACTCGCCGCGTGGGCCAGGCTGTCGGCCAGCGGTGTGCCATCGTCGGGAACCAGACCTCGAATCCCGTTGATCAGCCGCGGGCGGTCGCCGAACTTGAACACACCCCGGTCCGGTGTTCTTTCGCAGCCGGCGAAGGTGATCAGGCGTGTGTCGATCTTCGGGTCCAGCCCGTTGATCATGCTGGCCAGCGAGTCCTTGGCGACGTCCATGCGGCTGGGTCTGGCGGTGAGCCGCATGGTGCGGTTCGGGTCCAGGAGCTTGTTGAGGTCATTACCGAAGAACCAGTCCTCGTCGGCTTTCACTGACTTGATGTTCAAATCCATCGAACCCGAGGTGTCGAGCACCACCACGAATTGCGGGACCTCTGCGTTCGGCGCTGTTTTGCGGCATGCGAAGTTGTCCAGCGTCGGGGCTGGTGGCGGGGCAGCCACTACCGGTTTGGGTGGTGGAACCGGTTTGGGTGGCGGGGTCGGCTTGGGTGCTGGTTTTGGTGGCGGGACCGGCTTGGGTTCCGGTACCGGTTCTGGCGCGGGTTCTGGTACCGGAGCAGGTTTCGGTTCCGGTTCCACGACAGGCTCGGGGGCAGGCTCAACCGGTTTCTCAACCGGCGTCACCACTGGCGCCACTGGCGCGACAGGCGGAACTACAACAACCGGCTCACGGTGCAGGAACCACCAGAGCCAGAGCGCCAGAAGCAGCAGCAACAACGCGAGCAAGGCCGCCGCGATCCACCAGCCTCGACGCGATGGCGGCACGACCGGAACGAGAGGTACCACCGGCAGCACGATCGGTTTGGGCGGGCGCTGGTTCCAGCGCACCACCAAAGGCTCACCGTTGAGGCTGTAGAGTTTGTCCAGCTCAGGCGTGCCGAGCAGGCTGCGCAGGTCATCCGCTACCGTCGGTTGACCGCGTTTTTGCAGTTCGTCCGCCAGCTGTCCAAGGGACGTCTGTCGCACTTCATAGGTTTCCAGCAAACGTCGTTGCGCGTCCTCGTTGAGGTCGCCATAGGGCGTGGGTTGGCCGCCCAGTTCGGTCCACCATTCCAGCACGTCGCCGCTGCCCATCCGCGGGATAGCAAACAGACTGGCGACGGTCGGCGGAAAGTGTTTCTGGATGAGGGCGACTTTGGCTTGCAGCGCACTCATCCCCTCCGATGTGGCTTGCGCATCCCTGATGACCCGCTGCATGACGACGATTCCTGAAAAAGTGCAGGCATCCATCGGGATGCCCTGCGGGGTGAAAAGTTACTCTTCGTAGCCGAGGCTGAATTGCAGCTGATTAACCTTCTTCTGCAACGTTTTCAGCTCTTGCTGCTTGGCCGCCAGCGTCGCTGGCGTTGATTTGGTCGTTGGTGCCGCTTGCGAAGCCTTGAGCTGTTTCTCGAGGTCGGCAATCTGCTTCTGCACTTGGGCTTCATTGCCATGCCGGGCCTTGAGCGAGTTCAGCAGTTGCGTCAGCGACTGATTCAGCGCCGCCTGGGATTTCTGCTGGCTGGCCAGATCGGTCTTGGTGCTGAGTTGCTGGGCCTGAATGTTCTCGTACACCTGACGGAACATTGCGTTTTGCTGCCGGGACTCGCTCAGGGCCAGTTCCTTCTGCTTGACCTGATCGCTGTAACCACCGGAGTAGTCGCAATTCATCTTGGTCAGCATGCTGCTGTCGCGATTGGTCGGATCGCATTCGCCGGGCTGAGTCGCGCAACCGCTCAGGGCCAGGACGGCAGTGAAGACCATCAGTTGTCGTAGCGTCATGTGTCAGCCCAGTGTGATTGCGGAGCGTTGGCTGTACAGAGCGTCGACTTCCTTCTGCAGGCTGACGACTTTCTGATTCATTCTCTGAATGTTCATGTCCACCTGCCTGATCTCGGCGCTGGTGCCTTGTGAGCGCTCGGCGTCTGCCACTTTGCTGTACTCGGTGACTTTGGTACGCATGTTGGCCAGGTCCTTACGCAGGCGCGCGATGTCCGAATCGATCCCGGCGATTTGCGCCTGAGCCCTGCTCTTGTCGACTTTCTTGTTGGCGATGTCCTTTTTGATCTGGGCGATTTGTGCCTGATCATCATTGATCACTTGCTGAGCGGTCGCGGTACGGGCGATCACGTTCTGCGTGTCTTGTTCGACGTCGCTGTTCATCTTCGCCAAACGGGTGGTGGTGTCGGCGTATTCGGCGCGACGTTGATCCAGGTAATAGTTAGCGCCCATGGCCACGCCACATGCGGTAATACCGGCGGCGATGACGCACACGGTTTTGTTGTTGCTGTTGGACAGCGCGCAAGCGAGGATGCCGACACCGGCGCCGACGGCGCAGGCCTGGTATCCGGACTTGCTGAAGAACTCTGCGTCATTGCCCTGGGTCAGGCGCGGGTCGGCACCGTCGCCTTCGCCTTCGCCGAGCATAGAGCTGCCGGTGTTGGCGCAACCGGTCATTAGCAGGCTGCCGGCAACAACGAAAGCGATCTGTAGCTTGAAGCGAGTCCAAAGGCTGCGCGACATGGTGAAACTCCTAGGTAACGGTGTTGACGCGTTGTTATTGAGTGACGGTTTTGCAACTGGTCAGCCAGGCTTCAGTGTCGATCTTCTGCTTTTGCAGGAACGCCTTCTGATTGGCCCAGTGGGTGCGCAAGTAAGGTTTGAGGTCTTGCAGCTGTTTGTTGCGGGTCATGATTTCTTCCATCACCGGGACTTGCGTTTCAAGCAGTGGCTGGCCGTACAAGGTAGCCGACTCCACCAGGCTGCTGGCGTAGTAACGGCTGAGTTTGTGCAGGCGATCCTTTTGCTCCTCGAGCTTGCCTTTACGCATGTCGCAACTGGCGTCTTTGTCTGCGCTTTCGCAGTTGAGCTTGTAGTTCTTTTGCAGGAAGTCCACGTATTGGCCGTCGTCGAGCATCTTGGTGCACAGGAACGCACCCAGGTTGAGGCTGGCGCGGATCGCCTGGTCGCGGGTTTCTTCCTGCTGCTGGTTGCTGGCACGCAGCTGGTTTTCCAGGGCCTGGAGTTTTTCCTTGAGCGCTTTGTCTTCGACGCCCGAGGCGAGGCTGTTCAGGGATTGTACGGTGCCTTTGTCGGCGGATTCGGCTTCCTTGCTGCCGGTGCCGAGTTTCTTCCAGCTGCTTTCGATGCTGGCGACCCGTTCGCGAGAGGTGAGGGTCGGTGAGACCATGACCAAGCGCAGGCCGGTGGTCTTGTTTTTCACCTGGCCTTCGGCGTTGTAATAAGGCTCTTCCTGGCGCAATGCCGTACGCAGGTCGGCCTGCGCGGTCAGGTAGTTGCCGCCACGGACGACGTAGCCGCCGGCCTGACCGTGCTGGCGGTCGAGTTTGTTCAGGCGAAACGGCTCGAACATCATTTCGTCGACGTTACCGAGCATGTCATGCAGGCCCAGCGGGTTGGGCTTTTGCAGACCGGTCAATTGCACTTTGCCGTTGGACGATTGCGCCCCGGCGAACCACTCGTAGGCGTTGATGCCTTCTGGCATCGGGTAGTGCGTGTCGCGGAATTCAGCGGCACCGACTTCCAGCCCGCCGCGCGCGGCGAACTCCCATTCGACTTCGGTTGGCAGGCGCAGAAAGCCTTGCGCGCCGTCTTCCTTGGGCAGCTTGCCGGCGGCGTTTTTGCGCAGCCACAGGTTGTACTTGTCGGCGGCTTCGATGGCTTGCACCCAGCTGATCGCCGTTTGCGGCAAGCGCATCTTGGTGGCGGCGGTGGGGCAGGTTGCTTCGGTCAGCGCGGCGTATTGCAGTTGACTCATCTCGTACTTGGCCATCAGGTAGTAGCGGGATTTGTCGTTCTTGGCCCCGGTAAAACTGCCGGCGATAAAGGTCGGACGGGTCTGTTCGACATAGCCGTATTCCGCGCCGTCCTGACCGATGTTGATTGGGTAGTCATCCAGGGGACCTGCGACCGGAATGAACACCTTGCGAAACACCATAGAGCCTTCGCAGGGCATCGGCAGCACGACGTCGCTAGCCTCGGGCATCGGGTTGTAATACTTCTCTTCCCAGCCCGCCGCCGAGGCGTCGAGCAAGTAGCCGAGGCTCAGGGGTAACAGCAAGCCAAAACGTTTATAGCTCACGCAGACTCTCCGCAGGTTGGATGTTGATGGCTCGCAGGGCGCCGATCACGGCCACCAGTGCAGCGACCAAAAAGGTCAGGAGCAGGGCGGCCAGGCCATGCCAAACAGTGATGTGGCAAACAAAGGTACCGGTGGCCCGACTGCTGCCGAGCAAGTAGTCGAACAAATGACTGCCAACGGCATAAAACCCCAGCCCGCCAACGTAGCCGGCCAGGCTCAGCGCAAGCGCTTGCAGAATCACGAAACCGCCGACAGCCCTGCGTTTGAAACCCAGCAGACGCAGGACCGCCAGGCTTTTGCGTTTACGGTCGATGTTGGCCAGGAACGCACCGACCATCGACGCCACGCAGCCGATAAGTGCCGCCACAGCGATCACACCGAAGATCAGCCCCAGCACATGGTTGATGGCTTTGACGTTGTCGATGTCGGCCAGTCGACTCGAAGTTTCGATGTGTTGTTCGTTGAGCCAGTGTTCCAGCGGTGCGACCTGATCGATGTCGCGCGCATACACGCGGGCGCGGGCATACAGCGGTTGCAGATTACCCTGAGGCTTGCCGGTGTCAACGCCGAACCCACTGACCTGATAACCGTCGCGAAAGCGCTCCAGATCCAGCAGCAGCGGCGGGGCGACAAACCCGGCAGCGCGACCGAAGCGGGCACCGTCGAGCACGGCCAGTACCGTCAGCGTCATCTCGCCGCGTTCATTGACACCTTCCAGGCGGCGCAAGGCCCGCAGCTGCACGCTGTCGCCGGCCTTGGCCTGCAAGCGTTGCGCTGCGCTGGCGCTGAGGATCACTTGATTGCCGACGGGGTTGAGTGGTGCCAGGTTCAGTTGTGGGTCGCCGGGCTCAGTGGCGATGATTTCCGCGCCTTCGACAAACCGTTGCATGCCGATCAGCAGGTCAGCCTGGGTATTGAGCGAGCGGGTCTGGCCGAGGGCAAAACCGGTCTCGGGGCGCAGGCGTAAACGCTCGATCCAGGCCGTGTCGTAGTTGCCGTTGCTGAGCATCTTCACTTCAAGGTTGCGCGGGTCGCGCAGCAGTTCGTCCTGCAGCTGGCTGACCACCCCGTGTTTGAGCCCGAACAGCAACAACAACGGCGCGATCACCGCCACCAGGGAGGCGGCGATACACAGCGAGACCTTGCGGTCGTGCCAGAGGTCTTGCAGTGCCAGTGAGCCCAGCAGGCGCAAGCGATCAGTCCATCGGTTCAAACAGAGTCTCTCCCTGATGGCTGATAGCGCCGAGTCGCGGCAAGCCGAAATCCTTCAGCAGGGCCCAGTCATGGGATACAACGAGTGCACTCAGGCCCATGCTCGACACCAGGCTCAGGAGCAACTCGAACAAACGCCGGGCACTGTGAGGGTCGAGCGCGGCGGTCGGCTCGTCGGCCAACAGCAGCAGCGGTTCATGGGCAATTGCCCGAACGCAGGCAACGCGCTGGCGTTCGCCAATCGACAAGGCCTGAGGTTGTTTATCCAGCAACCCTTGCAGGCGCAACACGTCAACGGCGTGGTCGATGTGATCGCTCTTCGCCGGCATACCGAGCAAACGGCGCGGCAGGCTGATGTTGTCTCGCACGCTCAGGAACGGCAGCAAGCCGCCGCTCTGCAAAATGAATCCCAAATGCCGTGAACGCACCGCTGCAAGAGCAGGCTGGTCGTCAGTGGCCAGCAGTTGGGCGATATCCTGAGCGTACGTCGGGCCCAGCCGGAAGCGCTCGAGTTCCACCGGCGCGAGCAACAGGCCGATGGCTTCGAGCAACGTGCTTTTGCCGCTGCCGCTCTCACCGGTGATGGCGAGGATTTCTCCGGCGCCGATCCGCAAGTGCGGCAGTCGCACGTGATGAGCCTGTGCGCCTTCACCACGGCGCACCAGCAGGTTCTTGATATCGAGCATGGGCGTCTCGTTAAGGCATCATTTCCAGTGGCACGGGGTAGACGTTGTCCCGCGCATCGCTGTCTTTGGCTAAAGCTACCCAACGGTCGACATCGGCGTTGTAACGCTGGTAATGCCGCAGTTTGGTGTTCAGTGTGCGGATGAATTTTTCTTGTGCCAGACCATCCCAGCTCTTCCAGGTCTCTTCATCCAGGTTCAGCACTTCACTCTGATAGGGCAGGTCTTCGAGGTATTCACCGAGGACGCCCATGTCCGCCAGTTTGGCGTTGCTGTTCTGTTTGAGCTGATTGGGATCGGCGCCCATGGTCGCCGCCACCGAGCGCAGGCGATCGAACATTTCCGTCGGCGAAATCAGGCCTTCGTTGGCGGCATCGAGAATCTGCTTCATCACGTCGCTCAAGTCGCTGAGCTGTGACTTGGTCAGCAGCACCCGCACGTCGGTGGTCGGGATGTTCTGCTTGATCAGGTCGCGGTCGGTGATCCATGCCTTGAACACTGGCGGGGCTTTGCTGTTGGTCTTCTCGCCGAGATAGGCGAGTTGCATGGCGTGACCGATCAGCGCCGCGTCTTCGAGCATTTTTTTCTCGGCCGGGTCCTGCTTGGCGTTCGCCGCACTGCCGATGGCGTCTTCTCCCATGTAGGCGGCTTTGACTTGTGTAGTGATCGCCCCGGCCAGTGCGTCGACCTTGCGCCCGAATTCCTGCACATCGCCAGCGTTCACCGGGTAGTACAGCGAGGTGTTGGTGCCCGGGTAGGTCGACAGGTTCTGGTACTGCGCCTCGGCCTTGGCGTGGTCCTTGGCCCCGGCCGGGGTTTTCAGGTGCAGGGTGTAAATCGCCACGCCCGGGTTGGCGGCTTCGATACGCACCTGTGCGGCGCTCAAACCGGTCTTCGACAGCTTGTCGTCGCCTTCGATGGCGCCTGCATCGGTGATCAGCACCACGTAGCGTGCGCCGAACTGGCTCCAATCGACCTTGTCGATGCTCTCCATGACGCCGGCAAACGAGTCTTCATCGAAGGTGCTGCTCGACACGGTGGCTTGTTTGAGGTCGGCGATCTTGGCGAAAAAGTCGGCGCTGTCTTTCACCTGTGTCGGGTCGGCGTACATCTTGGTGGTGTATTCCAGCCCCGGCACCGCCTGGGTGTTGGAGCGGAAAGCCACCAGGCCGAATTTGACCTGTTTGCCGAGATTCTGCGCTTCGATCTTCTGGTAAACCTTGCGGATCGCCTCGCGGGTGCGGTCGATGTAGGGGTCCATAGAGATCGTCGAGTCGATGACAAATACTACGGCCGCACTGAATTCCTTCAGCTGGTTGGCCTTTTTCTCTTCGGCTTCCTTGCTGCCGGCAGCGCTGTTTGCAGCACCGCCCTTGGCGTTCTTGTCATCCGGCTTGCTGACGGAGGCGACGTTGAGCAGGCGCGTGCGGAAACCGCTTTCGGTCATGACTTCTTCGCCACTGAGCACCGGCAGCAGGTAAAACTGCTTTTGCAGGTCGACGAAGTATTCCGGTTCTTCAGCCAGTACGCCCGGTGCTTGCTGGCCCTTTTTCAGCGTGGCCCGCAGCGGCGCGACTTTGCTGACCGGGTCCGGTGCATCAAGAATGCCTTCGACGGTGGCGCGGTCCTTGAAGAACAGCAGGCGGTCGCGGTTGGCCGGGTTGGTGAAAGCCAGCGTCAGCTGCATCTTCCAGTCGGTGGTGCAGCTGGCAGGCAGCCAGCCAATGGTTTTTCCGTAGCTGTCGGGGCCGACTTTCAGCCACTCGGCGTTGTTTGCTTGCGCGCGCTCGTACACATAAAAGCGGCTGAAGACCGGTTGTGCGTCGCCTGACGCACCGCCCGCCGCCGGGCTGATTTTGCAGCCCGGCGTGGTCAGCACGCGTTGGAACAGGGTCTTTTTACCGGCCTGGATCAGCGGTTTGTCATCGGCCTGGGACAGCGGGCTGATGCACAGCGCCAGTAATGCGGCACCGCTCAGCAGGAATCGACTCATGGGCGAACGCATCACTTCTGCAACTCCTCGAAGCGCTGCTTGGCTTCGGCGTTGTTCGGGTCCTGGGTGAGGATGGTTTCATACCAGTAGGCGGCGGTGGCGTTATCCGCGGCCGGGAAGCACTCGCTGGCCTTCAGGTATTTAGGGTCGTATTCGCGGGCATAGGCGTTGGCGATCAGAGCGTCACCGGCCTGGGCACGGTTGGCGTACAGGCGCTGGGCGACGCCGCAGTGCTTGCCGGCCTTGGCCTGGTTGATGATCTCCAGCAACCTGGCACTGTCGGGCGCAGCCTTGATGCAAGTCTGGACGAAGGTCAACTCGGGCAGGCTGTTCATGCTGTCGAGGGTGCAGGCTTGAGCGTCGGCGCCGGCGGGTGCGGCGGCAGTGGCTGCAACCGCAGGGGCCGGGGGACGTTTGTAGAACCAGAATCCTGCGCCCGCCGCCAGCAGCAACACCACAATCAACAGACCGATCAGGCCTTTGTTGCTTTTCTTCACCGGTGCGGGAGGCCGCGTATAGGCGGGCTCGGTGAGTACCGACTCCAACTCCACTTCTGGCTCGGCGGTAGACAGGGTCAGTTCAGGCAGCTCCGGGATCTCCGGTGCAGGTACGCTCGGCGCCGTCAGTTCGGCACCGCCGTAAGTCGAGCGTGTCTGGCCGCCGGCCGTGGACGGCAGCAAGCCGACGCCTGGCCGAACCACGCCTTTGTCGGCGTGGCCTTGGCTCTGTTCGCGCAGTTCGATCTGGAATTGCGAGTTGGCGCCGCCTTCCAGCAGCGGGTCGACCACGCCCGGGCCGACCTGCGTTTCCAAAGCTTCGCCGTTGGCCGTGTGGTTGAAACGCGAGACCTTGAACCAGAATGGATTGTTGCTCCACGCCTTGTGGTCCTGAAGGTAAAAACCGTCCTGGTTGCGCTGAATGGAAAACTCCAGCTGTTCCTCGCCACCCTGCCATTTCTTCACAGTGAGGCGGGCCTGGCCAGGCACATTGGGCTCTAACGCGAGCAGGTCGACACGAATTGGCATTGCTTATCTCGCTGCGAAGGCTGTGAGCACTTGGCCCAGCCGTTCGTTCTGTTCAGGGGTGATTTCACGTCCGGCCCCATGGCCGGCATTGTCCTGCGTGATGTAGGCCAGGCCCGAAAGCCAGTCGCCGAGATACAGCTGTGCCTGATTGGCCGGTTGCGCCGGCAGCACGGGCACTTGTCCCGGGCCAATGTCGGCGTAGAACGAAAATAAAGGCGCCTTGGCTCCGGCGCGGCTGTTCGGGCGCTCGTTCACCGGCTTCTGGAGGTAGCCGAACCAGGACACGAAATCGCGCAGCACACGTTGCACTTCCAATACCTGGCGTTCGACCAGTTGATCGCGCCGCGCGCCACTTTGTGCACGCTTGAGGACGGCGCGGCTCAGTTGCCCCGGCAAGTCCTGGCGATAGCCGGCGGTGATCAGTTCATCGACCACCGCTTCCAGCAAGGCCTTTTCCAGCCCCAGCAGGTTGAGCAGGCTTTGCCGGGTGGTCAGTTCACGCAGGTGCGCGATCCAAGCCTTGAAGGCCGCTTTGGCAAAACGGTGCTCGTTGCTTTGCAGTTCGGGCGCCGGGGCGCCGGTTTTGCTGCTGACTGGCGCGTCGTGGCTCAGGTCATCACTGAAATCGAAATCGAAACCGGCGTCGTTTCCGTAGAGACTCTGGCTCGGTGTCGGGGCGATCGGTTCGTCGTTCACGGCCGGCTCGTCATCGGTTTCGTACACGCCGCTGAGGTACAGGTCGCGCACCTCTTCGCTCGGCATGTCGAGTTGATCGATCAATTCGCCAAGTACCGCCGGGCGACGGCCCAGGCCCGTCAGAATCATTTGCGCCTTGGCTTTCTTGGCGGCTGCGGCGCCGTCGTCATCAGCGTGGTACCAGGTGTTCAGACCGTGAGTGGTCAGGCCTTCGAGGCATTCGCTCAATTGCTCGCGGATACGCTGCAATTTGAATTCGATATTGGCCACACCTTTGAAGCTGCCGCTGAAGTGGCTGATGCCACCGTCATCGTTGCGCAGCATTTCTGCCCAGGCGTTGGCCGGGCTCTTGATGTGTTTGCACACCAGAGCGTTGCTTGCGAAGCTGGTGCCCAACGCGCTGACACGTTCCTGATAGATGTCATTGAGGCCGGTTTCCGCACCGGTCGCGTCTTGCCCGATGAACGCCGCGTCCATACGCGGTTTGCGCACCAGGTAGGTGTTCTGGAACGGTGTGCCGGCCCAGTCGTTCATCCAGCTCAAGCTGCCGAAGCGCTCCAGCATGGTCAGCTTGACCATGCCGTTCCAGCTCTCGTCGTACTGATCAGGCGTCAGGCTCAGGGAGTTGGTGATGCGCAGGTCGAGCATGGTCAGCGCCCAGATCAGACCGGTGTCGCGTTTGCTGCGAGCAGCCGAGTCGGCGCCCTGGGTCTTTTCGATCCAGCGGGTCAGCACCGGGCCCACGTCGTTGACGTCGCTCTGCTTGGTCGAGCCTGTGCAGACCACCAGCGCGTTCATTTCCTGGTTGTCGGTGTAGCGTTCGAACAGGTAGGCGACCTTGCCGCGCAGGATCAGCTGGGAAACGGAGTTGTCCTTGGTGGTGGATTGCGGGTCGTTGGAATCGGCGATCTCGTGCAGCTTCTGGCGCCCGCGATAACCGGGGAAATCCAGCAGGTCGACCTGATTGACGATGTCATCTACCGGCGCTTCGATCAGGCGGAAGGTCATTTCGGCGGTCAGTGCCGCCAGTTGCGCGACCGGAATCGCCTGACTGTTTTGCAGGCGATCGCCAACCAGCGGTCGAACATCGATCGGCAAGTCCAGCGGGCTGCCGAAGCGTTCGAGGATGTCGACGTTCATGATGCTGTCGCGCTGGCTGTAGGTGTCGTTTTCGAAACTCACCAAGGCCTTCAACGGTGCGAACACGGTCTCGGGCAGACCCAGCCTGTGCAGCGCGCCGGCCAGTTGCTGGTACACGCGCGTCAACTCGCTTTGCTCACCCCAGAGGATCGAAAACAGCTCGGCCCGTTCCTGGAAATTCAGGCGTGGCGCCAATTGCAACGCTTTTGGCCAGTACAGGTGCTCAAGCTTCTTCACCGAGTTGCGGAAGTTGTCGCGCAGGTAATCCCACAGCGACACCAGATCGTCAGCATTGACCCCCGTTTGCAGCGGGCCGGTTTCGCGGCCTTCGAGCGGTTTGAGCACGCGCTGGATGCGCTCTTCGTCGATCTCGTAGGAAATCCGCTCAAGGTCGAAATCCTTGAACCAGGCGTTGGCGAGAATCTTCGCCAGCTCGATTTCCTTGAACAGCGTGAGTTCTACCGGGAAGTCCTTGTCTTGACTTTCCGTCGCTCGACGGCTGAAGCGCGTCACCAGGCCGGTGGCTTCCTTGCCACCACCCACCGGGTTGATGTGCTTGATGAAGTCCAGGTGCTGGCCGCCGAAATCGGTTTCCAGTTTGCCGTTCTGACCGGCGGCGAGGGCCGAAATCAGGTAGGACTTGCCGGCCTGGGACAAACCGAAAAAGCCAATGGTCATCGGCGTGCAGGCCACGCGACCGAGGCTTTGAGCCAGGTTGCGGGCGCGGTGCAGGCGGATGTTCAGGTTGTCGGCTTCGCTGTCCAGGCGCGGCGCATTGCCGCGCGTCTGGCCTATCCAGTCCAGCGCCTGACCGGCGCCTTCATAAACAGCGGCCCAACTGGCAGAGAGCTGAGTTTGATCGGGGGTCAGGTCTTTCATTTGCGTTTCACACTTCCACTGTCGAGCCAGTACTTGGTCTCGCTCAGGCCGGCGTCGAGCATGGTGTTGAGTTCCAGCTCGAGGTCGCTGCGCGGGTTGAAGTTGACGTTGTTACTGTTGGATTCGATGTCGCGAACCGAGAGGCGGTCGCTGACCAGATCCTGCTTGCGCGTGTATTTGTCTGCCGGTTTGACCTCAAACCGCACCTTGAGCAGCGGGGCGCTGCCGTTTTCACCGATTGCGCGGGAAAACTTCTCCCGACCCGCCTTGGTGAACCGCAAGGTGTACAGCGGCGAGGCGGCCCAGCGGTCGGCGGCCAACTGGCGGAAACCGAGGCGCAGATCGCCGCGCATTTCCAGCTGTGGCGTGTCGGCGGCGTCGCCCGTGCCGATTTCCGGCAGCTTTATTTTGTAGTCTTCGGACTGGATGTCGCGGTACAGCACGTCGGCATCCTTGATCACGTTGTTCAGGTCGATGACGCCGATGTGCTTGACCGTCGAATACGGCTTGAGCGCCGATGCCCGGAAGTAGAAGTTCGGCACGCTGTGGTTGGCGCACAAAAGGCAGAGCATGGCGCCGACCGAGGCGGTGCTTTTCGGGTCGTCGATCCGGCCGTTCTTGTGAAATGGATACCAGCCGCCGGTGCGGTAGTTTTGCAGCGCCAGAATGCGCCCCGGTGGCAGCGGCAACACCTTGCGAATGAACGCCTGGATGCCGGGCAGGCGCGAAGGGCGGCCGGTCAGCAGCAAGACATCACACGGGTAATGCGCGACCACTTCACACAGCGCACCAAGGATCTTGGTGATGTTGATCTGGTCGTTGAGGAACGCGGCGTGGAGCTTTTGCAGGTCGAAGCTGATCGGCGCGGCATACAGGTCGAAACCGCTCTGACCGCCGACATCGCGACGCACGGCGGCATTGACGTAGTCGAGTACGGTCTGGCTGATTGCGTTGTCACCGAGCAATTGGCGGTAGCTTTGCGGGGTGACTTCTTGCGGGACCTGCGGATCGTAATGCTCGTACGCCTTGAGTAGCGCCAGGCCCAGCGGGGCGAACACCTGGAGGTTCAATTGCTGACGCAGGATCATGTCCTGGGCGCTGACCGATTCATCGCCACACAGCCGTGACATCAGCGAATCCGCGGCTTTCACGCCAGCGTTCTGCAAGGCTTTTTCGAAACTCGGCAGGACGAAGTCCTGAATCACGTCCAGCAGGATGTCGTCGCCGGCCACTTTGAAGCCATCGCGAAAACGCTGTTCGGGCACGATGTGCACGTTGCTGCCGCTGCCGGTATTACCCGCGCGGTCGAGGCGATAGTCGGTGATCACCAGGTCGGTGGTGCCGCCGCCGATGTCGATGGTCGCGAGGGTGATGCGTTGGCGGTCGACCTTGTCCGGCCGGGCGATGGTGTCAAAAAACTCCTCCGGGTGACCGGCGAAGTTCTCGTTGACCTCGGTGTACAGGTACACCAACTGGCCGCAGGACGCTTCGTCCCATTCCACGCGGATACTCGGAATCGGCGTGCACGGGCTGACGGCCTGATCCTGATGTGGATCTTCCTCGCCGGCATGCCAGCCGAGGCTTTTCCACACCAGGCCGATGGCTTGCAGCATGCGTTCGTTGAGGATGCTGCGCTCGGCCTGTGGCATGCCCGGCGGCACGGTCAGGGTAATGCTGTTGAGCTGGCGCGGCACGCGGGTGTGACCCTGGCGCGAGCGCTGGGCCGGGCTGTTGATTTGCGACAGCGCCTGGGCCAGCACTTCGGCGAGCATGAAGGTCATTAGCGAGCTGCGTGAATAACGCGGCATGAACACCGGCAGACGATCGTCTTCTTCGAGGCTGTATAGCGCCTCGCCGGTTTCGTTGATCAGATGCGAGAACGGCGTGGCGGTGGCGTACGGCTCGTTGTCGGTCTTTATGTACGAGCAGTTGAAACGCCAGCCGTGGCCATAGGCGTTTTCGTCCCACAGATAGCGTTTCGGGCTGGACAGGCCAGTGGAGCCTTCGGTGCCGCGACGACGACTGGCCAGACGACTGGCCTCATTGCCGACACGGGCAATCGTCGCCCATTGGAACGCATCGTGACGACCGCTCTTGACCGAGCAGTGGTCCTTGCCGAAGTACGCTTGGGAGAACTCTACGCGGCTTTCGAACGGCAGGTTGTAGGTGTGTTCGGGGGTGATCAGGTCGCGCAGTTCCAGCACGTAATTCTGCTTCAGCCCGGAGCCGGCCTGACCGTGGTTTTCGATCAGGATGCCGCAGGTGCGTGAGTTGCCGACATCCAGCACCAGGTCCACCGGAATCGGTTTGACCAGGCCATTGCTGTCGTTGGCGACCACTTTCAGCTCGGGGATTTCAACTTTCGCCCGGGCCTTCGACTGCTGGGCGGCTGACGGTTTGCTCAACAGGCTGAGCAAGTTGAGGTAGTGCGCCAGGTGATAGTTAGCGCGGATATCGATGTCCAACTCTGCGCGCGAACGGTGGGCATTGCCCTCATTGAACACTTCCAGCAACCACTCGTTGACCCACGGCTGCGCCAGAAACCAGCGGGTTTCGCTAGCCTTGGTCGCCAGTTTGAAAGACACGCCGGAGCTGATGTCTTCTTCGTTTGGCGCCAGATATGCAGTGCCGTCACGCTTGGGCATCACACGGCTGTCGAACGCCATCGTCAGGCGGTGGGTGTTACCGTCGATGTCGGGAGTCGCCAGTTTCACCAAGCGCATGCGCGACCAGTTGGTCGGGCCTTCGTCGAAGCGATGCGGCGGCATGAAGCGGAAAAATGGGGTCGGCAGCCAGATACCGTCGAGCAAATCGAGGCTGCTTTTCATGTCGACGCTGAACGCAGGTTTGGCTTTTTCGACCTTTTCCGGTTCGGGCTCGTAGAAAAAGAAGTCTTTCTCTTCGTTGTACGCCAGGCGGCAGATCAGCCCGCTGATCATCGGTGCGAACTCGCCCGCCGGTTCCTTGCGGGGATCCAGGCGCAGGGCGAAATCCATGAACTGGATGCCGGTGTCGCTGACCAGCGTGACGGTGTCTTCGAATTGAGTGACTTCAGGCAACATGTCGGGTTATTCCGTTTTTATTCGGCCACTTGCCGCATGGACATGGGGAATTGTTCTTTTCCGTAACCGCCGGTGCAGTCCGCGACAGTGGTCGCCCCTTTGCGGCAGTTGACCTTGGGCATGTCGTAAGTGCTGCCATCGCCGCAAACGGCCTGGCCCTGGCTGTCAATGGCCAGGCTGCCACCCTTCATAGTAGCGCTCACCGGCCCGCTACATTTCGAGCCGTCGGCCTGGTGTACGGTGACTTGGCCCTTACCGTCCTTGAGCTGGTATTCCAGACGCAGCGGTTTGCCGGTTCGGCGATCCTGAATACCAGCTCCTGCGCGGTACTGACCGTCGAGGAACTTGGCGGCACCGTCGGCGGCGTCTGGCGGGATGCTCAGGGGAGGGCCGGGTTTTGTGGCGGCGGATTTTTCTGCCTCGGGCGATGTGACATTCGGCGGCGCGGTTTTGTTTTCGGGTGGCGCAGTTCTGTTTTCGGCTGCCGGGTCTTTGGCTGGGTCTTTGGTCAAGTCGGCGGGTGCTGCGTCAGCCTCGTTACCCTCGACGGCCGGCGATTCCACGCCTTGGGCTCCGGTCACGGCGGTGCCCGTTCCAGTGGTGGAGCCTATAACGGAGCCTGTCACCGGAACGCCATTGAGCGTCGTGACATTGCCGGGCAGTTGCGGCTCTTCCAGTTGTTTTTCCACCGGAACGATGCCCTCAGGCAGCAGGTCCACCGCCACTAATGGAATCGGGACGCAACCGCGCAGGCCGAGCAACAGCCACAAAAGGAGCAGCAGGAGCGGCAGCAACAGCCACCACCAGCGACGCCACCACGGACGAGCCACCACCGGCACGACGGGCGCAACAACAGGCGCTTCAACCACGGGTGGCAGCGGCGGAGCCTGATAGAGGCAGTGCAGGGGATCGCGATTGAGGTCGGTACCGGCGTGCTCGAAACCCCAAAAGGTCAGCACCGGTTTGCCTTGCACCAGGTAGACGAAGTTTTCGTCAGGGATATGAATGACGCGCTTGAGCAACTTGCCGAACACGGCTTTGTCGCCTTGCTGCTGTTCACCGGGATCAGTGCCCAGGAAACGCTGGCTCAATTCCTCGAGTGCAGTCTTGAGGGCTTCAAGTTGGCGCCGGGCAGGGGCGCGCTCTTCTTCGGTCGCGCTGCTCCACGGGATCACATCGCCGTCGAGGGCGCTGTACCAATCGATCTGGTTGCCGAGTTCATCGCTTTGAGGGATGGCCAGATGATCGACCAAATCGGGGTTCTTGCGGCGAATGGCTTCGCGCAATTGCAGAGCCGCCCGGTAGACCGGTTGACCTGTTTCACCGAGGGCAGTGAATGACCCGCTCTTACCGCTGCGTAATAGTGCCCCGCGCATTCAAACTCCATACGATCCGTTGCGCAAAAATGACAGACAAATGTGTCTGTACTTGCTCCTGCATTTAGCGGGCGACCTTAATGTCATCATGATATCGCCGTCAATCTGCCGGAGGTTCAAGCCTTATGAGACTAACGTAAGCGTGCGGAGGTTGCATAAGGTCAATTTTAATTGGCTTGGGAAGGCTCGGGCGTAAGCTTTTTATGCTTGCTGAATCGTTTCATCGGCGCTATAAAAAATGCACAATTCCAAGAAAGGCTTTCCCCATGACCTCGCTCAAACTCCTCGTTGTCCTTGGCGCGCTGTCCGCCTCTCACGCCATGGCTTGGGATTACGTCCTGCTCGACAGCGACAAAGCCGCGCAAAACTGGCAGATCACCAGCCAGCAACTCGGTGTGAAAACCGACCAACCCTTCTCCGTGACACTTCGTAACTTGCACGGCGGTCGGCAAGAGGGCGTCAGCATCGTCGACATCGATAACGGCGCGATGAAACTCTCGGTGGTGCCGACTCGCGGGATGAACGTGCTGCAGGCCTCGGTCGGTAATGTGCGCATGGGCTGGGATTCGCCAGTCAAGGAAGTGGTCAATCCGTCCTTCATCGAGCTCAACGGCCGTGGTGGCCTGGGCTGGCTGGAAGGCTTCAATGAACTGGTCACCCGCTGCGGCTACGAATGGGTCGGTCACCCCGGCATCGACAACGGCGAACTGCTGACTCTGCATGGCCGCGCCGCCAACATCCCGGCCAGCAAAGTTACCCTGCATATAGATGAGAAACCGCCTTACGCGATCAGCCTGCGCGGCGAGCTGAAAGAGCAGGCTTTCAAGAAAGTCGACTTCTCGGTCGCGACCGAACTGGTCACCGAGCCCGGCAGCGTAGCGTTCGCCCTCAACGACACCCTGACCAACAACGGCGACTATCCGAAGGAATACCAGGCGCTGTATCACAGTAACTTCAGCACCCCATTCCTGGAGCAGGGCGCCCGCTTCGCTGCGCCGGTGAAACAGGTGTCGCCGTTCAACGATAAAGCCAAAAGCGATTTGCCGGACTGGCAAACCTATCGCGGACCGACCAAGGACTACGACGAAACGGTTTACAACGTAGTGCCGTACGCCGATGCCAAGGGCGATACATTGACCGTCCTGCATAACAAGGCCGGCAGCCTGGGCGTCTCGGTCGGTTTCAACACTCAAACACTGCCCGTGTTCTCCCTGTGGAAAAACACCGATACCCAAGGGCAGGGCTATGTCACGGGGCTGGAGCCAGGCACGAGTTTTTCCTACAACCGCCGGTATCAGCGGCCACTGAACCTGGTGCCAATGATTGGGCCGAAGGAGCAGAAGCAGTTCCGCATCAGCTACGGCTTGCTGGCGGATAAGACCGCTGTGGATAAGGCGTTGAAGCAGGTGAGCGAGATTCAAGGTGGGCGGGAGACTGAGGTGCGGCAGACGCCGTTGGTTGACCTTACCAAGGGTTGATTTTCGCCATCTTTCCGAAAAACCGCTTATTGGTCGAAAAAAACACTTAGAAATGACGTTTTTCTCAAAAAAACACTTACAAATTTGAGCTACTGGCTTGTTGGCCGATATTGCAGCGCTTCGGCCAAGTGCTCGCGTCTGATCTCATCGACTTGTTCAAGGTCCGCAAGAGTGCGCGCTACTTTGAGCAGTCGATGGGCCGCTCGCAGTGACAAGGTCAGTCGTTCACACGCCGTCTCCAGCCAGGTTTCGTCTGTTGTGGATAACTTGCAGTGTCTGCGCAGGCCCGGCAAGTCGAGAAAGGCATTGGCACAGCCTTGGCGCTTTTGTTGCCGTTCTCGTGCATCGGCAACCAACTCGGCGGCGGTGGCAGTGTCGTCGCCGGGTTTTAACGCAGGATTCAATGCCGTGGCTTCGCGAGCAACCGTCAGGTGCAGATCAATACGATCCAGCAGTGGCCCCGACAGTTTGTTGCGATAGCGCTGAACCATGTCCGGCGTACAGGAACAACGGCCACTCGGTTCGCCAAGATATCCACAGGGGCAGGGATTCATCGCGGCGACCAGTTGAAAGCGCGCCGGGAAGCGTACGCGGTCCTTGGCGCGGGAAATCACGATGTGGCCGGATTCCAGTGGCTCTCTCAACACCTCCAATACCTTGCGATCAAATTCCGGGAGTTCATCGAGGAACAGCACGCCATGGTGAGCGAGGGTGATTTCGCCCGGTTGTGGTTTCGAGCCACCGCCCACCAGTGCCGGTCCTGAGGCGGAATGGTGTGGTTGTCGGAAGGGGCGCTGTGGCCAATGGCTCAGTGGCACACAACTGGCGACGGATTGAATCGCTGCGACTTCCAGTGCTTCGCTCTCGGCCAGGGGTGGCAGCAGCCCTGGCAATCGGCTCGCCAATAGCGTCTTGCCTGTACCCGGTGGCCCGCTGAACAGCAGGTTATGCGCACCCGCTGCCGCAATCAGCAGCGCACGTTTGGCCGCCATTTGCCCCTGAACTTCATTCAAATCAGGATAGGGTTTGCTGGCGTAGAGCAACCCGTTGGAAACATAAGGTTCGATGGGTGTATGCCCATTGAAATGCGCAACGGCCTCAAGCAGATGATCCACCGCAATCACTTTCAGTCCCGAGGCCAGGCACGCTTCCTCGGCGTTAGCTCGCGGCACCATCAACCAGCGCCCGGCCTTGCGTGCCGCCAGCGCCGCCGGCAGAACCCCACGAACCGCCCGCACGGCACCTGATAACGCCAACTCCCCAAGGCATTCCGCATCATCGAGCGTCAACGTAGGCACCTGCACGCTGGCCGAGAGAATCCCCAGGGCAATCGCCAGATCGAACCGCCCGCCATCCTTGGGCAAATCCGCGGGCGCCAGATTCAACGTGATCCGTCGCGCCGGAAATTGCAGTCCCGAATTGATGATCGCGCTGCGCACCCGATCCTTGCTTTCCTTCACCGCCGCCTCGGGCAGGCCGACCATGGTCAGAGACGGCAAACCGTTGGCCAGATGGACTTCAACAGTAACGGCTGGCGCCTCCACGCCGACCTGGGCGCGGCTGTGGACGATGGAGAGGGACATTGTCGTTCCTTGAGCTAAACGGGGGCTGCTTCCTGCGGGTTTTTGAAGGGTAGTTGTGTATTGGCGTTTTAGCGTGACGGCAGGGGTCGGGAAACTATCGCAGGATATTGCCTGCGCTGAAGTGCGAGACGATCAATGAAGGCATCGTGGAGTCGAGCAGGTAGTCCTTTTCCTAAAATATTGAGAGGTCACTGAGGGTCACGCCCTCTTTGTTGCATTTGGCAAGTCAGCTTATACACTCAAGATTAATGCATAACGTTAAGCTTTAAATTATGATCGTTAGCTTTAAGTGTTCTGAGACCGAGTACTTGTTTCGCAACGGTAAGACTCGTATGTGGTCAGCCATTCTGAGCGTCGTGGAACGAAAGCTGACGATGCTTGATGCTGCTGCCGTGCTGATAGACCTTCGATCCCCGCCGGGTAATCGCTTAGAGGCGCTGGAGGGAAATCGAAAAGGTCAGTACAGCATCCGTATCAACGCTCAATGGCGAATTTGCTTCATTTGGGGTCCTAACGGACCAGAGAATGTCGAAATCGTCGATTATCACTGAGGTGAGTAATGACTAAGAATGGTATGCGCCCGGTTCACCCTGGCGAGATCCTCAAAGAGGAATACCTGGAGCCTCTGAGCCTTACGGCTGCAGCGTTGGCCAGGGCGTTGAACGTTTCGACACCCACGGTGAACGATATCGTGCTCCAGCGTCGAGGTATCAGTGCTGATATGGCTCTCAGGCTTTCTATTTGTCTGGACACGACCCCTGAGTTTTGGCTGAACCTGCAATCGACTTACGATTTGCGCAAAGCCGAGATTGAACGAGGGGCTGCGATCCGGGATCAGGTTGAGCGACTTGCGCACTGCGCCTGATTGTTGTCTTGGATTTATTGAACCCCACGCCGAAAGCGTGGGGTTTTTTATTCAGAATGCGTGAAGCATCTTCGCGGCTCTTTTCCACCAAGGCGCATTGATAGCAGGCCTGGGAGTAACCTGATCAGGCAAAAGCTGCGGCACATCCTGCAACCGAATCCACGGCTGGTTGTTCCAGTGCAGCAGGCTCAACGACATTTCCGGCCAGTTGAGCAGGCTCAGTTGCGGGCGTTCGGTTGTAGTGGGGTATTGGGCATCTCGCAGGGCGGGAACAACTTCGTGGGTGAGCCATTCGCGTAAGGCACGGTATTCGGGGCAGTAGTGATAGACCAGTAATGCGTAAACGCCGGATTCGCTGATCAGCAGGATGTTTTCGATGTGACCGTGGATGAGGGTTTTGGCTGTTTGGTATTGGTCGGGATCGAGTTTTCGGAGTTGGCGGTCGTTGAGGTAGATGCGTAGCAGTCGGCCTAGGTCGCGGCCGCTGAACCAGGGTTGGTTTTGTATTAGGAGGGCGTGGAGGTGGAGTTTGTGGCGGGTGAAGATGTGGGGGATTAGGTAGTTTTCTTCCATCGTGCAGTTCTCGGGGTCGAGTGAAGAGAAACTGCCTCTGATCGTCGCCAAACGAAAAGGGTGGCAGCTATGCGCGGGTTGGCGAACCGGTGACGCCCGAAAAACCGGCAGACCCTAAGGTCTCCCACGCACAGCTGCCATAACTCAAGAGGGGGAAAATTCCCTATTCGAATTTGGTCGTAGTGCGTCGGGGTTTTTCTAGGTCGCCAAACCCAGTGCTGAGCATTCAGCTGGGGATGAGCTTAGAGACCGGATACCTGGCGACGCAATCGGACGGCGGTGTGATGTTTGTAGGACGTTGCCGAGATTGTTGCGGGGCTGAAGATCAAAAGATCGCAGCCTTCCGCAGCTCCTACAGGTGAAGCGCAAGGTCGTTCCGACCTTCAATCGCGAGCAAGCTCGCTCCCACAGGGGGCTGCATTTCACATCAGAATTTATTCGGTCGGTGGATTCAGCTTCGCTTCAAGCTCCGCCACCTTCGCCTCAAGGCTCTCCAACCGCGCCCGGGTGCGTGCCAATACAACCATCTGGCTATCGAACTCTTCCCGACTCACCAGATCCAGTTTGCTGAAGCCACTTTGCAGCAACATTTTGAACTGGCTTTCGATTTCAGCTTTCGGCAGAGGTGTGTCGCCGCTGAAGAGGCGGGAGGCGGTGCCGGTGAGGGCGTCGAGGAAGTCTTTGGGCGCGAGCATGGGCAATGTCCTGGAAACAATGGCGGGCAGTGTATCACGCAGTGTCTATAGTCATTTCCGCAGGCGAAGGGTGCACGCTTTTCGCGCATGGGGACGGACGGCGTCGCACCGTTATTGTGCGTAACCCGGCGAGTGTTGTTGCGATATAGCGGACATCTGCCGGCAAAAGATTGAAAACTATGAGTTTTGTGGAGATGGCAAGCTTTCTGCTTAGATGCTGGTAACCCATGCACTGATGCAGTCGCTGTGACGAATGCAGTGCGCCAGGCGGAACGCGGGGAGTGTTTCGCAGGGAGCGGTTAGCTGGCGTCGAACGGGCAGGTAAGGCCGACGATGCGTTACAAAGCCAGGCACTGCGCTTAGACTTGAGTCGGGTTTGTTTTCCTGGGGCAAGTCCACCAATTCGGGAGAGAGTTTTCATGAAGCTAGTCACTGCCATCATCAAGCCGTTCAAGCTGGACGACGTACGCGAGTCGCTGTCCGAGATCGGCGTGCAGGGCATTACCGTCACTGAAGTCAAAGGCTTTGGTCGGCAGAAGGGTCACACCGAGCTGTATCGCGGCGCGGAATACGTGGTCGATTTCCTGCCCAAGGTGAAGATCGACGTCGCTATCGACGACAAGGATCTGGACCGGGTAATCGAGGCCATCACCAAGGCTGCCAACACCGGCAAGATCGGTGACGGCAAGATCTTCGTGGTCAATCTGGAACAGGCGATTCGCATCCGTACCGGCGAAACCGATACCGACGCAATCTAAGCCGCCACAAACCCAACGCCCCAGGAGAAAACAATATGACTCTGCGTAAATTCGCAGGGCTAGGAGCCCTGTTGTCCCTCGTAATGCCCAGCCTGGCCATGGCGGCAGACGAAGTGGCGGCCCCAGTCCTCAACTCCGGCGATACCGCCTGGATGATGACCTCGACAGCTCTTGTGCTGTTCATGACCATTCCCGGCCTTGCGCTGTTCTACGGCGGCATGGTCCGGTCGAAAAACATTCTTTCCGTGATGATGCAGTGCTTTGCCATTACCGGTCTGATCAGCATCCTGTGGGTCATTTATGGCTACAGCATCGCGTTCGACACCACGGGCATGGAGCAGGGCGTCATCAACTTCAACTCGTTCTTCGGCGGCATGGGTAAGGCATTCCTCGCCGGCATCACGCCAGCCAGCCTGACCGGGCCTGCGGCGCTGTTCCCTGAGGCGGTGTTCGTCACCTTCCAGATGACCTTCGCGATCATCACCCCGGCGTTGATCGTCGGCGCCTTCGCCGAGCGGATGAAGTTCTCTGCGATGCTGGTCTTCATGGGCGTGTGGTTCACCCTGGTATATGCGCCGATTGCGCACATGGTCTGGTCCGGTAACGGCGGCCTGTTGTGGGACTGGGGTGTTCTGGACTTCGCCGGCGGCACCGTGGTGCACATCAATGCCGGTGTGGCTGGTCTGGTTGCCTGCCTGGTGCTGGGCAAGCGCAAGGGCTTCCCGACCACGCCGATGGCGCCGCACAACCTCGGTTACACCCTGATGGGCGCGGCCATGCTGTGGGTCGGCTGGTTCGGTTTCAACGCCGGTTCCGCCGCTGCGGCCAACGGCACCGCCGGCATGGCGATGCTGGTAACTCAAATCGCTACCGCTGCTGCTGCGCTGGGCTGGATGTTTGCCGAGTGGATCACCCACGGCAAACCTAGTGCACTGGGCATTGCTTCGGGCGTGGTTGCCGGTCTGGTGGCAATCACCCCGGCTGCCGGCACCGTTGGCCCAATGGGCGCGCTGGTCATCGGTCTGGCGGCTGGTGTGGTGTGCTTCTTCTGCGCCACCACCCTGAAGCGCAAGCTCGGCTATGACGATTCCCTGGACGCCTTCGGTGTGCACGGTATCGGCGGTATCCTCGGCGCAATCCTGACCGGTGTGTTCGCTGCTCCGTCCCTGGGTGGCTTCGGCACCGTGACCGACATCGCCGCACAAGTGTGGATTCAGTGCAAAGGCGTAGGCTTCACGGTGATCTACACCGCGATCGCCACATTCATCATCCTCAAGGTGCTGGATGCGGTCATGGGCCTGCGTATCAACGAAGAAGAAGAAGCGGTCGGCATCGATCTGGCGCTTCACAACGAGCGCGGCTACAACTTGTAAGCAAGCGCATAAAAAACCTGCCCGGCTTGCCGGGCATTTTTTTGTCTGGAATTTGTCATTGAAGGCTGAGCTGAAAGGTTTTTTCCTACAGGTTTTACGATGTTTACGTCGGGTGTTTTTGTGCGGTCAAAGGCTTACAGGATTGAAGGAATATTAGGGCCTTTGTTTTTTCCCAGAGCGCGCTAGAATGCGCCCCGAACGTGCGGAGAACTGTATGTGGCAACAGACTCTGATTACCTTGCGGGCGAGGCCCCGGGGCTTTCATCTGGTAACGGACGAGTTACTCGCCGGCCTGCCTGAACTCAAGGCGTGTCGGGTCGGTCTGTTGCATTTGTGGCTGCAGCATACCTCGGCGTCGTTGACCATCAACGAGAACGCCGATCCGGCGGTACGTCGCGACTTCGAACGATTTTTCAATCGTCTGATCCCACAAGGAACAGACGGCTATGAGCATAACGACGAAGGCCTGGACGACCTCCCGGCGCACTTCAAGGCCAGCGTGCTTGGCTGTCAGCTCAGTTTGCCGATTGCGGCAGGCCGGTTGGCGTTGGGGACCTGGCAAGGCGTTTATCTGGGCGAGCACCGTGATCATGGCGGTGCCCGTAAAGTCCTCGCCACCGTACACGGTGAAGAGGCATAGCCGCTGGTCAGCAGCGGCTGTTGATTTTTTTCCGGCAGCCTTCGACAGAGGGCAAAGCTGGGCTATAACTAATCTGCTTTTCGCAAGTCATGAGGTAGAACATGAGCGACGATGATCTGGAAAACGACGACCTCGAAGTAGGCGACGACGACGAAACCGAAGAAGGTCTGGAAGCAGCGGCGGAAGACGTCGCTGAAGACGACGGTGGTGATGCGCCGGTTCCGGCCGCCAAAGGCAAGGCCAAGGCAGCGGTATCGGTCGATGAGCTGCCGAGTGTCGAAGCCAAGAACAAGGAACGCGATGCTCTCGCGCGGGCCATGGAGGAGTTTTTGGCCAAGGGTGGCAAGGTGCAGGAAGTGGAGGCCAATGTGGTCGCCGATCCGCCCAAGAAACCTGACAACAAGTACGGCAGCCGGCCTATCTGAGCCTGCTACCCGCTTGCTGAAAAAGCCCGCCGTCGCCGCGGGCTTTTTCATGCCTGAAACAAAAATTTGAAACCTATGGTGATCCCTGTGGGAGCGGGCTTGCTCGCGAATGCGGTATGTCGGTCGATATTGATGTTGACTGACACGACGCTTTCGCGAGCAAGCCCGCTCCCACATTGGTTTTGTGTCAGGCCGAGGCCTTGTTCCAACTCGCCAGCAACGCCGGCAAATCGGTCAGGCTGCGAATCTCCGCATCCGGCAGTCGTTCTGCTTCCCAGACCTTGCCCGCCGGGTTGAACCAGATCGCCCGCATTCCCGCCTGCTGCGCACCGGCAATGTCATCGCCCGGATGATCGCCAATGTGCACCGCCGATTCAGCGGTCGCGCCACCGCGCTGCAAGGCCTCCTGGAACAATCGTGCGTCGGGTTTGGCGATGCCGATGTCTTCTGCGCACAGCGCAAACTTGAAGTAATCCGCCAGGCCCAGCCGGCGCACATCGGCGTTGCCATTGGTGACCACGCCGAGAGCGTAATGGTTGGCGAGGATTTCCAGGGTCGGTTCGACCTCCGGAAACACTTCGATCTGATGGCGAGCGTGCAGAAACACTTCAAAGCTCTTGTCCGCCAGATCCGACGCTTCGCTATGCCCGTAGCCAGACTCTTCCAGGGCGTGGAACAGGACCCGGCGACGCAACGCACTGATGCGGTGCTTGAGACCCGGTTCGTTAGCCAGTACTCGTTCGCGGATCAACCACAAATGCTCCACCGGCACCGCCCCCAGGTTGGGCGCGTGCTCGGTCAGCCATTCGCGCAAAACGGCTTCGGCGCTGACGATTACCGGGGCGGTGTCCCATAGGGTGTCGTCGAGGTCGAAGGTGATCAACTGAATGCTCATGAATCGTCGCCCTTAATGCGTTTGGCCCGTGGGTGGGCGCTGTCGTAGACCGTGGCCAGGTGCTGGAAGTCCAGGTGGGTGTAGATCTGCGTGGTCTTGATGTCCGAGTGTCCGAGCAGTTCCTGCACTGCGCGCAGGTCCTGGGAGGATTCCAGCAAATGGCTGGCGAAGGAGTGCCGCAACATGTGCGGGTGCAGATTCTGCCCCAGTTCGCGCTCGCCGGCAGCCTTGACCCGCACCTGGATCGCCCGGGGGCCGAGGCGGCGGCCTTGCTGGCTGATAAACACCGCATCGTCTGCCGGGTTGGCCATGGCCCGCAGTGGCAGCCACTGCTCCAGCGCTTCACGGGCCTTTTTTCCTACCGGCAGCAGGCGGGTCTTGCTGCCTTTGCCGAGCACCTGGACCATGCCGTCGGCCAAATCGAGTTGATCGAGATTCAGGCCCGTCAGTTCAGACAGTCGCAGGCCCGAGGAGTAGAACAACTCCAGAATCGCCTGGTCCCGGCGAGCCAAAAAGTCATCCTCGACACCACCTTCCAGCAATTGCAGCGCGCGGTCGGTGTCGAGGGTTTTCGGCAGGCGGCGTTCGCCTTTGGGCGGCGCGAGGCCATTGGCCGGATCGTGGTCGCACAGGCCTTCGCGGTTCAGGAAATGATAGAGCCCGCGAACGGCCGACAGCAATCGCGCCAGGCTGCGAGATGATTGACCTTGGGCGTGCAGACGGGCAATCAGGCTGCGCAGGCGCTGGATGTCCAGCGCCGTCCAGCTGCCGATATTCTGTTTGACGCACCAGCCCAGCACTTTATCGAGGTCGCGGCGGTAGGCCGACAGCGTGTGCGGCGACACCTGCCGCTCACTGCGCAGGTGTTCGCAGTAAGCGTCCAGTTGTCGTTCCATGTTCAGCGTACCGAGCGCAGGGAGTTGTTGACCCGTGGCAGCACGCGACCCATGACTTCAGCGATGTAGCTCAGGAACAAGGTGCCCACCGAGCTTTTGTAGTGCTGCGGATCGCGGCTGGCGATGGCCAGGATGCCGTGGATGCCTTGGTGGCTGATGGCAACGACCGCGGTGGAACCGATTTGCTTGCGCTGTTCTTCGCCGAACAGGAAGTCCAGTTCATGCTCGCGCAGGCTGCCACTGACGCTTTTGTCTTCCGAGAGCAGGCCGCCAATAGCCACTTGCGCTTCGGCGTGGGTGACCCAGCGGCCGACCGGCATGGCGTTGTCGCCGAGCAGGATGAGGCTGACGAAGGGCACCTGGAAGTCCTGACGCAGGCTGTCTTCGACGCACATCACCACGTCTTCCAGGCTGGCGGCATCCATTAACGCCAGCAGCAATCGACGGGTTTTTTCGAACAGGCGGTCGTTGTCCCGGGCCACGTCCATCAAATGCGACAGGCGATGACGCAGTTCAATGTTGCGGTCGCGCAGGATGGTCATCTGACGCTCCACCAGCGACACGGTATCGCCGCGCCGATGGGGAATACGCAGGGACGGGAGCAGTTCTTCGTGCTCGACGAAGAAGTCCGGATGAGCCTCCAGGTACGCGGCAACAGCCGCCGCCTCCAGGCTTTCGGACGGTGATTCGTCAGCTTGTCGTGCGGGTACCTGAGGCTTGTCGGTCATGGGTTTCGCTCACTCAAAGACGCACTTGTCCTTCATATACGCGCACTGCCGGGCCGGTCATCATCACCGGTTGACCAGGGCCTGCCCATTCGATGGACAAGCGCCCGCCAGGCAGGTCGATCAATAGCGGCGAATCCATCCACCCCTGGCTGATCGCGGCCACTGCGGCGGCACAGGCGCCGGTTCCGCAAGCCTGGGTTTCCCCGGCTCCACGCTCCCAGACGCGCAACTGCGCGCGGCTCCGGTCGATGACCTGGAGAAAACCGACATTGGCCCGTGCCGGGAAGCGCGGGTGATGTTCGATTTTCGGGCCCAGCTCATGCACCGGCGCGTTGTTGATATCGCTGACCCGCAGCACGGCATGGGGGTTGCCCATGGACACGGCGGCCAGATCGACCGGGGTGCCGTCGACGTCGACCTGATAACTCTTGGCCTGCTCCGGCGCCTGGAACGGAATATCCGCCGGCACCAGACGCGGGGCGCCCATGTTGACGCTGATTTGGCCGTCGTTTCGCACGTCCAGTTCGATGACGCCGCTTTTGGTCTCGACGCGGATCTGCCGCTTTGCGGTCAGGCGCTTGTCGAGCACGAAACGGGCAAAGCAGCGCGCACCGTTGCCGCACTGTTCCACTTCGGAACCGTCGGAGTTGAAGATCCGATAGCGGAAATCCACGTCCGGGTTGCTCGGCGCTTCGACGATCAGCAACTGGTCGAAACCGATGCCGGTGTGCCGGTCGCCCCATTGCTTGGCATGCTTGGGCAGAATGTGCGCGTGCTGGCTGACCAGGTCGAGGACCATGAAATCATTGCCCAGGCCGTGCATCTTGGTAAAACGCAGCAGCATGGTTTTACTCCGGCAGCAGGCTTTCGCCAGCAAACAACTCGGCTACCGTCTCACGGCGACGCACTTCAAATGCCTGATCACCGTCCACTAACACTTCTGCGGTACGGCCGCGGGTGTTGTAGTTGGAACTCATGACAAACCCGTAGGCACCGGCCGAATGCACGGCCAGCAGGTCGCCTTCTTCCAGGGCCAGTTGACGATCCTTGGCCAGGAAGTCGCCGGTCTCGCAGATCGGACCGACGATGTCGTAGGCGCGAGCAGCGGAGGTGCGCGGGCGCACGGCAGTGACGTCCATCCAGGCCTGATACAGCGCCGGGCGGATCAGGTCGTTCATGGCGGCGTCGACGATGGCGAAGTCTTTGTGCTCGGTGTGCTTGAGGTATTCGACCTGGGTCAGCAACACACCGGCGTTGGCGACGATAAAGCGGCCCGGCTCGAACACCAGCGCCAGATCGCGACCGTCGAGACGCTCGCGCACGGCCTTGATGTAGTCGGCAGCCAGTGGCGGCTCCTCGTCCTTGTATCGCACGCCCAGGCCACCACCGAGATCGATGTGGCGCAGGTAGATGCCGCAATCGCCGAGGCGATCGACCAGGCCCAGCAGGCGGTCGAGAGCGTCGATGAACGGCGGCAGGGTGGTCAGTTGCGAGCCGATGTGGCAATCGACGCCGACCACTTCCAGGTTCGGCAGCTGCGCGGCACGCACGTACACGTCTTCGGCGTCGGCGATGGCGATGCCGAACTTGTTCTCTTTGAGACCGGTGGAAATGTACGGGTGGGTGCCGGCATCGACGTCCGGGTTCACGCGCAGTGAAATCGGCGCGCGAACGCCCAGTTCGGCGGCGACCACTTGCAGGCGTTCCAGCTCGTCGGTGGATTCGACGTTGAAGCAGTGCACGCCGACTTCCAGGGCGCGACGCATGTCGTCACGGGTCTTGCCGACGCCGGAGAACACGATCTTGTCGGCGCTGCCGCCAGCGGCCAGTACACGTTCCAGTTCGCCACGGGAGACGATGTCGAAACCGGCGCCCAGACGTGCCAGGACATTCAGTACGCCCAGGTTGGAGTTGGCCTTGACCGCAAAGCACACCAGGTGCGGCATGCCGGCCAGCGCATCGGCATAAGCCAGGTATTGGGCTTCGATGTGTGCGCGGGAGTAAACGTAGGTCGGTGTACCAAAGCGCTCGGCGATGGCAGACAGGGCAACACCTTCCGCGAACAGTTCACCGTCACGGTAGTTAAAAGCGTCCATGAGGTTCCCTTATTATTGGTAGACGTCGTGCTTGTGTGCTTTGGAGGCAGGCTGCTGCGACGACTTGGCTTGTTCGGCAGGGTCCTGGTCTTCATCGGGCAGGTACAGCGGGCCTTTTTGACCGCAGGCCGACACAAGGCAGGCAACCGCGAGGAGCGCAGCGAGGGAGGAGATCAGGCGCTTCATGGCGAAATCCTTGAAAATGCATTAATTGCGCCGGAGTATACCGGCCACCCGGCAGCTTGCCTATGCAGCGGACCGCCCGTCCGGCGGGGCTTGGCCGCAAGCACATCGAACCCACAGGTCGTTATTCTTTGCAATCGACGGGGCTCGGTCGTATCTTGCGGCCCTTGAGCCTGATCAGACACTTTTTGAGGTTGCCGTAATGAGTTTGTCCGAAGCGCGTTTCCACGACCTGGTCGATGCCACCCAGCAAACCCTGGAGGACATCTTTGACGACAGCGACCTGGATATCGACCTCGAAAGCTCGGCCGGTGTGCTGACCGTCAAGTTCGAGAACGGCAGCCAGTTGATCTTCAGTCGCCAGGAGCCGCTGCGTCAGCTGTGGCTGGCGGCGGTGTCCGGTGGTTTCCACTTCGACTACGACGAAGAAAGCGAGCGCTGGATGTGTGACAAGAGCGAAGAGCAGTTGGGTGAAATGCTCGAGCGTATCGTCCAGCAACAAGCGGGTGTCGAGCTCGATTTCGAAGGACTGTGAGATCGTGACCCAGCCTGCGCCTGTCCGTGCGCCCAAGCCGCTCTACAGCAATGTCAGCCCGGCGGTGCCGTCGCCGTGCAGCGGAGTTTGCCGGCTGGATGAGCAGAAAGTCTGTCTGGGCTGCTTTCGCCATGTCGAAGATATTCGTGAGTGGCGTTCGGCCGACGATCAGCGTCGGCGGGTGATTTGCGAGCAGGCTGCCCACCGCAAAGTTTCAGCCTAGCGAGTCATTGTGGCGATCCGACAAGCCCCCTCGCCACAGGAGTTCTCTACAAGTCCATAGCGTCGGTTTGGCCATGACTTGTATATTTTTTGAGCTGTGATAGTGTCCAGAAACGCCTCCACCCATCGAGGCTTATGAAAACCCCGCCTTTTTCTGGCGGGGTTTTGCTTTTTTCGTGCAGAAGAAAGGAGTCTGCCCAGATCATGACCGCACCTTCCATCACCCTTACCCGTCTGGACGTCCAGCGTCTGGAGCGTCTGATCGACAGCCTGGACGACACGCTGCCGGGCGTTATTGCGCTGCAAACCGAACTGGATCGCGCCGATACCCTGGTCGGCCACGATGAAGTGCCGGCGGATGTCGTGACCATGAATTCCCGTGTGCATTGCCGCGAAGAAGGCAGTGGCAAGGACTACCACCTGACCCTGGTGTACCCCAAGGATGCGAATGCCGACGAAGGCAAGGTCTCGATCCTGGCGCCGGTGGGCAGCGCGCTGCTCGGCCTGAAGGTTGGCCAGCACATCGATTGGCCGGCTCCGGGTGGCAAGACCCTGAAGCTGACGCTGCTGGAAGTCGAATCGCAGCCGGCCAATGGCGGCGCATTCCCCGAGTGACATCCGCTCAGACCTGATCGAGCGCCTCGTTCAATGCGTGCTCAAGGTCAGCTTTGTAGCGCAGGTACAGATGGGTGGAACTCTGCCCTTCGCCCAGAAGGCCTGACAGGTCGAGGTCGGTGATGTAGCAGCGGTAGCGTTCGGTTTCCCGGCGCTGCCCGACGATTTCCCGGGCGACCACGCGGAACAACTGGTCGCCATGTTCCAGCTCGGAAAACTCCCGTTGATTGCAATACAACGTCACCTGCACCTGACCCGGTGCGGCTTTGCCGACGATCGCCTGCACGTCGTAGAACGGCTTGTTCACCGGCGTCTGCGGTACCGGCCGGGCTTCGATGCGGCGCGCCCGGCCAGGGCCTGACGGCAACAACTGGCAATACAGGGTGTCGAGGTTCAAGGGGTGGGCAGCATCCATTGGCAGCGGGGCATCGCGACGGTACTGGATCGATTGCAGGAAACGCTGCAGCGGCACCAGCAGGCTTTGCTCATCGTGCCAAGGCAGGCGTTGCTGCCACAAGGCATTGAACTCATCGAGCACGTAAAGCTCAGCCTGATCTTCGTTGACCCGATAGAACACTTGAATGCAGTCCGGCTGGCCCGTTGGCAGGAACAGCGCGAGGTCGTGCTCTTCCAGTGCCTTTGGGTCCAGGTGAAGCGGGCTGTAGCTGGCCATTTCCTCGCCCAGGTAATCGATCAGCGCCGGCAAAGTGGTCAGCGCGATGTGCTGGACCTGCCCCGGCACCAACTCCAGCACGTGGTAGTGCTGCTGGACCTGGATCAGGTAGCGATGGTTGAGCCGGCTCAGCAGCAGGTTCTGCGCGGTATCGAGGATTTCCTCGACCCGTTGGGCAATGAACTGCGCGCGGTTATGGCAGAAGCAACGCACCCTCAGCTTCGGCTGTTGTGGTCCCGCCGGCAGGTTGTTGAGGTAGTCGCGGATGCAGTCGAGCAGGGCGTGGGGGCCGTCGTAGCGGCCGACCAGCACTTCGTTCCAGCTATTGAGCGTGACCTGGTCCAGGGTCAGCACCAGATTTTCCCGGACACCGGCGTAGCTCAGGGAGTCGGTGCGTTCGGTGGTCATGAGGATGTTCAGGTCGCGATGGTGCTTGAGCGGATCGATGCTGACATTCACCAGGATCAGCACTTCACTCGGCACGCTGGCACGCAACAGAGGTTCTTCGGCGACGGTGGGCAAGGGCAGGGCGATGGTCTGTTGCAGGCTGCCGAGCAAGTTGAACAGTTCGAATTCGCTCAAGTCGCTGGTGCCGGGGTGCAAGGCCAGGCGGGTACTGCTGTCGATCACGCCATTGCGGTGGCACCAGGTCAGCAGCTCGAGCAAGTGGCGGCTGCGTTTGATCGGCGCGAAATGCTCCCACTCCAGTGCCGTCAGGCTGCCGTTGTACAAGCCCCACTGGCTTTGCCCCAGTTCTTTCTTGTTCGGTGCGTGCACCAGCGTCAAGGTGTCTTCAGCCAGGTCCGGGGCGATGCCGGGGTTGATGAATTCGACTTTGCCGGCCTTGCGCTCGAAAGCGGCGTACAGGCGACGGCCGAGGACACTCAGGTCGCGCTTGTTGATGCGGCTGACCGTTTGTTCGTGACGGGCGAACTGGGTGAGAAAGCGGTAGCTGTAGTTCAGCTCGTTGACCAGTGACCGCCGCTCGGAACTGACCTGGCGGACTTTCCACTGGCTGCGGCTGTCGAGCAGGGTCAGTTGGCGCTGGTCCCAGTGCCATTCATGGGCCAGGCGTTCGAGCAAAGTGCGTTGCCAGCTCTGGGTGCGGCTGTTGCCGGTGAGTTTGCGATTGACCTTCAGGTACAACGCGCGACGCACCAGTTCCAGGCGTTCCGGTTCGTTGCGGGCGATCAGGTATTCCTCAATGCGCCGGTACACCACGACGTACGGGTCCAGTTCGTCGAGGTCGAGTCGGTTGGCGAACACCGCTTGCTTGAAGCGCAGGCTCAGGCAATGGACCCTGGGGTGTTCACTGGCGTAAACCTCTGTCAGCAGCAGCTTGAGTACCGATTTGTAGGGCGACTCGATGCCCTTGAACAACTGCCAGAGCCCAGCGCCGATAAATTCGCCGGGCGGGATGTAGGCCAGGTTGCCGAGGTCGAGGGTTTCATCGGCGCGGATGAAGCGTTTGGAAATCAAGGTGTGGGTGTAACGGTCATAGCTCGACTCTTCGTAGACCGGCACCAGCCACCAGATCGGTGTACGACCGGCCAGCCAGATCGCGGTGCGGTAAAACTCGTCCAGCAACAGGTAGTGCTGGGTGGTGCCGCAATCCTCCGAACTCAGCTGGGTATCGCGCTCGCCGCGGACGAAACGGTTCGGGTCGATCAGGAAAAAATGTGCTTCGGCGCCTTGGCTGGCGGCCCAGGCTTCCAGCAACTGGCATTTTTTGCGCAGCTCGGCGAGTTCGTTCTCGGTCAGGTCCGGCCCATGGCAGACCCACACATCCATGTCGCTCTGGTCGGCCTGCGCCAGGGTGCCGAGGCTGCCCATCAGGAACAGTCCATGAATCGGTCGTGGCGGATTGCTGCCGTGGCGCGGTTTGTAGGAAAACGAGCGGGTCAGGCGCTGGGCTTCAGCGAGGACATTGGCATCCGGTTCGAAATTCGACAGCCCGGCCGGCGTACTGCCGGAAACGTAGCCGGGCAACAGCGGATGGTTAACGTGGAAAAACAGCGGCAGCAAGGTCAGGACCCCTTGCTGGCGGGTCGACAACCCTTCCATGGCGCGAGCCATGCGTCCTTCGTTGAGCTTCAGAAAGCGTGCGCGCAGCTGGCTGAGAACCTTGCGGTCGATTCCCTCGTCCAGATCGGGGCGGATTTCATGGGTGCGCGTCATGTCAGCTCAAACCGGCTCGCAGGGCTCGGACGTGGGGGCTCAGGTGAGGGGGAGTTTAGCGCCTGGGTCACGGGACTTTTAAGCTGATTTTGTATTTCTGGCGTCAGATTTCTATCGTGCGGCTACAGCGGGCATCAAAATGCGCCCGCGGAAATCCTTCAGCAGGGATTTCCGTGGGCGATGCGGGGGAATTCAGGCTGTTTCTTCGGCTCTCAGAATGGTGAGCACGGATTGCACATTTTGCGCGGCGTCACGACCCAGGCTGGTCAGATAGCCGCCATCAGGCTGGTCGATCAGATCTTTTTCAAATAGGCGTTTGGCAGCGGCAATAGCTTTCGGGGCAGCGGTCTGATGAATTTTCAAACCTTCCTGGGAACTGTCCAGGTTGAAGAGTGCGAGGATTTCCAGTTCGGCAACCAACTCAGGGGTAAGCGACATAAGGACTCCAGACTTTCTAGGAATTGGACGACAGCGCCCCTAAGGTGAACCCGCTTGTCCGGCATGTCCAGTGCTCGTGACAGGGTTTTTTTTCCTCTGTAGGAGCGAGCTTGCTCGCGAAGATCGTCAACGATGACGCGTAAACCAGATGCCCCGTGGCGCTCTCGGGTTTTTCGCGAGCAAGCTCGCTCCTACAGCGAGGGCGTGGGTTTATTGCTTTTCCGGCGGCAACTCGGGCAATGCCCGCAGCGCAGCCTCGTACCATTCGGTGTTGAATGCGCGGTCTTCTTCGAGGATTGCGTCGATTTCTACCGCCAAAACATGAGCCATCAAGTTGAGGATTTCTTCCCGCTCGTAACCCACCAGCGTCAGCTTGTTGAACGTCGCCTTGGCCGCTGGCGGGTTGTCGCTTTCGATCTGGTTTTCGATGGCCTGGATCAGGGTACTTTCGGCGAACTCTTCTTCGTCGTTGTCGATATCGTTCTGCTCGCTCATGGCAGGCTCCTCAGGGAAAGGTGGCCAGTTTACCCGCATTCAGTCGCGTGATGCTGCTGGCAAGAATCCCGGTAGCGTTCTATAAACAGGCACTGCCCACCCCGCACGGCCTGGAGGCTATGTGATGTTTAAACTTTATGGATTTTGTGTCAGCAACTACTACAACATGGTCAAACTGGCGTTGCTGGAAAAAGACCTGCCGTTCGAGGAAGTCATGTTCGTCCCGACCCGGGCCCCGGAGTCATTGGCGATCAGCCCGCGGGGCAAGGTCCCGGTGCTGGGCGTCGAGCAGGGCTACATCAACGAAACCAGTGTGATTCTCGAGTACATCGAACAAGCCCAAAAGGGCAAGCCGCTGTTGCCGAATGAGCCGTTCGAGCGCGCGCAGGTGCTGGCGTTGGCCAAGGAAATCGAGCTGTACATCGAACTGCCGGCGCGTGCCTGCTTCCCGGAAGCATTTTTTGGCATGACGGTACCGGAGGCGATTAAGGAAAAGAGCAAGGCTGAGTTGGTACTGGGGTTTGCGTCCCTGGCCAGGCACGGCAAATTCGCCCCTTATGTGGCTGGAGAAAGCTTGAGCATTGCCGACCTGTACTTCCAGTACAGCGTGTCACTGGCCAGTGCGGTCGGGCAGAAGGTGTTCGGGATTGATCTGCTGGCAGAAATGCCGGCGGCCAAGGCGTTGCTGGAGCGTCTGGGACAGAACCCCAACGTTCAGCGAATTGCTGCGGACAGAGAGGCGGCGATGCCGGCGTTTATGGCGATGGTCGCCAGCAAGAAGTAGGTTTTGTAGCGTTCTTGCGAATGTCATCGCGGGCAGGCCCGCTCCCACAAGGGTCACACTTAACCTGTGGGAGCGGCGGTGCGGCGATCCGACTTGCCCGCGATGCTTTTAGCTTTTAGCGGCTGGCCAGCAACGCCTGACCGCGAGCCACAGCAGCCTTCACCTGCGTCGGCGCGGTGCCGCCGATGTGGTTGCGGGCATTGACCGAGCCTTCGAGGGTCAGCACGGCGAACACGTCCTGATCGATCTGGTCGCTGAACTTGCGCAGTTCTTCCAGGCTCATTTCCGCCAGGTCCTTGCCGCTGTCCACGCCGTATTTCACGGCATGGCCAACGATTTCGTGGCAATCACGGAATGGCAGGCCGCGACGCACCAGGTAGTCGGCCAGGTCGGTGGCGGTGGAGAAACCGCGCAGGGCCGCTTCGCGCATCATCGCGTGCTTGGGCTTGATCGCCGGAACCATGTCGGCAAAGGCCCGTAGCGAGTCGCGCAGGGTATCGGCGGCGTCGAACAGCGGTTCCTTGTCTTCCTGGTTGTCCTTGTTGTAGGCCAGAGGCTGGCCTTTCATCAAGGTCAACAGGCCCATCAGCGCGCCGAATACGCGACCGGTCTTGCCACGCACGAGCTCCGGTACGTCCGGGTTTTTCTTTTGCGGCATGATCGAGCTGCCGGTGCAGAAACGGTCCGGCAGATCGATGAACTGGAACTGCGCGCTGGTCCACAGCACCAGCTCTTCGGAGAAGCGCGACAGGTGCATCATCGCGATGCTGGCGGCCGAGCAAAATTCGATGGCGAAATCACGATCGGAGACGTTGTCCAGCGAATTGCCGCCAACCGCGTCGAAACCCAGGAGTTGGGCGGTGTATTCGCGATCGATCGGGTAGGTGGTGCCAGCCAGCGCCGCGCTGCCCAGCGGCATGCGGTTGGTGCGCTTGCGGCAGTCGACCAGGCGCTCGTAGTCGCGGCTGAGCATTTCGAACCAGGCCAGCATGTGGTGCCCGAACGTCACCGGCTGTGCGGTCTGCAGGTGGGTGAACCCCGGCATGATGCTGGCGGCTTCGCGCTCGGCCTGCTCCAGCAGGCCTTTTTGCAGGCGGGTGATTTCGGCCAGGATCAGGTCGATCTCGTCACGCAGCCACAGACGGATGTCGGTGGCGACCTGATCGTTACGGCTGCGGCCGGTGTGCAGTTTTTTACCGGTCACGCCGATGCGGTCGGTCAGGCGCGCCTCGATGTTCATGTGGACGTCTTCGAGGTCGATGCGCCAGTCGAACTGACCGGCCTCGATTTCGCCCTGGATGGTGTTCAGGCCATCGATGATGCTGTCGCGCTCGGCATCGGTCAGCACGCCGACCTTGGCCAGCATGGTGGCGTGGGCGATCGAGCCCATGATGTCGTGGCGATACAGGCGCTGGTCGAAGGTGACGGAGGCGGTGAAGCGGGCGACGAAGGCGTCGACGGGTTCACTGAAGCGGCCGCCCCAGGACTGATTGGTCTTGTCAGTGCTCATGAATTCGCTCGTATCGGCTTGAGGTAAGAAGGCGTGGAACGCTGGCGCGGATAATAACAGGGTTGCCAATCCTGTCGCTGACACTGGTCGATACGTTTTTTTGGGGGGGAAGAGCCCAGGCCCGGGTAAGACCCGCGTATTTTTGCCGAACGATATTTTCCAATTGAGCTATATCGTCCCGGCAACCGTCTACAGTTGGACAGTAGGATCAGCGCACTTCTCGGTGCAGCCGCTGGCTATAAGAAGAGTGGGGTGTTCATATTGCGTATCAGCAAACCCTGTGGCGATGTGTCGCCAATGCGGACCTGGACCGCCAATCGCCCGGCAGATGAAAATTTAGCCGCCGGACCAGCGGCACTTTTTGACGCTCGCGCTAGTCTTAGCGTGGATCGCGGTGACGGACGTCACTTCACCTGTCTACGCTATCCTTGTGCGAGACTCACGCAGGAATCCAGCGCAATATGAATGTCCTGATCGTTGATGACGAACCCTTGGTCCGCGAGCGCCTGAGCCGAATGGTTGGCGAACTCGAGGGATACAGTGTCCTGGAGCCTAGTGCCACGAATGGCGAAGAGGCGTTGGCACTGATTGACAGCCACAAGCCGGATATCGTGCTGCTCGATATCCGCATGCCAGGCCTGGATGGCCTGCAAGTGGCTGCGCGGTTATGCGAACGCGAAACTCCGCCCGCCGTGGTGTTCTGCGCCGGGCCCGATGAATTTGCCGTGGAAGCCTTACAGGCCAGCGCCGTAGGCTATCTGGTGAAACCTGTGAGAACTGAACAATTACATGACGCATTAAAGAGAGCCGAGCGCCCCAATCGTGCCCAGCTCGCCGCCCTGACCCGCCCTGCTGCCGAAAGCGGCAACGGCCCGCGCAGCCATATCAGCGCCCGAACCCGTAAAGGGATCGAGCTGATTCCGCTGGATCAGGTGGTGTATTTCATTGCCGACCATAAATACGTGACCTTGCGCCACGAAAGCGGCGAAGTGCTGCTCGATGAGCCGCTCAAGGCCCTCGAAGACGAATTCGGTGACCGTTTCGTGCGTATCCATCGCAATGCACTGGTCGCCCGCGAGCGTATCGAGCGATTGCAACGCACACCCCTGGGGCATTTTCAGCTATTCCTCAAAGGCCTCAATGGTGATGCGTTGATCGTCAGCCGGCGTCATGTGGCTGGGGTACGCAAAATGATGCAACAGCTTTAAACAGCTGTTCGCAGGCGAATTTCACACCCGATTGCCGGACATCCGGGGCCAGGGAGGCCGAGTAGTATCTGATACAAGTCAAAGTGGATTTGGCTGAGCTGTTATTATCTACCGTATCTATTCAGTACGGATTGATCCATGTCCTCTCGCCAGATCCGCATCGCCACCCGCAAAAGCGCTCTCGCCCTGTGGCAGGCCGAATACGTCAAAGCCCGTCTTGAAGCAGCTCATCCGGGCCTGCTGGTGACCCTCGTCCCCATGGTCAGCCGTGGTGACAAGCTGCTTGACTCGCCGCTGTCGAAAATCGGCGGCAAGGGCCTGTTCGTCAAGGAACTCGAAACCGCGCTGCTGGACAATGAAGCCGACATCGCCGTGCACTCCATGAAGGACGTGCCGATGGACTTCCCCGAAGGCCTCGGTCTGTTCTGCATCTGCGAGCGGGAAGACCCGCGCGATGCCTTCGTTTCCAACACCTACACCAGCCTGGATGAGTTGCCCCAGGGCAGTATCGTCGGCACCTCAAGCCTGCGCCGCCAGGCTCAATTACTGACCCGTCGCCCGGACCTGCAAATCCGCTTCCTGCGCGGCAACGTCAACACTCGCCTGGCCAAGCTCGATGCCGGTGAATACGACGCCATCATCCTCGCCGCTGCCGGCCTGATCCGCCTGGGCTTCGAAGATCGCATCACCTCGGCCATCAGCGTCGACGACAGCCTCCCGGCCGGTGGTCAGGGGGCGGTGGGTATCGAATGCCGCAGCGCCGACAGTGAAATCCATGCGTTGCTGACACCCCTGCATCACCAGGACACCGCCACCCGCGTGACCGCCGAGCGAGCCCTCAACAAGCACCTCAATGGCGGCTGCCAGGTGCCGATTGCCTGCTACGCCGTGCTGGAAGGTGAGCAGGTCTGGTTGCGCGGACTGGTGGGCGATCCAGCCGGTGGCCTGTTGCTCAGCGCGCAAGCCCGCGCCCCTCGCGGCGATGCCGAGGCGCTGGGTGTGCGAGTAGCCGAAGATCTGCTCAGCCAGGGTGCCGACGCCATCCTCAAAGCGGTCTATGGCGAGGCTGGTCACGAGTGATCGGCTGGCGCTTGCTGCTGACGCGTCCCGCCGATGAGTCGGCGGCGCTGAGCAGTTTTTTGGCCGAACAGGGGATATTCAGTAACAGTCTGCCGCTTTTGGACATCGAGCCGATTGCGGCCACTGACACAATGCACCAGGTGATTGCGGCGCTGGATCAGTTCTGCGCCGTCATCGTGGTCAGCAAACCGGCCGCCCGGATCGGCGTCGAACTGCTCGAGCGGTATTGGCCTACACCGCCCGGTGTGAAGTGGTTCAGCGTCGGCGCGGCGACTGCGCAGATCCTCGAGGATCACGGGCTGGACGTGAGCTTCCCGGCAGAAGGCGATGACAGTGAAGCCTTGCTCGAACTTTCCCGACTGCGCGAGGCTATCGCACAACCCGATGCGCGAGTGCTGATCCTGCGTGGGGAGGGCGGGCGCGAGTTGCTGGCTGAACGTTTGCGTGAGCTTGGTGCTAGTGTCGAGTATCTGGAGTTGTACCGCCGGGGATTGTCGATTTATCCGCCGACACTGCTGCCGCAACGGATCCAGGCGGAACGCCTGAACGGGCTGGTGGTCAGCAGTGGACAAGGTTTTGAGCACCTGCACCAATTGGCCGGCGATGCCTGGCCGCAGTTGGCGCGGTTGCCGTTGTTTGTACCGAGCCCCAGGGTTGCCGAAATGGCGCGTGCCGCCGGGGCTAAAACAGTTGTGGATTGTCGCGGCGCCAGTGCCGCGGCCTTGCTGACGGCGTTACGGGAGCATCCCGTACCCGTTTTCTGATGCAAAGGATGGATACGTGAGCGAAACAGCCTTGCCTAAAGATGACGTGCGACCTGTGCTTGATGCACCTGTTGATGCTCCTGTTGATGAAATGCCGCCGCCGCCACCTGCTGCCGAGCAGCGTCGAGGCAACGGTCTGGCAATCATCGCGCTGCTGTTGGGTGCGGCTGGTGTCGCGGTGGGCGGTTGGGGTGTCTGGCAGGTGCGTCACCTTCAGGCCAATAATCAGCAGCAACTGAGCCAGGTGCAGGCGCTAAATGACCAGGCACAAAACCTCAAGCTCAATGAGGAACGCCTGAGCGCACGCCTGGCACAATTGCCTCCTGCCGATGAACTGGAAGCACGCAGCCGTCTGGTGATTCAGCTGCAAGGTGATCAGCAGCGGTTGAACCAACGGCTGGAAACCGTACTCGGCGCCAGTCGCAAGGACTGGCGTCTGGCCGAGGCCGAGCACCTGCTGCGTCTGGCCAGCCTGCGACTGTCCGCCTTGCAGGACATCAGCAGCGCCCAGGCACTGGTCCAGGGTGCCGACGAGATACTGCGTGAACAAAACGACCCGGGCTCCTTCGCTGCTCGCGAGCAGGTGGCCAAGACCCTGATCGCCTTGCGCAGCACCGAACAACCGGATCGCACCGGGCTGTTCCTGCGCCTTGGCGCGCTGCGCGATCAAGTGGCCAGCCTCACCGAGCTGGCGCCGGAGTACAAGGACCGTGGCGATTCGTTGCTGGGCCTGACCGCCGATGGCGACGGTGCCAGCCGCTGGGCGCAATGGTGGGATCAGATTTCCCGCTACATCCGTATCGATTTCAGTGCCGACAAAAACGTTCGCCCATTGCTGGCCGGCCAGAGCCTGAGTCAGGTACGCCTGGCCCTGAGCCTGGCGCTGGAGCAAGCGCAGTGGGCCGCACTCAATGGCCAGGCGGCGGTTTACTCCCAGGTGCTGGACGAAGCGCGGGACATCCTCAAGGGCAACTTCAACCCGGACAACGCACAAAGCAAAGTCATGCTTGAGCAGGTGGCCGAGTTGAGCAAGCAACCTGTCACCGTAGTCACTCCGGACATGACCGGCACCCTGAGCTCGGTGCAGGGGTATCTGGAGCGGCGCAACGTCAATGCCGAAGATTCGGTCAAGCCACTGGCCAGGCCTGCCGCGAACACCGCGCCGGAGGCCACGCCATGAAACGCCTCTATGTGATCGTGTTCCTCGTGATCGCCGCTGCCGCTGCGCTGGGGCTGGCGATTGCCGAACACTCCGGTTACGTGCTGATTGCCTACAAGACCTTCCGCTATGAGTCGAGCCTGTGGGCTACTTTGGCGCTGGTGGCTGTGCTCTGGCTGGTGATCTGGGGCATCAGGTCGTTGGTCGAACTGGTGATGGCTTCCAGTGGCGTGGTCAATCCGTGGTCTCGGCGCAACCGCAGCCGTCGGGTGCAGGTGGCGATCGAGCATGGTCAGCTGGACCTGGCCGAGGGTCGCTGGGCCAGCGCCCAACGGCACTTGCATCGGGCTGCCGAAGCCGAGCGCCAGCCGCTGCTTTACTACCTCGGCGCTGCCCGTGCCGCGAACGAACAAGGCAATTACGAAGAAAGCGACAACTTGCTGGAGCGCGCCCTGGAGCGTCAGCCTCAGGCCGAGTTGGCGATCGCCTTGAGCCACGCTCAGTTGCAGACCGATCGCGGTGATACCGAAGGCGCCCTTGCCACCCTGCAAGCCATGCGTGAACGCCATCCTCATAACGCACAGACCCTGCGTCAGTTGCAGCGCCTGCTTCAGCAGCGTGGTGATTGGTCGGCGGTGATTCGCCTGCTGCCGGAGCTGCGCAAGGACAAAATCCTGTCGGCGGCCGAACTCGCCGAGCTGGAGCGTCGGGCCTGGGGGGCGAACCTGTCTCTGGCGGCGCAACGAGAAGAAGACGGAGCGGTGGGGCAGCAATCGCTGGAACGTGCCTGGCAACAACTGACCTCGGCACAGCGTCAGGAGCCGCAGCTGGTGCTCGCGTATGCCGAACAACTGCGGCAACTTGGGGCTCAGGTCGAGGCCGAAGAAGTGCTGCGCACCGCTCTCAAACTCGGCTACGACAGTCATCTGGCACGACTCTACGGATTGGTTCGCGGCAATGATCCGACCCGCCAGTTGCAGGCCGCCGAAGGCTGGCTCAAGGACCATCCGGCTGATCCGGGCCTGCTGCTGACACTGGGCCGTCTTTGCCTGCAAAACAGTTTGTGGGGCAAGGCCCGGGACTATCTGGAAAGCAGCCTGCGTGTACAACGCAATCCGGAAGCCTGTGCGGAACTGGCACGCTTGCTGGCGCAAATGGGTGATACCGAGCGCAGCAACCAGCTGTTTCAGGAAGGCCTGGGGTTGTTGGATGAACGCTTGCTCGCGGCCCCTCTGCCAGTGCCAGTCCGCGCTTGACCCATTCGCTGGCGCCAGGTTCCGGCGTCTGAGCGATGACCTGCGGCGAGTGAGCAATCGCCCTCGCCGCAGTGCGTTGATTGGTTGAAATTCAGTCGCAAAATTTCGTCGCAGGCAAAGTCCTACAGAGGACTACATTTTATCCTCTCGCCTGCGTCGGGATTTCCCTACACCTGTGCTGAAGTCTCTGTGGGCACTTGCCTTGAAAGGCCGTCGCGCTTTCCTCTACCGTAATGGTCTGTCACTACTTTTACGGAAAAGCCATGTCTTTGGCCTGCTCACGCTCCTTGTTTTTCATGGCTTTCGTTGCGGGTGCCCTGGCGATGGGTGTTTCCTACTACCTGGAATATGCAGTCGGCCTGCGGCCTTGCGGCTTGTGTCTTGTGCAGCGGTTTTGCCTGGCGCTCTTTACCGGTGTCTGCCTGATGGCTTCGGTCCATGGCCCCGGTCGCATAGGCAACGTTCTGTATTGGCTGCTCAGTCTTTGTTGCAGCCTGGCTGGCACTGTCACGGCGTGGCGACAGGTCCTGCTGCAAAGCCTTCCGGCAGAACAGGGAGCGGCGTGCTCGACCCGTCTGGCGGACCTGTTGGCCAGTTCTCCGTGGCTATCGGTCGTACAGCAAATGTTCAAGGGGGCTGCCGATTGTGTGGAAATTTCCTGGACGCTGTTCGATCTGAGTCTCACAGAGTGGAGCCTGCTGTTCTTCGTCGCAATGATGATTCTGGCCGTTTACCAGTCGTTGCGACTGGTCTGGACCAGCTATCAGCGACCACTCAGCGGCGAGTCGTCGCACCGGGCCTTTGCCGGCGATTAAACACTTGTATGAACTTTATCGCCTGCGTACCTTGAAGCCAGTGTCGTGCGGGCATAATCTGGCCCGCACGTGTCATTGGAATTATGTTGCTCGATGACGCTCTGCCTGACCGCCCACCGACGTTACAAGAGGCGAGCGGGCATAGAGCAGCTGACCCACAAGGGAAGAGAGATCACCATGCTCGAAAGTTGTCAGAATGCTCAGGAACGCTGGGGCGGAGTGCACCTGCTGATCGATCGCTGGTTGCAGGAACGACACGAACTGATCGGGGCCTATGACGCTCTCGGCGCAAAGCCTGAGGCGCTGGGTGAGAACCGCAAGCCCTTGCAGGAATTCTGCGGCGTGCTGGTCGATTATGTATCGGCCGGGCACTTCGAGATCTACGAGCAGCTGACGGGGGAGGCCAAGGCCTTCAACGACCAGCGTGGCCTGGAGCTCGCCGAGACGATCTACCCGCGTATCGACGTCATCACCGAAAAGCTACTCGCGTTCAATGACCTGTGTGATGCAGGAAAGTGTGTCGCCGAAGAGTTCAAGACGCTCGGCGGACTGTTGCATGAGCGCTTTGAGCTGGAAGACTGCCTGATCGAAGTGCTGCACACCGCCCACAAGGAAACCGATTCGGTTCAGGCCTGAAGCACTTCCTGCAAGATCCCGAAACGGCGTGCCAAGGCACGCCGTTTTTCGTTTGCGTCCTCAACCGGTAGCACCGCGCAATTCGACTTCGAACACCAGTGGAGTGAACGGTGCGATCACGTCACCGGCACCATCGGCGCCATAGGCCTGAGCCGATGGAATCACCAGTCGCCACTTCGCCCCGACCGGCATGTTTTGCAGTGCGCTACGCCATCCGGCGATCACGCTGTCGAGACTGAACCATTGTGGCTGACTGTTCTGATCGAACACAGTGCCGTCGGGCAAGCGACCGATGTACAGCACCTGCACCTTGCCGTTCGGTCCGGCCTTGGCGCCAGTGCCTGGTGTCAACTCGGTCAGCAACACGCCATCAGCGAGTTCACGCACGCCGGGTCTGGCTTTTTCCGTGGCGAGAAAACGCTGTTCTTTTTCCAGTGCCATTTCGCTTTGCGGCTCGTCTGTTTGCATGGCGATCCGGGCTTCATGCTCGGTCAATATCTGCTGGATCTGCTCGTCCTTCAGCGCCAGCGGTTTGCCCTGATAGGCCTGCTGCAATCCTTCGACCAGTGCCTGGAGTTGCAGGTCGGGAGCCTCCTGGCGCAAGCGTTCGCCAAGGCTTGCACCCAGGCTGTAAGCGAGATCGTGGGCTTCATTTTCCTGTGTTGTTGCAGCGGCTTGAGCTGCTGAAAAAAACACGCACAGCGATAAAAAAAGGTAGCGCGACATGAGCACTCTCCGACCTGAAATGCGGGCGATTATGCCAGCGGGAATGCGCGCAACGGTGAACTGCTTTTGCGCCGAGGCAGAAGTTTTTCAATCCTTTGCAACGCAGCGCTTTCGATAGTGTCAACATGCCCTAGCGGCGGTTGCAGCAGAGGTCTAGTATGAGCCGCACTCACTTCAGCCAGGAGGTAAACCATGTCGGCCACCAAGAAGCCAGTAAACACTCCATTGCACCTGCTCCAACAACTCTCGGGCAGCTTGCTCGAGCATCTGGAAACCGCTTGTTCCGAAGCCTTGGCTGATGCTGAAAAGTTGCTCGCCAAACTGGAAAAGCAGCGCGGAAAAGCGCAAGAAAAACTGCACAAATCCCGCACCAAATTGCAGGACGCTGCGGCGGCCGGAAAAGCCAAGGCACAAGCCAAGGCCAAGGACGTAGTGGCCGATCTTGAGGAGCTGCTCGATGCCCTCAAAGATCGTCAATCGGAAACCCGCGGCTACATTCTGCAACTCAAGCGCGATGCTCAGGAAAGCCTGAAACTGGCCCAGGGCGTCGGTCGTGTACAAGAGGCTGTCAGCAAGGCGTTGTCCCTGCGTGCGGCCAAGCCAGCTGCGGCACCTGCGAAGAAAGCCGCTGCCAAACCGGCTGCTGCAAAAGCACCGGCCAAGCCTGCTGCTGCCAAGCCAGCCGCTGCCAAACCAGTCGCTAAAACTGCCGCAGCCAAACCTGCTGCCAAACCGGCTGCGAGAAAACCGGCTGCTGCCAGCGCTGCAAAACCTGCGGCTAAAACCACGGCTGCCAAACCAGCCGCTGCACGACCTGCCGCTGCACGAGCCACTGCTGCCAAACCAGCCGTGGCTAAAACCGCCGCCGCTAAACCGGCTGCGAAACCAGCTGCAAAACCAGCTGCCCGCACCGCTGCGGCGAAACCTGCTGCCAAGCCGGCTGCAAAACCTGTCGCTGCAAAACCGGCAGCCAAACCAGCAGCCAAGCCAGCGGCAAAACCTGCCGTAAAAGCGGCTGCAAAACCTGCTGCTAAACCAGCTGCAAAACCAGCTGCAGCGAAACCAGCCGTTGCCGCCAAACCAGCCGCTGCCAAGCCAGTTGCCGCCAAACCGGCTGCTGCAAAACCAGCGGCCAAACCTGCAGTGAAAAGGCCGGTTGCCGCCAAGCCAGCCACCGCGCCGGTTGCCAAGCCAGTCGCTCCGGCTGCGCCAGCAGCAACCACCTCGACAGCCGCGCCAGCGCCAACGCCTGCCGTAACTTCGAGTGTTGCAACCACCCCAGCCAGCGCTTCCTAAGTGCCGGTTACCGCGACGCGCAGCTGATGCAGCGCGTCGCGGTGCAGGTGGGCGGCCTCAGCCGTCGCACCTTCCAGCCAGGCCGATAGATCGGCCCCGGCATCTTGCGGCCAACTCTGCGCCGCTCTCTCCAACCGCAACAACAGATGCCGTTCGGCCTCCAGCTCCAGTGCCTTCACTTGTTCACGCAAGGTATGCAAATCGGCGTCTTCCGTGGCCGCGGCTTTCCACTGTGTGCGCAAGGCGCGTAACGGCCGCACGACATCGGTGTCCCAGGCGACAGCCACGCTGCGTAGTTGCTGCAAGCGCTGCTCATCGCAGGCCACACCTCGTTGTCCCAACCACGCACCGCACAGCAACAGGCACACATTGACCCCCGCCGACTGCAATTGCAGGCATGCCTGCTCAACGCCCGGACGGGCGTAAGTGGTCAGGGAAAAGCTCCACAGGTCAGAGGACATAGTGCTACTCGCGCCAGTTGCGAGCGAAGCTGGTAGACTCCGCCGCCATTATGATTCGACTTCAGAACCTGACTTTACAGCGTGGCCCGCAACGTCTGCTAGAAGACGCCGAGCTGACGCTGCACGCCGGCCAGAAAGCCGGCCTCATCGGTGCCAACGGCGCCGGCAAATCGAGCCTGTTCGCCTTGCTTCGGGGTGAGTTGCACCCGGACTCGGGTGATTGCTTCCTGCCGGCCGACTGGCGTATCGCCCATATGCGCCAGGAGGTCGATACCCTCGAACGCCTGGCGGTCGACTACGTGCTCGATGGCGACCTGCGCCTGCGCCAGGTGCAACGCGACCTGGCGGTAGCCGAAGCGGCCCATGACGGTGCCGCTCAGGCCCGCCTGCACTCGGAACTCGACAGCGCCGACGGTTACACCGCAGATGCTCGGGCGCGCAAGTTGCTGGCCGGCCTTGGGTTCACCAACGAGCAGATGGATCGTCAAGTCGGGGATTTCTCCGGTGGCTGGCGGATGCGTCTAAACCTGGCGCAGGCCTTGATGTGCCCATCGGACCTGCTGCTGCTCGACGAACCGACCAACCACCTCGACCTCGACGCCATCATCTGGCTCGAAGAATGGCTCAAGAGCTATCCGGGCACCCTGATGCTGATCTCCCACGACCGGGACTTCCTCGATGCCGTGGTCGATCATGTAGCCCACGTCGATCAGCGCAAGATCACCCTGTACCGCGGTGGCTACAGTGCCTTCGAGCGCGCCCGTGCCGAACGCCTGGCCCAGCAACAGCAGGCGTACGAGAAGCAGCAGGTGCAACGTGCGCACATGGAAAGCTACATCGCCCGCTTCAAGGCCCAGGCCACCAAGGCCCGTCAGGCCCAGAGCCGGATCAAGGCACTGGAGCGGATGGAAGAGCTGACCGCTGCCCACGTCGACTCGCCATTCGATTTCGTTTTTCGCGAATCGCAGAAAATTTCCAGCCCGCTGATCGACCTGTCCGATGCCCGCCTGGGTTACGGCGACAAAGCCGTGCTGGAGAAGGTCAAGCTGCAACTGACCCCGGGTGCGCGAATCGGTCTGCTCGGTCCGAACGGCGCCGGTAAATCGACCCTGATCAAGAACCTTGCCGGTGAGCTCTCGCCATTGGCCGGACGCTTGACCCGTGGTGAAAACACCGTCGTTGGTTACTTCGCCCAACATCAACTGGACTCGCTGGATTCCAAGGCCAGCCCGTTGCTGCACTTGCAGCGTCTGGCGCCGATCGAGCGCGAGCAGACCCTGCGCGACTTCCTCGGCGGTTTCGACTTCCGTGGTGCGCGAATCGACGAGCCGGTACTGAATTTCTCCGGTGGCGAGAAAGCGCGCCTGGCGTTGGCCTTGATCGCCTGGGACCGACCGAACCTGTTGCTGCTCGACGAACCGACCAACCACCTGGACCTGGAAATGCGCCTGGCGCTGACCATGGCCCTGCAGGAATTCAGTGGTGCGGTACTGGTGGTCTCTCACGATCGCCACTTGCTCAAAAGCACCACCGACAATTTCTATCTGGTGGCGGACGGCAAGGTCGAGGAGTTCGACGGCGATCTGGAAGACTACACCCGCTGGCTGGTGGAGTATCGCCAGCGCAACGCCCCGGTCAGCAACACGCCGGTCAACCCGGACAAGACCGACAAGAAAGCCCAGCGTCAGGCTGCTGCTGCGTTGCGCCAGCAACTGGCACCACACAAGCGCGAGGCTGACAAGCTTGAAGCCGAGCTGGGCAAGCTCCACGAAAAACTGGCGAAGATCGATGCCAGCCTCGGCGACAGCGACATCTACGAGCAGGCGCGCAAGAACGAATTGCGTGATCTGCTGGCCGAACAGGCCAAGCTGAAGGTGCGTGAGGCGCAGCTGGAGGACGCGTGGATGGAAGCCCTGGAAATGCTGGAAGGCATGCAGGCGGAGCTGGAGGCACTGTCCTGATGGACGCCTTCAAGCTGCCACTGCCGGCGGTGTGGGTCGAGCCGATCTGGCTCGGCGTGCAAATCCTGCTGATCCTGCTCGCCGGTTACATCGCTCAGCGCTTTGTTGCCAAATGCCTGACTCGTCTCGGTGAGCGCTACCCGTTTCCGCCGCAGTTGCTGATGCCGCTGCGCGGGGGGCTGCGCTGGCTGATCATGGGCAGTGCGTTGATTTTCGTGCTGGAGCGACTCGGTGTATCGGCCACGGTACTCTGGACCGCGTTGTCCGGTTTCGTCGCAGTCGCGGCGGTGGCGTTTTTCGCCATGTGGAGCGTGCTCTCCAATCTTCTCTGCGCGATTCTGATCTTTACCGTCGGCCCGTTCCGCCTCGGTGACGTGGTCGAGTTGGTAGACACCACCGACAAGCCCGGCGTCAAAGGTCGGGTGGTGGCGATCAATCTCCTTTACACCACGCTGATCGAGGCCGAAGAACTCGGCACTGGTAGCGCCATGGTGCAAGTGCCCAACAGTTTGTTCTTCCAGCGTTCGGTGCGGCGCTGGCGCGGGACGGATGTGTTTCCTTCCAGCGGGTTTGAAAAGTAAGCCTGCTGCTGCCTGATACACCGCTTTCGTCGGAACGCCGCCCGGAGCAAGCTCGCTCCCACAGTAAATCTTCAGTGGCCACAAATCTTGTGAACGACACGGGCTTAATGTGGGAGCGGGCTTGCTCGCGAAGAGGCCCTCAAGCCGCAAACGCTGGTCGGCCGCCGACACATCCTGCAAAAAATCGGTAGTCATCCAACCAAAGCCGCATTAGCTTAGACGTCTGTCACGAGTCTGAGTCGAGGTGTGCAATGGAGCTTCAAACATGGCTGGCGTTTTTTGCCGCCTGCTGGGTGATCAGCCTGTCCCCCGGTGCCGGCGCCATTGCGTCGATGTCCAGCGGCCTGCAATACGGTTTCTGGCGCGGCTACTGGAACGCCCTGGGCCTGCAATTGGGCCTGGCTTTGCAGATCGTCATCGTCGGTGCCGGTGTCGGCGCCATTCTCACGGCTTCGGCCACGGCCTTCTACGCAATCAAATGGTTTGGCGTAGCGTATCTGGTTTACCTCGCGATCAAGCAATGGCGTGCGCTGCCCAGCGATATGAGCGATGACGCGGCAGTGCGCCAGATCGGCAAGCCGATAGCCCTGGTGTTCCGTGGTTTTCTGGTGAACATCAGCAACCCCAAGGCGCTGGTGTTCATGCTGGCGGTGTTGCCGCAGTTCATCGACCCGCATGCGCCGCTGTTGATCCAGTATCTGGTGATCGGCGTGACCATGATCTGCGTCGACCTGATCGTCATGGCCGGCTACACCGGTCTGGCGTCCAAAGTGCTGCGTCTGTTGCGCACACCGAAACAGCAAAAACGCATGAACCGAACCTTTGCAGGGCTGTTCATCGGGGCGGCGGCGTTCATGGCGACGTTGCGTAGGGCCGCCGTGTAAAACGGCGACTTACAAAAAAGGCGACCCTGGTGGTCGCCTTTTTCGTTTGGGGAGCAGCTCCCGAAACAGATGCAATTACGAAGAAGTCCCAACAAAGCTTGAGCGAAACCTGATGGGCGATAACAATATGTAACTTCGTTTTTCAAATTGAGATTCATTCATGATTGCCCCCTCCCGTTTCCTGGCCTGGCTGTTGCTGCCGCTGTTGGCTGCGTGCAGCTTTCAACTGCTGGCCGCTCCCGCCGAAGGTGCGCCGCAGGCGCTGCACTTGCTCGATTGCATCGGCGCGGATTACCCGGACACGGTGCAGGCGGGCAGCATCACGGACCAGGCCGGATTTCGCGCGCAGCAAGAATCGGTCAAGACGCTGGGAAGTCTGATTGCAGCCATGCCGGCCAAGCCGGAAAAAGCCGCGCTGGAGCAAAGCCTGACCGCGCTGGGAAATTCCATCGACGCCCGTCAGGACGGTGCCGACGTCGCGCGCCAGGCCCGGCAACTGGGTGCGAAGCTGGCCGTAGCCTATGAAGTCAGCCAGGCCCCGGTCATTACGCCGGACCCGGTGCGTGGCGCGCCGCTGTACGCTCAGCATTGCTCGGTTTGCCATGGCGATACAGGGGCCGGCGACGGCCCGGCAGGTGTCGGCATGACGCCACCGCCATCCAATCTGCGTGACACCACACGACTGGATCGACTGAGCCTCTACGCGATCTACAGCACCCTGGGCCTGGGGGTCGAAGGGACTGACATGCCGGCCTTTGCCGATCAACTGGATGATCGTCAGCGTTGGGACCTGGCCACCTATATCGCCAGCTTCAGTGTTGACCCGGCGACGGCCAAGGCTGAAAAGACCTACAACATCGCCGACCTGGCTCGTCAGACCCCGGCCGAAGTGCTGGCCGCCGAAGGCCCGCAAGCCGCCGCGACCTTCCGTGCCCAGCGGGCGCAACCGCCGCAGGTCAAGCGTGGCCCGGCACAATTGCTCGACTACACAGCTGCCACTCTGGACAAGAGCATCGCGGCATATCGTGCCGGTGAGCATGATCAGGCTTATGACTTATCCGTAGCGGCGTATCTGGAAGGCTTCGAGCTGGTTGAGAGCTCGCTGGATAACATTGACGCCAACGTGCGTAAAGACACTGAAAAATCCCTGATGGCCTACCGTCAGTCGTTGCAGGATGGTCTGCCGGTGAGCGAGGTCGAGCAGCGCCTGGACCTGGCCAAGGACAAGTTGAAGGCATCGGCCGGCCTGCTCGGCAACGACGGTTTGAGTTGGTCGCTGAGTTACATTTCCGGCCTGCTGATTCTGCTGCGCGAAGGTCTGGAAGCGATTCTGGTGCTGGCGGCGATCCTTGCTTTCCTGCGTAACACGGGTCAACAGGCGGCGGTGCGCAGCGTCAATGTCGGTTGGGGCCTGGCGTTTGTGGCGGGGCTGGGCACTTGGGCGCTGGCAGCCTATGTGATTGATGTCAGCGGTTCGCAGCGCGAATTGCTCGAAGGCGCGACGGCGTTGTTTGCCAGCGTCATGGTGCTGTGGCTGGGCGTGTGGATGCATGACCGTCGTCACGCGGCGGCCTGGCAGGATTACATCAAGACCAGCCTGGTGGGCGGCGGCGGGCGTTTCGGTTTTGCGACCCTGGCGTTCTTCTCGGTGTATCGCGAGCTGTTCGAAGTGATTCTGTTCTACGAAACCCTGTGGTTGCAGGCCGGTCCCGCGGGGCACAACGCGGTGCTGGCCGGTGGGGCCACGGCGCTGGTGCTGCTGGTCGGCCTGGCCTGGGTGATTTTGCGCGGTTCGGCGAAGTTGCCGCTGGCGCTGTTCTTCAGCATCAACGCAGGTCTTTTGTGCGCCTTGTCAGTGGTGTTTGCCGGGCATGGCGTGAAAGCGCTGCAGGAAGCCGGGATTTTCGGCACGCGACCGGTGCCGTTCTTTGACTTTGAATGGCTGGGGATCCATGCCGATGCGTATTCGTTGAGCGCCCAGGCTGTGGCGATCATTGCGATTGTCGTGTTGTACGGTCGTAGCCGGGTGGTTGAGAGGCAGCGGGTGCAGGTTTCTTAAACGGCATTCGCTTCGCTCACTTTCGCGGGCAAGCCACGCTCCCACAGGTTTAGCGTTAACCTGTGGTGCGTGGCTTGCCCGTGATGCTTTTCAACAGAGGAAAATTCAATGCGTGTGTGGATCGATGCCGACGCCTGCCCCCGGGCAGCCAAGGATCTGGTGGTGAAGTTCGCCCTCAAGCGCCAGTTCGAAGTGGTGTTGGTGGCCGGGCAACCGCAGATCAAGCCGGGGCTGGCGCTGGTCAAGCTGATCGTGGTGCCGAGCGGCCCGGATGCGGCCGATGACTACCTGGTGGAACACGCGGTGCCCGGTGAGCTGGTGATCTGCAGCGATGTGCCATTGGCCGACCGTCTGGTGAAGAAGGGCGTGGCTGCGCTCGATCCACGAGGCAAGGAGTTTGATGCGCAGAACATGGGGGAGCGGCTGGCGGTGCGCAACCTGTTCACCGATTTGCGCGAACAGGGGCAAATGGGTGGTGGACCCGCACCGTTTGGCGACCGTGAGAAGCAGGCGTTTGCCAATGCGCTGGACCGGATCCTCACACGGCTGGCCCGCAAACTGTAGGAGCGAGCTTGCTCCGGGCGGCGCTCCGACGATGGACGTCAACGATGATGAGTGCTGGCTGGATGAACGCGGCGCTCTCACGTCTTTCGCGAGCAAGTTCGCTCCTACAGTCAACCGTGTCAGGCGTCGTTTTCGTGGGTCAGTTCGAGCACACGGTCGACCAGTTTGTTGATTCCGGACGCCACCTCACTGATCGATTGCGCCAGCATGTAAGCCGGTGTGCTCACCAGTTTGCGTGCCTTGTCCTCGACGATGTCACTGACCGCGCAATCGGTATGGGTCGCGCCCATCTTGTTCATCGCGGCAGCGGTGTCGGTGTCGTTGCCAATGGTGCAGGTGACGCCAGGCCCGTAGATTTTTGCCGCCAGGGCTGGGGAAATGCACATCAACCCCACCGGTTTGCCGGCCTCGGCAAAAGCTTCGGTCAGTGCCAGGACATCCGGTTGAACGGTGCAGCCGGCGCCTTCGATGGCAAAGTTGGACAGGTTCTTGGCCGAGCCGAAGCCGCCGGGCACGATCAGCGCATCGAACTCATCGACGTTAGCGTCACGGATATCCTTGATGTTGCCCCGGGCGATCCGCGCCGATTCCACCAGCACGTTGCGCGATTCGGGCATTTCTTCGCCGGTCAGGTGGTTGATCACATGCAACTGCGCGATGTTCGGTGCGAAACACTGCACCTGGGCACCGCGTTGGTCCAGGCGCAGCAAGGTGATGACGCTCTCGTGGAGCTCGGCGCCGTCGTACACGCCACAACCGGAAAGGATCACTGCAACTTTTTTGCTCATGGGCTTTTCTCCAGATTCATGGCGTTAAATGTCCACTAATTTGTCACTCGTTGCCATAGGGTTAATTCACGGCTACACATAGCATCTGTCCTCAAGATTCCGATCAGGGCGCGTCATGGACTTCATTCTGTATGCGGTGCCGTTCTTCTTTGTGCTGATCGCCGTCGAGCTGCTGGCCGACCGTTGGCGCGGGGTGAGCAATTATCGGGTGGCGGACGCGATCAACAGCATCAGCACCGGCGTGCTGTCGACCACCACGGGCCTGTTGACCAAGGGTGTGGGTCTGGTGACCTATGCGTTTGCCCTCAAGCACCTGGCGCTGTTCGAACTGTCGGCCGACAGCGTCTGGACCTGGGTGTTTGCCTTTGTCTTCTACGACTTCTGCTACTACTGGCTGCACCGCATGGGCCACGAGCGCAACATTCTCTGGGCCGCCCATTCGGTGCATCACCAGAGCGAGGACTACAACCTGTCCACGGCGTTGCGCCAGACCAGTACCGGATTTCTGTTGAGCTGGATCTTCTATCTGCCGATGGCGGTGTCCGGCGTGCCGCTGCTGGTGTTCGTCAGCGTCGCGGCGCTGAACCTGCTGTACCAGTTCTGGGTGCACACGCGGCACATTCCCAAGCTTGGCTGGTTCGAATGGTTCTTTGTCACGCCGTCCAATCATCGGGCTCACCATGCACAGAACGCTCTCTACATGGATCGCAACTACGGCGGCGTGTTCATTATTTGGGACCGTCTGTTCGGCTCGTTCCAGGAAGAGGACGACAACGAACCGGTGATCTTCGGCGTGACCACGCCACTGGCGAGCTGGAACCCCGTGTGGGCGAACGTGCAGTTCTACGCGCAGTTGTGGGCAGATGCGCGAAGTGCCGAAAGCACCTGGGACAAGCTGCGGATCTGGTTCATGCGCACCGGCTGGCGCCCGGCGGACGTGGCGGCCAGATACCCGATGAACAAGCCGGACCTGAGCCAGTTCCGTAAATTCGAAGTAGCACTGGACGGGCGTCAGCAGCTCTACGTCCTCTTGCAGTTCTGCGTCTATATCGCACTGGGCAGCTACTTGATGAATCTTGAACCGAAGCTGCCAGTCGCCGCCCTGGTCTTGGGCTGGGGAGCGGTGGCGCTCGGTTTGTTTGTGCTGGGCGTAGCCCTGGAGAATCGCCCGTGGGCGTTGAAGCTGGAACTGGTGCGGCTGGCATCGAATCTGCCATTGGTATGGCTGGCCCCGATGGTGGGACTGTGGCCGGCCAGCGCGGTGGGCTGGGTCGGCCTGCTCAGTTACAGTCTGTTGAGCGGCATCGGTCTCTACTGTTGCAGAGACCGTATCACTCGGCTGGCGTCGTAGGGCCTTCGGCCTTGGTTCGCTCGGCCTTCAGGGCTTGTTCGTCGGCGTAGACCTGCTTGGCCAGGCGGGCATTCTTGAAGCGCCGGCGCAGCCACAGCACGAAGCCCAGGACCAGCAGTGCACCGAGCACCCAGAGTTCGTACTTCTTCACACTGCCGAGCATGCCTTCGAGCACTGCGCCGAAATGGTACGCGGCCGCCGCCAGGGCTGCGGCCCAGATCGCTGCACCAATTCCGTTGAGCAGCAGGTAACGGCCCGGCGGATAGCCTGACAGCCCGATGGCCACCGGCATCACCGTGCGTAAACCGTAGACGAAACGGAAGCTCAACACCCAGATGTCCGGATGCTTGCGAATGTGTTCCAGCGCCCGGTCACCCATCATCTGCCAGCGCGGCTTGCGCACCAGCAGCTTGCGGCCATGTTTGCGCCCCAGAAAGTACCACAGCTGGTCACCGGCATAGCTGCCGAAGAAGGCCACGACCACCACCAGGTTGATGTCCATGTATCCACGGAACGCGAGGAAGCCCGCGAGTACCAGGATGGTTTCGCCTTCGAAGAACGTGCCTAGAAAAAGGGCAAAATAGCCGAAGTCATGCAGAAATTGTTGGAGCATTGTCTGGGTGCTGGCGAAATGAACGCGCAGCCTAACCCTTCGGACACATTCAGGAAAGTGTCCAAATGTGTCTCGACGTGAACATTTCCTACAATGACAATGGAATGCGGCTATAGGGGGCGTTCTCAATTAGTTTCCCCGCCGCGCCGGGTCTGCTGTTGTGCAGGGCAAGGCGCGAGAAGCACAGTTTGGTCATTCCAAATCAGCTTCGAGCAACGCAGCCCTGCACAACAGCAGGCCCGGCCCTTCGGGTTGTGCCTTAAAGCGGGCCAGGCTGCGTTGCAGGCCTTGGAAAGGGAACAACCATTCCCAGCGGCCTGCGCCTTGCCTGGCCCGCTTTAAGGCGACAACGCGGCGGGGAAACTAATTGAGAACGCCCCCTAGTCACAGGGATGCGCACAACTGTAATACGTTCGTCATAATGGCCGCTTATAACTGTCACGCTCGCCCGTAAGCGCGGGCTCAGGAGTCTGCCGTGAGCTTTACCCCCGCCAACCGTTTGTTCCCCGCAACCCGCCTGCGCCGCAATCGTCGTGACGACTTCTCGCGTCGTCTGGTCCGTGAAAACGTCCTGACTGTCGATGACCTGATCCTGCCGGTGTTCGTTCTGGACGGTGAAAACCGTCGCGAAGCGGTGGCTTCGATGCCGGGCGTCGAACGCCTGACCATCGACCTGTTGCTGGAAGAAGCGGCCAAGTGGGTCGAGCTGGGGATTCCGGCGCTGGCGCTGTTCCCGGTGACACCGGCGGAACTCAAGTCGCTGGACGCCGCCGAAGCGTGGAACCCCGAAGGTATCGCCCAACGCGCGACCCGTGCGCTGCGTGCACGATTCCCTGAGCTGGGTGTGATCACCGACGTTGCCTTGGACCCGTTCACCACCCACGGCCAGGACGGCATTCTTGATGAAGAAGGCTACGTGCAGAACGACATCACCGTCGACGCACTGGTCAGGCAAGCCCTGTCCCACGCCGAAGCCGGCGCTCAGGTCGTGGCCCCATCGGACATGATGGACGGTCGCATCCAGGCGATCCGCGAAGCCCTCGAAGTGGCCGGTCACGTCAACGTGCGGATCATGGCCTACTCGGCCAAGTACGCCAGCGCCTACTACGGCCCGTTCCGCGATGCGGTCGGTTCGGCGCTGAACCTGGGCAAGGCCAACAAGGCCTCCTATCAGATGGACCCGGCCAACAGCAACGAAGCCCTGCACGAAGTGGCGGCGGACTTGTCAGAAGGTGCAGACATGGTCATGGTCAAGCCAGGCATGCCGTACCTGGACATCCTGTGCCGGGTAAAAGAAGAATTCAAAGTGCCGACGTTTGTTTATCAAGTCAGCGGCGAATACGCCATGCACATGGCGGCGATCCAGAATGGCTGGTTGAGCGAAGGGGTTATCCTCGAGTCCCTGACCGCTTTCAAACGTGCAGGGGCTGATGGCATCCTGACGTACTTTGCCGTTCGTGCTGCTCAATTGTTACGAGAGCAAAAATAGCCCTCCCAGGAACATTCGATGAATACCGAAGTCCTCACTGAAGTTGCCGTAAAAGACGCTCAACCTGTGGTGGAGCAAGTCGACGAGACCCCGCCGGAGCTGGAGCCAGCTCCGCCCGCGGCGGTCGTCGAAACCGCCGTGACAGCGCCAGCGCCAGCGCCAGCGCTGGCCATTCCCGGCCTGGATGACAGCAGCCTGTACATCCACCGCGAGCTCTCGCAACTGCAGTTCAACATCCGCGTGCTGGAGCAGGCGCTGGACGAGTCCTATCCATTGCTGGAGCGGCTGAAGTTTCTGTTGATCTTCTCCAGCAACCTGGACGAGTTCTTCGAAATTCGCGTCGCCGGCCTCAAGAAGCAGATCACCTTCGCCCGTGAACAGGCCGGCGCCGATGGTCTGCAACCGCATCAGGCGCTGGCGCGCATCAGCGAACTGGTCCACGGTCACGTCGATCGCCAGTACGCGATCCTCAACGACATTCTGTTGCCGGAGCTGGAAAAACATCAGGTCCGCTTCATCCGTCGCCGTAACTGGACGACCAAGCTCAAGACCTGGGTCCGCCGCTATTTCCGTGACGAGATCGCACCGATCATCACCCCGATCGGCCTCGACCCGACGCACCCGTTCCCGTTGTTGGTGAACAAGAGCCTGAACTTCATCGTCGAGCTCGAAGGCATTGACGCCTTTGGCCGCGATTCCGGTCTGGCGATCATCCCGGCGCCACGCCTGCTGCCGCGCATCATCAAGGTGCCGGAAGAAGTCGGTGGCGCTGGCGACAACTATGTATTCCTGTCGTCGATGATTCACGCTCACGCCGATGACCTGTTCCAGGGCATGAAGGTCAAGGGCTGCTACCAGTTCCGCCTGACCCGGAACGCCGACCTGGCGCTGGACTCCGAAGACGTCGAAGACCTGGCCCGCGCCTTGCGCGGCGAACTGTTCTCCCGTCGCTATGGCGATGCAGTGCGTCTGGAAGTGGCCGACACGTGCCCGAAACACCTGTCCGACTACCTGCTCAAGCAGTTCAACCTGAGCGAGACGGAGTTGTATCAGGTCAACGGTCCGGTGAACCTGACGCGGCTGTTCAGCATCACCGGCCTGGACAGCCAGCGCGAGCTGCAATACCTGCCGTTCACCCCGCAGATTCCGAAACTGCTGCAGAACAGCGAGAACATTTTCAGCGTGATCAGCAAGCAGGACATCCTGCTGCTGCACCCGTTCGAGTCGTTCACTCCGGTGGTCGACCTGCTGCGCCAGGCCGCCAAGGACCCGCACGTGTTGGCGGTGCGCCAGACCCTGTACCGTTCCGGCGCCAACTCGGAAATCGTCGATGCGCTGGTGGATGCGGCGCGTAACGGCAAGGAAGTGACTGCGGTGATCGAACTGCGTGCGCGGTTCGACGAAGAGTCCAACCTGCAACTGGCCAGCCGTCTGCAAGCGGCCGGTGCGGTGGTGATCTACGGTGTGGTCGGCTTCAAGACCCACGCCAAGATGATGCTGATTTTGCGTCGCGAAGCCGGTGAAATCGTGCGTTACGCGCACCTTGGTACGGGTAACTACCACGCCGGCAACGCCCGCCTGTACACCGACTACAGCCTGCTGACCTCCGACGACGCCTTGTGCGAAGACGTCGGCAAACTGTTCAGCCAGTTGATCGGCATGGGTAAGACGCTGCGCATGAAGAAACTGCTGCATGCGCCGTTCACCCTGAAAAAGGGCATGCTCGACATGATTGCCCGCGAAACCCAGTTCGCCCTCGACGGCAAACCGGCGCACATCATCGCCAAGTTCAACTCGCTGACCGATCCGAAGATCATCCGCGCGCTGTACAAGGCCAGCCAGTCAGGTGTGCGCATCGATCTGGTGGTGCGTGGCATGTGCTGCCTGCGGCCGGGCATCGCCGGGGTTTCCCACAACATCCATGTGCGTTCGATCATTGGCCGCTTCCTGGAACACACCCGGGTCTTCTACTTCCTCAACGGTGGCGACGAGCAGATGTACCTGTCCAGTGCCGACTGGATGGAACGCAACCTCGACAAGCGCGTCGAGACTTGCTTCCCGGTGGAAGGCAAGAAGCTGATCATGCGGGTCAAGAAAGAACTGGAGTTGTATCTGACCGATAACACCCACAGCTGGAGCCTGCAGTCGGACGGTCGATACATCCGTAACACGCCGACCGGCAACCAGAACCCGCGCAGCGCCCAGGCGACATTGCTGGAGCGTTTGGGCAGCCCGATACTGGCTGTGCGGTAACAGGAGTCAGCGGGTGAAAAAAAGGGCGATCCAAATGGATCGCCCTTTTTCGTTTTCACTATATTCCTGTGGCGAGGGAGCTTGCTCCCGTTGGGCTGCGCAGCAGCCCCAAAATCAGTGACCAGATATTTTCTGATTACCTGCAAGCGCGGAGGGGGCGCTTCGCACCCCAGCGGGAGCAAGCTCCCTCGCCACAGGGGTTGGCTTCATTTCTGGTGTTTCAGCGAGCGCTCAACACGATATCGACCCGGGTCAGCCATTGCGCTTCAATTTCGAAGTCGGCCTGGGTCAGCTGGTTTTCGTCCAGCCAGTTTTCCGGGAACACCACTTCGAGGCTGTTGCCATGGGCGTTCAGCTCCACCTGGGGCATTTGCTGGGTGCCACGGATGTGGTGGAACAGGATCGCAAAGCGCAGCAGCGCGCACAGGCGAATCAGCTTGATGCCGTCGTCGCCGAAATCGGCGAACCTGTCCTTGGGAATGTTGCGGCGGTGACCGCGTACCAGCAGCGCAAGCATCAACTGGTCTTCGCGGGAGAACCCGGCGAGGTCCGAATGCTCGATCAGGTAGGCACCGTGCTTGTGGTACTGGTAGTGAGCGATGTCCAGGCCCACCTCATGGACCTTGGCCGCCCAGCCGAGCAGTTCGCGCCAGACGCCGTCTTCCAGATCCCAATCCTCCGCCACTTGGTCGAACGCATGCAGCGCCTTGCGCTCGACCCGTACCGCCTGTTCCTGGTCGACGTGGTAGCGCTCCATCAGCGAAGTGAGGGTGCGCTCGCGCACATCTTCGTGATGATGGCGGCCCAGCAGGTCATAGAGCACGCCTTCGCGCAGGGCGCCTTCGCAGTGATCCATGCGTTGCAGTTCGAGGGCGTCGAAGATCGCTTCGAGGATCGCCAGGCCGGCCGGGAAAATCGCCCGGCGATCCGGTTTGATGCCTTCGAAATCGATTTTTTCGACGTCGCCCATCTTGATCAGTTTGCGCTTGAGCCAGGCCAGGCCTTCGGCGTTGACCTCGCCGGTACCATGGCCGCCAGCCTTCAGTGCCAGGCCGATGGCGCGGATGGTGCCCGAGGAGCCGATGGCTTCATCCCAGGTCAGGCGGTGCAGGGCGTGTTCGATGCTCATGATCTCCAGCCGTGCCGCGGTGTACGCCTGGGCGTAACGGGCCGGGGTGATCTTGCCGTCCTTGAAATAGCGCTGGGTGTAGCTGACGCAACCCATCTGCAGGCTTTCGCGCAGCAGCGGTTCGAAGCGCTGGCCAATGATGAATTCGGTACTGCCGCCGCCGATGTCGGCCACCAGGCGCTTGCCCGGGGTGTCGGCGAGGGTGTGGGACACGCCGAGGTAGATCAGGCGCGCTTCTTCACGGCCGGAAATGACTTCCACCGGGTGACCGAGAATTTCTTCGGCGCGACGGATGAATTCGGCACGGTTGCGGGCTTCACGCAAGGCGTTGGTGCCGACGATGCGAACGGCGCCGGTGGGCATACCGCTGATCAGTTGGGCGAAGCGCTTGAGGCAGTCGAGCCCGCGCTGCATCGATTCTTCGTTGAGATGGCGCTCTTCGTCGATGCCAGCGGCCAGCTGAACCTTCTCCCCGAGACGCTCGAGAATACGGATCTCGTCGTTCTGGGACTTGGCCACGACCATGTGAAAGCTGTTGGAGCCCAGGTCGATTGCGGCGATCAGGGACAGATTCTTGGCTTGGGATTGCGGCATGGTCAGGGGTCTCGGTCGATAACCTCGACATCGTGCCACGATCAAAGGCTGCCGCCAACGCGTAGGAGCTGCCGAAGGCTGCGATCTTTTACCACGGGGCTCTAGTGGTGCGGCCACTGGCCTCTTCGCGGGCAAGCCCGCTCCCACAGGTTTTTGCAGCGAATACGCAATCGTATTTCAACAGAAGACCCTGTGGGAGCGGCGGTGCGGCGGTCCGACTTGCCCGCGAAGGCGGCGTCATTAGCACCGATGATCTTCAGCCCGCCGCCTCAACTGTCCCGATGAAATTCGCCAGCTCCGCCGTCTGCGGGTTGGCGAACAGTACTTTCGGATCCCCAACCTCATGCACCTTGCCCTGGTGCATGAACACCAACTTATCCCCAACCTCCCGGGCGAAGCGCATTTCGTGGGTGACCATGATCAGCGTCATGCCTTCCCTGGCCAGTTGCCGGACCACGCTCAGCACTTCATTGACCAGTTCCGGGTCCAGCGCCGAGGTGATTTCGTCACAAAGCAAAACTTTCGGCGACATTGCCAGTGCCCGGGCAATCGCCACCCGCTGTTGCTGCCCGCCGGACAAGCGATCCGGGAAAGCATCGAATTTCTCCCCCAGCCCGACCCGCTCCAGCATCTGCCGCGCCAGTTCGACGGCCTTGGCTTTCGGTACTTTCTGCACCACTTGCGGCGCGAGCATGACGTTCTCGCCGACGGTCAGGTGCGGGAACAGGTTGAACTGTTGGAACACCATGCCGACTTTCTGCCGCAGGCTGCGCAGATCGGCGCGGGCGGCGTCGAGGTACTCGCCGTCGACTTCGATCACGCCGTCGTTGATCGACTCCAGGCCGTTGAGTGTGCGCAGCAAGGTGGACTTGCCCGAGCCACTACGGCCGATGATTGCCACCACCTGGCCTTCCTCGATGCTCAGGTCGATGCCTTTGAGCACATGGTGATCGCCGTAGTATTTATGCAGGGCGGAAATTCTAAGCAGAGGCATGCAGTCTCCTTTCCAGGTATCGCGCACTGAGCGACAAGGGGTAGCAGAGCAGGAAGTAGCCGAGGGCGACGAGGCCGTAGACCATGAAAGGTTCGAAGGTGGCGTTGGCGAGCATGCCGCCAGTCTTGGTCAGCTCGGTGAAGCCGATGATCGAGGTGACGGCGGTGCCTTTGACTACTTGCACCGAGAAGCCCACGGTCGGCGCCACGGCGATGCGCAACGCCTGGGGCAGGATCACATGGCGCAATTGTTCCAGCGGGTTCAGCGCCAGGCTCGATGAGGCCTCCCACTGACCGTTGGGAATCGAATCGACGCAACCGCGCCAGATCTCCGCCAGATAGGCACTGGTGAACAACGTCAGTGCAATCGCCGCCGCCATCCACGGCGAAATCTCTATCCCGGCCAAAGCCACGCCGAAAAACACCAGGAACAGCTGCATCAATAGCGGTGTGCCCTGGAACAGTTCGATGTAAGTGCGGGCGAAACTGCGCGGCAGGGATTTGTCCGAGATGCGCATGACCATGATCAGCAAGCCAATCAGTCCGCCGCCAACGAACGCCACCAGCGACAGCGCCAAGGTCCATTGCAGGCCCGTGAGCAGGTTGCGCACGATGTCCCAGAAGGTGAAGTCGCTCATCGGCTGCTCCTTGCAATGAACCGGTGGCCGATCCAGTTCAGCAACTGGCGGATCAGCAGCGCCATGCACAGGTACAGCAGCGTGGTCAGGGCGTAGGTTTCAAAAGCGCGGAAGTTGCGCGATTGAATGAAGTTGGCGGCGAAGCTCAGCTCTTCGGTGGCGATTTGCGAGCAGACTGCCGAACCGAGCATGACGATGATGATCTGGCTGCTCAGGGCCGGCCAGACTTTGCCCAATGCTGGCAGCAGCACCACATGGCGGAATGCTTCGAAACGCGTCATCGCCAGTGCTGCCGCGGCTTCCAGCTGACCCCGGGGGATCGCCTGGATGCCTGCGCGGATGATCTCGGTGGAATAGGCACCGAGGTTGATCACCATCGCCAGCACCGCCGCCTGCCATTCGGAAATCTGCACGCCCAGGGACGGCAAACCGAAGAAGATGAAAAACAACTGCACCAGAAATGGTGTGTTGCGGATCAACTCGACGTAGACCGCGAAAATCCCCGCGAAAGGCCGGATGTTCCACGCCCGCACCAGCGCCCCGACGATGCCCAGCCCCACGCCGAGCACGGCGCCGATGACGGTCAGCTCAAGGGTGAACAACGCACCGCGCAGCAGTAGATCGGTGTTGTTCACCACTGGCAGGAAATCGAACTGATAAGCCATAAAACGTCTCCAGCGCGCCGAATCAGAGATCGGTCGGCAACGGTTCTTTCAGCCAGGTCAGAGCATTCTTTTCCAGCGCGCCGTCGCTCTTGGCGGTCACGAGGATCTGGTTGACCTTGTCCAGCAGCGCCGGCTCGTTCTTGTTGACGCCGACGTAGACTGGCGAATCCTTGAGCTTCACTTTCAGCGCCGGCACGCGTTTCGGGCTCTTCTCGCTGATCGCGACCATCACCACGTTGCCGCTGGCGATCAGGTCGACTTGCCCGGCCAGGTACGCGGCAATGGTCGAGTTGTTGTCTTCGAAACGCTTGATGGTCACGCCTTCGGGGGCGACCTTGGTCAGCTCGATGTCTTCGATGGCGCCACGGGTGACGCTGATGGTCTTGCCCTTGAGATCGTCCAGGCCTTTGATATCGGCGTCTGGTGGACCGAGTACGGCGAGGTAGAACGGCGCGTAGGCACGGGAGAAGTCGATGACTTTTTCGCGTTCCGGGTTCTTGCCGAGGCTGGAGATCACCAGGTCGACCTTGCCGGTGGTGAGGAACGGGATGCGGTTGGTGCTGTTGACCGGGGTCAGTTCGAGTTTGACCTTGAGCTGGTCGGCCAGCAGTTTCGCGGTGTCGATATCAAGGCCGCGGGGTTTCATGTCCGGGCCGACCGAACCGAAGGGCGGGAAGTCCTGGGGCACGGCCACCTTGAGGACGCCGCGCTTGACCACATCCTCCAGACCGTCGGCGTGGGCGGGTGCCTGGCTCAGCATCAGGCTGGCGAACAAGGCTGCGAGGAGGGCGCTGTAACGCTGGGTCATGGCAAATCTCCGGATCGGCAAGAAGTGATTTCTGCGGATCGACAGAGCATGGGCCATGCCAACATAGGGTTTTGGGGGCGCCAGAGTGCGGTTTTGCTGGCGTCGCACGGTCTTACTGGTCTGAACAGTCAGGTTGCGTTTCGCACCCCGATGGCGCAACCGTGAAAATCACCGAACCCCCATGGGGCACGACTTGCCGGGCGTCGCGAATAGCTTTACAACTGAGCGCACATTGGCCTGGTTCGTCTGGAAAACCATGAACTCGATCTCCCGCGCCGTACCTGAAGTGGCGCTGCAAGCCATCCGCAAACTGATTACCGAACAGGGCTTCGGGCCGGGGGATGCCTTGCCCTCGCAACGGGACCTGGCGGTGCAATTGGGGGTCAGTCGGGCATCGTTGCGCGAGGCGTTGTCATCGCTGAGTGCGCTGGGCGTCATCAGCATCCAGCCGGGCAAAGGCGTGTTCGTGCAATCGCCGGTGGAGTTGTCGCGAGGCGATGCAGCGCCGGGCTGGCCGTTCGCGGCACAGGCTTCGCCGCTGGACATCTTTCAGCTGCGCTATGCGCTGGAAGGTTTTGCGGCGGGGTTGGCGGCCGTAACCTTGAGTACCGACGAACTCGATGTGCTGGAAGACAATGTCGCCGCCATGCGCAACGAACTGAAGTCCGGCGACTTCGAAGCCGCGGCCCGCCTGGATTTCGAATTCCACCGCCGCATCCTGCTGGCCAGCGGCAATCAGGCGATGCTGAGCATCCTGACCGCCAGCGCCGACATCTTCCTGGAGAGCCAGAAACTACCGTTCATCCGGGTCGAGCGGGCCATGGAAACCTGGCAGGAGCACCGCAAAATTCTTCGTGCGCTGGCTCGCCGAGCGTCTGGCGCCGCGCAAAAGGCCATGCAAGAGCACGTGCGCAATGCCGCGTTGCGTACCGGAATCGCGTTCATCGCTCCCGTCACTTCATGACCTGAGCTATACCCAAACTCATGAATCACCATAGCGAGACTCAATCATCTGCACCTTCCTGAACGAGGGAAGGACCGCTATGATGGGCCACGTTTTTTTGCTTACAACCTGGAGAATTCCATGAGCAGCGATCTTATCAAACACGTTAGCGACGCTAGCTTCGAGGCCGACGTACTCAAGGCCGAAGGCGCTGTACTGGTCGACTACTGGGCTGAATGGTGCGGCCCTTGCAAAATGATCGCTCCGGTTCTGGACGAAATTGCCGAGACTTACAAAGGCAAGCTGACCGTTGCCAAGCTGAACATCGACGAAAACCAGGAAACCCCGGCCAAGCACGGCGTGCGCGGTATCCCGACCCTGATGCTGTTCAAGAACGGCAACGTTGAAGCGACCAAGGTCGGCGCACTGTCGAAGTCGCAACTGGCTGCCTTCCTCGACGCCAACATCTAAGCGTCGCTGCGAAGTATCCTGAAAAAGCCCCGCAAATAGCGGGGCTTTTTGCGTATTCAGGGCTAGACGCTCCTAAACTCAGGTGGTACATTCGGCCCCGCACTGGTTTCTCCATTGCCCCCTGCTAGCCGTCGCCGACGCACTCCTTTTCGAATAAGTACGCGATCCTGTCGCCTTCTCTGCGGCGCGGCCTCATTAAGCCAAAAGCTTAATTTCCCCCCTCCATAAATGATTACGTCATTCCTATATGAATCTGACTGAACTCAAGCAAAAGCCGATTACCGAACTGCTCGAATTGGCCGAACAGATGGGCATAGAAAATATGGCCCGTTCGCGCAAGCAGGACGTGATTTTCTCCCTGCTCAAGAAGCACGCGAAAAGCGGTGAGGAAATCTCCGGTGATGGCGTGCTGGAGATTCTCCAGGACGGCTTCGGCTTCCTGCGCTCCGCTGACGCTTCCTATCTCGCCGGCCCAGACGATATCTACGTCTCGCCGAGCCAGATCCGTCGTTTCAACTTGCGCACCGGTGACACCATCGTTGGCAAGATCCGCCCTCCAAAGGAAGGCGAGCGTTATTTCGCGCTGCTCAAGGTCGACACGATCAACTACGACCGTCCGGAAAACGCGAAAAACAAGATTCTCTTCGAGAACCTGACCCCGCTGTTCCCGACCGTGCGCATGAAGATGGAAGCCGGTAACGGTTCCACCGAAGACTTGACCGGTCGTGTCATCGACCTGTGCGCCCCGATCGGTAAAGGCCAGCGCGGTCTGATCGTTGCACCGCCGAAAGCCGGCAAGACGATCATGCTGCAGAACATTGCCGCGAACATCGCGCGTAACAACCCTGAAGTTCACCTGATCGTGCTGCTGATCGACGAACGCCCGGAAGAAGTAACCGAAATGCAGCGCACCGTGCGCGGCGAAGTGGTTGCCTCGACGTTCGATGAGCCGCCAACCCGCCACGTGCAGGTTGCCGAAATGGTGATCGAGAAGGCCAAGCGCCTGGTCGAGCACAAGAAAGACGTGGTCATCCTGCTTGACTCCATCACTCGTCTGGCTCGCGCCTACAACACCGTGATCCCGAGCTCCGGCAAGGTACTGACCGGTGGTGTCGATGCTCACGCCCTGGAGAAACCGAAGCGTTTCTTCGGCGCCGCGCGGAACATCGAAGAAGGCGGCTCGCTGACCATCATCGCCACCGCGCTGGTAGAAACCGGCTCGAAGATGGACGAAGTGATCTACGAGGAATTCAAAGGCACCGGCAACATGGAACTGCCGCTGGATCGCCGTATCGCTGAAAAGCGTGTCTTCCCGGCCATCAACATCAACCGTTCCGGCACCCGCCGCGAAGAGTTGCTGACTGCCGACGACGAGTTGCAGCGCATGTGGATTCTGCGCAAGCTGCTGCACCCGATGGATGAAGTGGCTGCCATCGAGTTCCTGGTCGACAAGCTGAAAACGACCAAGACCAACGATGAGTTCTTCCTGTCGATGAAACGCAAGTAAGTCGAACAGGCACAAAAAGCCGGGGAAACCCGGCTTTTTGTTATCTGAATTTTGCTCAGGCGGCAGTTCATGGTTCTGAACCGAAGGGTTCGGCGCTAAACTGCCTGCCCCGAACGCCACGGCCAACACGAGGCTCACGCATGCAGTATCGCGACTTGCGCGACTTTATCAGCGGCCTGGAACAGCGCGGTGAACTCAAGCGCATCCAGGTTCCGGTGTCCCCAGTACTCGAAATGACCGAGGTCTGCGACCGTACCTTGCGCGCCAAGGGCCCGGCCCTGCTTTTCGAAAAGCCCACCGGCTATGAAATCCCCGTGCTCGGCAACCTGTTCGGCACCCCCGAGCGCGTGGCGTTGGGCATGGGCGCCGAAGCGGTCAGCGAGCTGCGCGAGATCGGCAAGCTGCTGGCATTCCTCAAGGAACCCGAGCCGCCGAAAGGCCTCAAGGACGCCTGGTCCAAGCTGCCGATCTTCCGCAAGATCATTTCGATGGCGCCGAAAGTCGTCAAGGACGCGGTGTGCCAGGAAGTGGTCATCGAAGGCGACGACGTCGACCTGGCCATGCTGCCGGTACAGACCTGCTGGCCGGGCGATGTCGCTCCGCTGATCACTTGGGGCCTGACCGTCACCAAAGGGCCGAACAAGGATCGCCAGAACCTCGGCATCTATCGTCAGCAAGTGATTGGTCGCAACAAGGTCATCATGCGCTGGCTCAGCCACCGTGGCGGCGCGCTGGATTACCGCGAGTGGTGCGAAAAGCACCCGGGCCAGCCGTTCCCGGTGGCCGTGGCGCTGGGCGCTGACCCGGCGACCATTCTCGGTGCTGTGACGCCGGTGCCCGATAGCCTCTCCGAGTACGCCTTCGCCGGCCTGTTGCGTGGTAACCGTACCGAACTGGTGAAGTGCCGTGGCAACGACCTGCAAGTGCCGGCCACCGCCGAAATCATCCTCGAAGGTGTGATCCATCCGGGCGAGATGGCCGATGAAGGCCCGTACGGCGACCACACCGGTTACTACAACGAAGTCGACAGTTTCCCGGTGTTCACCGTCGAGCGCATCACCCACCGGATCAAGCCGATCTACCACAGCACCTACACCGGCCGTCCGCCGGATGAGCCGGCGATCCTCGGCGTGGCGTTGAACGAAGTGTTCGTGCCGATCCTGCAGAAGCAGTTCCCGGAGATCACCGATTTCTACCTGCCGCCCGAAGGTTGCTCGTACCGCATGGCCATCGTGACCATGAAGAAGTCGTATCCGGGCCACGCCAAGCGGGTAATGCTGGGTGTCTGGTCGTTTTTGCGACAGTTCATGTACACCAAGTTCGTTATCGTCACCGACGACGATATCAACGCCCGGGACTGGAATGACGTGATCTGGGCCATCACCACGCGCATGGACCCCAAGCGCGACACGGTGATGATCGACAACACGCCGATCGACTACCTGGACTTCGCTTCGCCAGTGTCCGGCCTGGGGTCGAAAATGGGCCTCGATGCCACGCATAAATGGCCGGGCGAAACTACCCGCGAGTGGGGCCGGGTCATCGTCAAGGACGATGCCGTGACCCAGCGGATCGATGCCATCTGGAATCAGTTAGGAATAGATTGATGCGTGTAACCTTGCAGCCCTCCGGAGCAGTGCTTGAGATATTGCCCGGCGAGCGGATTCTCGATGGCGCACGACGTCTGGGCTACGAATGCCCGCAAAGCTGCCGCAACGGCAATTGCCATGTGTGCGCGGCGCTGCTGGTGGAAGGCCGGGTCGAGCAGACCGGCGATGTGCGCGACCATGGCGAGTTCTACACTTGCATAGCGGAGCCGCTGGAAGACTGCATCGTGCTGTGGGATGGCGTGCTCGCGCTGGGAGAACTGCCGGTGCGCAGCGTGTCGTGTCAGGTCATTGAGTGCAAGGAGGTGGGCGGCGACACCTGGCGCGTGCGTCTGCGGGCTCCGGCCGGCAAACCGCCGCGCTACCATGCCGGCCAGTACCTGATGATCGAACGCGAGAACGGCGAAAAGTCCGCCTTCTCCCTCGCCTCGGCACCGCATGCGGGGCGCGACCTGGAAATCCACGTACTGGCGCGCGAATCCAGTGCGCTGAGCCTGATCGAACAGCTCCAGCGCAACAGCATGGTGCGGGTCGAGTTGCCGTTTGGCGATACCCACCTGGAGGAGTTGCCGAACGGTCCTCTCGTACTGATCGCCGCAGGCACCGGCATGGGCCAGGTCCACGGCCTGATCGAACATTGCCGGGCCTCGGGTTTCAAGCATCCGGTGCATCTGTATTGGGGTGTGCGCCGTCCAGAAGACTTTTATCAAGTCGAGCATTGGGACGAATGGCTGAAGCTGCCCAACCTGTTCCTGCACAAGGTCGTCAGTGATCAATGCGGTTGGGAAGGGCGTTGCGGCATGTTGCATGAAGCGGTCTGTGAAGACTTCCCTGACCTCAAGCCGCTGCACGTGTACGCCAGTGGCTCTCCGGCCATGGTCTACGGCACGCTGGATGCGTTGGTGGAAGCGGGGATGGACGCGCATCAGATGCGCGCCGACGTATTTGCGTATGCGCCGCGCTCGTAGGTCTGCGTGGGATCAGAAACGCACGCCAGTGGTCACCATGGCGGCGTTGAAGCCGAGCAACACCAGCTCGGCTGCCACCGGACCGTAATGTGCGCCCAGTGAGGGGATGATCACCGGTGCGACCCCGAAGCGATTCAGGGGGATCTTGTCCTTATGTTTACCGCGGTAGCCTTCCAGCAGGCCGCCCGTGAATTTGATATACACGGGATAGGAGGCGCTTTCGTAGCGTTTACCCGTGTAGACATAATGTGAGCGCTGGCTGTACGAATTGCGGAAAGTGGCCGCGCCAAACAGCCAGTCGGACGCGTCGATATGTTCAAGACCAATAAGATCCTGATTGTTGTTGTGCCTGGGGTCGGGTGAATAGTGCGTCGTATAAACACTGGTCTGCAAATACCAGGAGCCAGTATCCTTTGAGCTTGCATGCTGTGCCAGCGCCAATGGCGCCAAGGCCATCAACAGCACTGCGTAAAACCACGGTTTTTTCATCGGCGGCCCCCTGTGAAGGCAGTCTGGCTTGCGCCTGTGTGGCCGTTATACGCGACGCCCGATGGAGGCCAGAAGGCGGCAAATCTGAAGGGGGAGTAGGACGTTTCTGATAAGTGGCTTTATTCCCGGAAGGGCTCAATGCTTATGCATATTTCATTCTGGTATTTAAGATATTTGCAGAATGACATTAGGGTATATAAACAGTCAGGCAAACGTCCTTTATCACTTTTCGTTTTACCTTTACTGCTATATGTTCTATTACATTAATAGTGCTTACATTTTGTAATGCTTGCGGGGCCGAACAACTGTTGCCATGAGCGCCATTGAATCTACTTTTTTGAATCTGGCTTATCCTCCGCGGCTCGATCTGGGGCCGCAGCTCACTCACGAACAATTGCTCAGCTCAATGCAGTCGACCATGGCGCGCCACAAGGGCGGGCCGGTGTGGCTGTTTGCGTATGGTTCGCTGATCTGGCGCCCTGAATGTACGGCGGTTGAACGTGTTCGCGGCCGGGTGCATGGCTATCATCGCGGGTTGTACCTGTGGTCCCACGAACATCGCGGCACACCAGAAATGCCCGGCCTGGTGTTTGGCCTGGATCGCGGTGGTTCTTGCAGCGGTTTCGCCTATCGCTTGCCTGAAGAGCAACTCGAAGCCTCGCTGTATGCGCTTTGGCAGCGCGAGATGCCTTTCCCTTCCTACCGCCCGCACTGGCTCAACTGCCGTCTTGAAGATGGCAGCCAGGTTCAGGCATTGGGATTCGTTCTGGAGCGACACCTGCCCAGCTATGCTGGCAACTTGCCGGACCATGTGCTGAGTCATGTGTTCGAAAACGCCTGCGGGCGCTACGGCACCACTCGCGATTATGTCGAGCAGACCGCGCACGCCCTGCGCAGCCACGCCATGCCAGACCGGAATCTGGAGGCGCGGCTCAAGCGCTGTAAATCAAAGGCCGATCAAGCGAGTGCTTCGCGGCCCTGACTGGCGATTTGTTTGTGCCGTAGCGTCGGGGCCAGGAAGGCCATCGCCAGCAGGCAGGCGCCGACCAACAGTACGAAACCGCCGTCCCAGCCAAAATGGTCCACGGTGTAGCCCATCGCTGCACTGGCCGCGACCGAACCGCCCAAGTAACCGAACAGACCGGTAAAGCCCGCCGCCGTACCGGCAGCTTTCTTCGGTGCCAGTTCCAGCGCCTGCAAGCCGATCAGCATCACCGGGCCGTAGATCAGGAAGCCAATGGAAAGCAGCGCGATCATGTCGACCATCGGATTGCCGGCCGGGTTGAGCCAGTAAACCAGCGTCGCAACCGTCACCAACGCCATGAACACCATGCCGGTCAGTCCACGGTTGCCACGGAAGATCTTGTCCGACATCCAGCCGCACAGCAGCGTGCCCGGAATACCTGCCCACTCGTAGAAGAAGTACGCCCACGAGGTTTTATCCACAGTGAAACCCTTGGCTTCCTTGAGGTAGGTCGGTGCCCAGTCCAGCACGCCGTAGCGCAGCAGATAGACAAAGACGTTGGCCAGGGCGATGTACCAGAGCATTTTGTTGCGCAGCACGTATTTGACGAAGATTTCCTTGGCGCTGAATTCTTCTTCGTGGCTGGCGTCGTAGCCTTCCGGGTAGTCGTTCTTGTATTGCTCGATCGGCGGCAGGCCAACCGATTGCGGGGTGTCGCGCATGGTCATGAAGGCAAACACCGCTACCGCCAGCGCCACTGCTGCTGGCACGTAGAATGCGGCGTGCCAGTCATTGAACAGGCCCATGCCGATCAGGAACAATGGACCGATCAGGCCGCCGCCGACGTTGTGCGCCACGTTCCACACGGACACCACGCCGCCACGTTCCTTCTGTGACCACCAGTGCACCATGGTCCGGCCACTCGGTGGCCAACCCATGCCCTGCGCCCAGCCGTTGATGAACAGCAGAATGAACATCATGGTCACACTGGACGTCGCCCAGGGCGCGAAACCGAAAATGAACATCACCCCAGCCGACACCAGCAGGCCGAACGGCAAGAAGAAGCGCGGGTTGGAGCGGTCGGACACCAGGCCCATCAGAAACTTCGACAAACCGTAGGCAATCGCGATGGCGGACATCGCCAGACCCAGCTGACCACGGGAGTAGCCCTCGTCGATCAGGTACGGCATGGCCAGGGAGAAGTTCTTGCGCAGCAGGTAGTAACCGGCATAACCAATGAAGATGCCGGCGAAAATCTGCCAGCGCAGGCGTCGGTAGGTGCTGTCTATTTTTTCTTCAGGCAATGGAGCCTGATGTGCGGCAGGACGAAAGAAAGCAAACATTCAAGAGCTCCAAATTTCTTGTTTTGACTGCGGATACGAATGTTACAGTTTCGTTACCGAAAATAGCATCGGTTCTCATCGGCAAAACAGCGGAAATGTTGGATGTCGCGCGTTCCTTTATGAACATGTCGCTCAGATGTAAGTGAGGGGCGTTGTAGGAAGCGTTACCTGTTTAGTTAGCAGGCGCTTGATGTACCTGAAATAGGGCAAGTCTTTAGGAAAGGTCCTTCGTTTAAAGCAGAAGTCATGGCGTTATGTCGAATGATCCGGCGCTTTAACCTTTGTGCTGTTGCCAAGTCTGGCGTTGCAAGCGAAGGGAGAGGGAGATGCGGTGGTGGGTATGCGTGCTTTTGTTGGTGGCGTCCATGGATGTCAGGGCCGGGGAGGTGTTCCTGATACCCGAGAATAATCCGAAGCCGGTTTATCCGGTGGCGCTGCATCGGGCGGGTGTCACCGGCATGGTGCGTGTCAGCATGACTGTGAAGGCCGATGGATCAGTCAGTAATGCCGTGATTGCGCAAAGTGCACATCCCGAACTCGAAGAGGCGTCATTGGCCGCAGTCAACCAATGGCGATTCAAGCCGTGGACAATTACCGAGGATCAGCCTGCGCAAATCATCGTGGTCGCACCCATGGAATACAGGCTGGACAGAGAACATCCCTTCCACGTCAACAAGGAATTGGAGCGGCTGAAATGCAGTGCTATCGCACGGGCATCGCTGAACATCGCCGACTCCTCGTGGGTGGACCTGCCGGTTTTCAGCTGGACCCGCAATTACCTGACCCACTCGCTTTCACCGACGCAATTGCCGGAAGAGAAGCGTCTGGCGCTGATTGCCAAGCTCAACAAAAGCATCCCATCAATAGTCAGGCGCTGTAATACCTATCCCGCGGGCCGATACGTGCGGTTTCTTCCGCAAGAGATAAGGGCGCTGTTGTGACAAAAAAGCGCGGCAGCGTGGCCGCGCTTTTATTGCAGATAGAGATTCAGCGAACCTGCACCACCACTTTCCCGACCGCTTTACGCTGGCCAAGATCATTGATCGCCTGGGCTGAATTGCTCAGCGGATACACCTGCGAAACCAATGGCTTCAACTTGCCTTCGGCAAACCAGCCGAACAGTTGCTGGAAGTTCGCCGCGTTGTCTTGCGGCTGGCGTTGGGCGAACGATCCCCAGAACACGCCGAGCACTGCCGCGCCCTTGAGCAGGGCCAGGTTCACCGGCAGTTCGGGAATGCGCCCGCTGGCGAAGCCGACCACCAGCAGGCGGCCGTTCCAGGCGATGGCGCGGATCGCCTGGTCGAACAGGTCGCCGCCGACCGGGTCGTAGATCACGTCGGCGCCCTGGCCATCGGTCAGGCGTTTGATTTCTTCCTTCAGGCTGGTTTCGCTGTAGTTGATCAGTTCATCGGCGCCGGCGGCCTTGGCGACGGCGAGTTTTTCCGCACTGCTGGCGGCGGCAATCACCCGGGCGCCCATGGCTTTGCCGATTTCCACCGCCGCCAGGCCGACACCGCCGGAGGCACCAAGCACCAGCAGGGTTTCACCCGGTTGCAGGTTGCCGCGCTGCTTGAGGGCGTGCATCGAGGTGCCGTAGGTCATGCTGAAGGCGGCGGCGGTGTTGAAGTCCATGGACGGCGGGATCGGCAACACGTTGTAGCCCGGCACGGCGACCTGCTCGGCAAAGCTGCCCCAGCCGGTCAGGGCCATGACCCGGTCACCGACTTTCAAGTGGCTGACTTTTTCACCCACGGCGCTGACCACACCGGACGCTTCACCACCCGGCGAAAACGGGAAGGGCGGCTTGAACTGGTATTTGCCCTCGATGATCAACGTGTCGGGGAAATTCACCCCGGCGGCGTGCACGTCCAGCAGGATTTCGTTCTTCTTCGCGACAGGACTGGCGACGTCTTCCAGCACCAGCGATTCGGCAGGGCCGAAGGCTTTGCACAGCACGGCTTTCATCAGGGCTATTCCTTTGGGAGTAATGGCCGATAAGTGTAGGTGTGTGGGTCGATGGGTCAACGAGCATGCCCGACCCTGATAGCCAGCCATAAGCTAGTGCTTGCGTGACGGGTCGTTATGCCAGGCCGCAAACTGGATAAGGAGCGAAATTTGAAAGCGTGGATCATGTTGATGCTGGCCCTGTCTCTGCCTGTGGCAGCGGTGGCCGAAGAAGCCAAAGAAGATGCAGCTCCGAAGGTCAGTTACATCACCCTGAGCCCGCCGTTCGTGGGTAACTACGGGCTGGACGGCACGCCGAAACTCAAGGTCTACAAGGCCGACGTGGCGTTGCGGGTTACCGGTGACGAAGCTGCCAAAGCGGTGAAGGCCAATGAGCCGTTGATCCGCAATCAATTGGTCGCGCTGTTCGCCCAGCAGACTACCGAGACGATGAACAATGTCGAGGCCAAGGAAAAGCTGCGTCAGGAAGCCCTGAAGCAGACCCAGCAGGTAATGAACGACGAAACCGGCAAGCCGGTGGTTGAGGATCTGTTGTTCAACAACCTGATCATCCAATAAGACTCTCGCTGTCCTGACGGGCCTCTTCGCGAGCAAGCCCGCGAAGAGGCCGGTACAGGCAACAAATGACTCAAGGCTTTAAAGCAATCACCGCCGCCCACTGCTCCGGGGTTACGGGCATCACCGACAGTCGCGAGCCTTTCTGCACCAGCGGCAACTCGGCCAGCGTCGTCTGTTGCTTTAGATAATCCAGTTTCAGCACCCGGACAAACGTCTCGACATGCGCGACATCGATCGCACTCCAGGCGTTTTTGTCCGGGGTGGCCTTCGGGTCAAAATAATGGCTCTGCGGCTCCAGCGCCGTCGGGTCCGGATACGCGGCTTCGACAATCTTGCCGATTCCGGCGATGCCCGGCTCAGGGCAGCTGGAATGATAGAAAAAGAACTCATCCCCCACCGCCATGGCCCGCAGGAAATTGCGTGCCTGATAGTTGCGAACCCCGTCCCAGCGCGCTTTGCCGAGCTTTTCCAGACCCTTGATCGAGAGTTCATCGGGCTCGGACTTCATCAGCCAATAGGCCATGTCTGTTGCTCCTTGCGAGGTGATTGAGCAGCTTGTCGGCGATTTTATGACAAACCGACAGTCGGTTGACGTCAGCATTTGCGCAGCGGTTCATGTTGTCGCAAAATGCCGGCCTTTAAAGCTTGACGCTGCTGCACGGCCTACAAACGGAAACCGCTGCTGTCATCGTGTTGATATGCCTTTGGGGGGCAATCGATGAAACGCAAACCGGATTTACTATGGATTTTGGTCATTTTGTTTGGCCTTGGCGTCGTGACCACTGGCTATGCCCAAAGCCTGTGGGCCAACAAGACCGATGCACCGGTCGAGCTCGCCCAATTGCAGCAACAGTCGACCGCCTTCAAGCGCTGATCCTGTTGCCTCGGCGCCGCTGATCGAAGTGGCGCCTAGCCTGCGTAATACCAGGCCTTGTCTGTCACCGTTCCTTGCAGCGGCACATCCCAGCTCGCCTGAGCCAATCGCGCCACCTTCTGACATTCATGGGCCAGCCCCAACAGCGTCGGCTTGCGCCAGTCATTTCGTCGCGCCAGGTAGGCCAGGCTCCGGTCGTAGAAGCCGCCTCCCATTCCCAGGCGTCCGCCGACATCGTCAAAACCCACCAATGGCAACAGCACCAGATCCAGCGCCCAGATCTTGCGCTGCCGGGCGAGGTTGGCCCGTGGTTCGAGAATGCGGAAGCGGTTGGGTTTGAGTTTTTCCCCGGGGCGGATGCGCTGGAACACCATTTTGGTTCGCGGCCAGGCGCTCAGTACCGGTAGATAGGTGGCCTTGCCTCGACGTTGCGCGGCGCGCAGCAACAGGCGCGGATCAATTTCACCGTCGGTCGGCAGGTAGAGCGAGATGTGTCTGGCGCGGCGGAACAGCGGTTGCTGGGCCAATTGCTTGTACAACCCGCGAGCGGCCTGGCGCTGCTGACTGGGTGTCAGTGCGCGGCGGGCCTTGCGCAGCATACGTCGAAGTTGCGGGCGGGGGAGCAGCGCAGGTTCGGTCATGTATTCGGGCTTCAGCAATGCGGATACGTGAAGCGTACCCGTAAAAACGCCAATGCCGGTATCAAAACCGGCATTGGACTGGAATCAGGCTCCCCGAATGTGCCGCTGTCGACTTAGCCCTTGAACCCGAAAGTTCAAGGTGGAAGATGCAGTAGGCTTTAAGGCTTTCCGTCTAGCGGACATGCACACCAGCCCAACGTGCAACCTCCAGGGTATAGCAAATCGGCTCAGGGACATCGCCAACTGGCAAGCACCCCAGGGAGTGTGGGGATTATACCGCAAGCGGCGGCGCGAATCAGCCTTTGGTGACGTCCGGATCGGTGGCGAGTGCCAGATCGACGCGATCGAGCAGGTCACGCACCTGTTCGCGGGTCGAGCCGCTGGCCTGGATATCCGGCCGTTCTTCCTTGTGCAACAGGTCATGGGTGATGTTCAGCGCTGCCATCACGGCGATACGGTCGGCGCCGATGACTTTGCCGCTGCTGCGGATCTCGCGCATCTTGCCGTCCAGATAACGGGCGGCGCTGACCAGATTACTGCGCTCTTCCTGAGGGCAGATGATCGAATACTCTTTGTCGAGGATCTGCACGGTGACGCTATTGCTTGAACTCATGAGTCTTGCTCCAGGGCCTTGAGGCGCGAAATCATCGATTCGACCTTACGTCGGGCGATTTCGTTTTTTTCAATGAGGTGCGCGCGTTCCTCGCGCCAGGTCTTTTCCTGAGCTAGTAAGAGTCCGTTTTGACTCTTAAGTTGCTCGACTCGGGTAATCAGCAGCTCGAGTCTGGCCATCAGCGCTTGCAGATCGGTGTCTTCCATTGTCTTCACTGTCTGATGGGTGTTGGACTGTAGGAGCGAACTTGCTCCGGGCGGCGCTCCGACGATGAACCTGAGAACCCCGCGGGGGTATCAGGTACCCAGCGTTATCGTTGGCGACCATCGCGAGCAAGCTCGCTCCTACAGGGGTAGTCGATGTAGGATACAAGGCCTTCATTCTAGACATAGCGCCGTCTGGCGCCTAGCTGCCCATGACCATTCAGAATTCCCCGTACCAAGGCTTCGCCACCCTGCTGACTTCCAGCGGTCACAACGTCTCACCCGCTGAACTGCACGGCCTGTTGCTCGGCCGCAGTTGCGCCGGCGCCGGTTTCGACGCCGACGGCTGGTTGATCGACGCCGCCGAATTGCTCGAAAGCGAGCCGCAGGACAACGTTCGCAACGCCCTGATCGGCCTGCAAGCGATGGTAAAAGGCGAGCTCACCGGCGATGACGTGACCGTCGTTCTGCTGTTGCCGACCGACGACGCCCCGCTCACCGAGCGTGCCGCCGCACTGGGCCAGTGGTGCCAGGGTTTCCTCAGCGGCTTCGGCCTGAACTGCCGTGACAGCAGCACCCTGAGCACCGAGGCCACCGAAGTGCTGCAGGATCTGGCGGCCATTTCCCAAGTGCAAGACGCGCTGGAAGAGTCCGAAGACGGCGAAAGCGACTACATGGAGGTCATGGAGTACCTGCGCGTCGCACCGCTGCTGCTGTTCTCCGAGACCAAAAAAGACGTACCGGCCGCGGCCAAACCGTCGCTGCACTAATCGATTGCCAGGGAACGCCATCTGCCCATGATCCACATCCCGAAATCGGAATACAGCCGTCGCCGCAAGGCCCTGATGGCGCAGATGGAACCCAACAGCATCGCCATCCTGCCCGCCGCCGCGGTGGCCATTCGTAACCGCGACGTCGAGCACGTCTACCGTCAGGACAGCGACTTCCAGTACCTCAGCGGTTTTCCCGAGCCCCAGGCCGTACTGGTGCTGATGCCGGGGCGCGTGCATGGCGAATACATCCTGTTCTGCCGCGAACGCAATGCCGAGCGCGAGCTGTGGGATGGCCTGCGTGCCGGGCAGGAAGGCGCAATTCGCGACTTCGGCGCCGACGACGCCTTTCCGATCACTGATATCGACGACATCCTGCCGGGCCTCATCGAAGGCCGGGACCGGGTGTATTCGGCCATGGGCAGCAACCCCGAATTCGACCGCCACCTGATGGAGTGGATCAACGTGATCCGCTCCAAGGCCAACCTCGGTGCCCAGCCGCCGAACGAATTCGTTGCCCTGGATCATCTGCTGCACGACATGCGCCTGTATAAATCGTCGGCAGAAGTGAAAGTGATGCGCGAGGCGGCGCGGATTTCCGCCCAGGCGCATGTACGGGCAATGCAGGCCTGTCGCGCCGGATTGCACGAATTCAGCCTGGAAGCCGAGCTCGATTACGAATTCCGCAAGGGCGGGGCGAAGATGCCGGCCTACGGGTCGATCGTCGCGGCGGGGCGCAACAGCTGCATCCTGCATTACCAGCAGAATGACGCGCTGCTCAAGGACGGGGATCTGGTGCTGATCGATGCCGGTTGTGAGATCGACTGCTACGCCAGCGACATCACTCGGACCTTTCCGGTCAGCGGCAAGTATTCAGCGGAACAGAAAGCGATTTACGAATTGGTGCTGGCCTCCCAGGAAGCCGCTTTTGCCGAAATCGCCCCGAACAAGCACTGGAATCAGGCGCACGAGGCCACGGTCCGGGTCATCACGGCCGGGCTGGTCAAGCTGGGGCTGCTGCGGGGCGACGTTGACGAATTGATCGCCAGCGAAGCCTACAAAGCGTTTTACATGCACCGCGCCGGCCATTGGCTGGGCATGGATGTGCATGACGTCGGCGAATACAAGGTCGGCGGTGAGTGGCGCGTGCTGGAAGTCGGCATGGCGCTGACCGTGGAGCCGGGGATCTATATCGCCCCGGACAACCAGAGTGTTGCGAAGAAATGGCGCGGCATTGGCGTGCGTATCGAGGACGACGTAGTGGTCACCAAAACCGGCTGTGAAATATTGACGAACGGCGTGCCGAAAACCGTCGCCGAGATCGAGGCCCTGATGGCCGCCGCGCGGACACAGGCAGCATGAGTCGAGTCAACCTGGCAATCATCGGTGGCGGGCTGGTCGGTGCAAGCCTGGCGCTGGCGCTTCAGGCCGGGGCCAAGGCCCGAGGCTGGAAGATCGTGTTGATCGAGCCGTTCGCCCCTGGCGACAGCTATCAACCGAGTTACGATGCCCGTTCTTCGGCGCTTTCCTTCGGCTCGCGGCAAATCTATCAACGGCTGGGCGTCTGGCAGGAAGTCTCGCGCCGCGCCGAGCCGATCAAGCAGATTCATGTTTCCGACCGTGGTCGGTTCTCGACGGCGCGGTTGTCGGCGATGGAAGAGGGTGTTCCAGCGCTGGGTTATGTCGTTGAAAATGCCTGGCTCGGCCAATGCCTGTGGCAAGGCCTGGACAAGAACGTGATCAGTTGGCGCTGCCCGGCGGAAGTCACCCGCATGGAGCCGCTGACCGATGGCTACCGCCTGACCCTCAACGATGAAACCACCCTGGAATGCGACCTCGCAGTGCTCGCCGATGGCGGCCGTTCCGGCCTGCGCGAGCAACTGGGGATCGGCATCCGCAAGCGTCCGTACAACCAGAGCGCGCTGATCGCCAACATCACCCCGAGTGAATCCCACAACGGCATGGCCTTCGAACGTTTCACCGACGAAGGCCCGATGGCGTTGCTGCCGCTGCCGGAAAACCGCTGCGCACTGGTCTGGACCCGCCTGGGTATGGACGCGCAACGCCTGGCGGTCCTCGATGAGCGCAGCTTCCTCAGCGAGTTGCAGGGTGTGTTCGGTTATCGCCTCGGGACCTTGAAACAGGTGGGGGCGCGACATCTGTATCCGCTGACACTGGTCGAGGCCGAAGAGCAGGTGCGCCCGCATCTGGCGATTCTCGGCAACGCGGCGCACAGCCTGCATCCGATTGCCGGCCAAGGGTTCAACCTGTCCCTGCGCGATGCCCAGGCCCTGGCCGATGCCTTGCTCGCCAGCGAAAAACCATTGGGCGATTTCGCCACGCTGCAGGCCTATCGCGAACGCCAGCGTCTCGATCAGGACCTCACCGTGGGCTTCTCCGATCAGGTCACGCGCCTGTTCGGCAGCACCCAGCCGCTGGTGTCCCTGGGGCGCAACATCGGCTTGCTCGGCCTCGATCTGCTGCCACCGGCCAAACGCTGGTTCGCGCGACAGGCGATGGGGCTGGGTACGCGACCGGATGCGTGACTGGCTGATCCGCCGATTCGGCAAGGCACGATTTAAAAATACCTGCCGCAATTGCAGGTCGACATTCATGACGGCGCCGGCCACCTGGTGGCGCGGGTCGGGAAAACCCTTTACGTGCGGCTCAAGCCGCAAGAGAGACAGGCTTAAAGCATGGAAATGCGCGCAGATCTGCTGATTGTCGGGGCCGGAATGGTCGGCAGCGCCCTGGCGCTGGCGTTGCAGGACAGCGGGCTGGAAGTCCTGCTGCTGGACGGCAGCCCCATGAGCGTCAAACCGTTCAACGCTCAGGCTGCGTTTGAACCGCGGGTGAGCGCCTTGTCGGCCGCCAGCCAACGGATTCTCGAGCGCCTGGGCGTGTGGGACGGCATCGCCGGGCGACGCAGCAGCCCGTACACCGACATGCAGGTCTGGGATGGCAGCGGCACGGGGCAAATCCACTTCTCGGCGGCCAGTGTGCATGCCGAGGTGCTGGGGCATATCGTCGAAAACCGCGTCGTCCAGGATGCCTTGCTCGAGCGCCTGCACGATTGCGACCTGGGGTTGCTGGCCAATGCGCGCCTGGAGCAGATGCGCCGCTCCGGCGATGACTGGCTGCTGACCCTGGCCGACGGCCGCACCTTGCGCGCGCCGCTGGTAATCGCGGCGGATGGCGCCAACTCGGCGGTGCGACGCCTGGCCGGTGTGGCGACCCGCGAATGGGATTATCTGCACCATGCCATCGTCACCAGCGTGCGTTGCGCCAAGCCGCATCAGATGACGGCCTGGCAGCGCTTCACCGATAACGGTCCGTTGGCATTTCTGCCCCTTGAGCGCGACGGCCAACAGGATTGGTGTTCGATCGTCTGGTCGACCACACCCGGCGAAGCCGAACGCCTGATGGCGATGGATGAACAAGGTTTCTGCAAGGAGCTGGAGCGGGCCTTTGAAGGTCGGCTCGGCGAGGTGCTTAGCGCCGACCCACGGTTGTGCGTGCCCCTGCGCCAGCGGCATGCCAAGCGTTATGTGGCTGAAGGCCTGGCATTGATTGGCGACGCGGCCCACACCATTCACCCGTTGGCCGGGCAGGGGGTGAATCTTGGATTTCTCGATGCCGCCGTGCTGGCTGAAGTGTTGCTGCAAGCGGCAACACGTGGCGAACGCTTGGCGGATGTGAAGGTCCTCAGCCGTTACGAACGTCGACGCATGCCCCACAACCTGGCGCTGATGGCGGCGATGGAAGGCTTCGAGCGGTTGTTCCAGGCCGATCCGTTGCCGGTGCGCTGGTTGCGTAATACCGGGTTGAAAATGGTTGAGAAGATGCCGGAAGCCAAGGCGTTGTTCGTGCGTGAAGCGCTGGGGTTGACCGGGGATTTGCCGGCACTCGCCAGGCCCTGAGTTCTGCATTGAGGCTACAGGCCTCTTCGCGGGCTTGCCCGCGAAGGCGTCAGCACAAGCACCACAAATTCCAGGCGGTGCAACATCCGGTAACTCCTCCACAAGCAGCTTCGATTGAGAAGCTAAATGTGAGTCCTTATCATTTGCCCTCATTTTTCAATCGAGAGACCGCTCCCATGTTGGCACCGAAGCGTCTACTGACTGCACTGGCCTTGACCCTGATCGGCAGCACCGCCGCCCAGGCCGCTGACGAGGTGGTGGTCTACTCCTCGCGAATCGACGAGCTGATCAAGCCAGTATTCGATGCCTACACCGCCAAGACCGGCGTGAAGGTGAAGTTCATCACCGACAAGGAAGCACCGCTGATGCAGCGGCTCAAGGCCGAAGGCGCGAATACGCCGGCCGACCTGCTGCTCACCGTCGATGCCGGCAACCTCTGGCAAGCCGAGCAGATGGGCATCCTCCAGCCGTTCACCTCGAAAACCATCGACACCAACATTCCGCTGCAGTACCGGGCAGCTTCCCATGCCTGGACCGGCCTGAGCCTGCGTGCGCGGACCATTGCCTACTCCACTGATCGGGTGAAGCCAGGTGAACTGACCACCTACGAAGCGCTGGCCGAAAAGCAATGGGAAGGCCGCCTGTGCCTGCGCACGGCGAAGAAGGTCTACAACCAGTCCCTGACCGCGACCATGATCGAAGTGCACGGCGCCGAGAAGACCGAGGAAATCCTCAAGGGCTGGGTCAGGAACCTGTCCACTGACGTGTTCTCCGACGACACCGCTGTGCTGGAAGCGATCAACGCCGGCCAGTGCGACGTCGGTATCGTCAACACCTACTACTACGGCCGCCTGCACAAGCAGAAGCCAGACCTGCCGGTGAAGCTGTTCTGGCCGAACCAGGCTGACCGTGGTGTACACGTGAACCTGTCGGGTATCGGCCTGACACAACACGCGCCACATCCGGAAGCGGCGAAGGCCCTGGTGGAGTGGATGACCACCCCTGAAGCGCAGAAAATCTTTGCCGACGTGAACCAGGAGTTCCCGGCGAATCCGGCAGTGGCGCCTTCTGAGGAAGTGGCGGCCTGGGGCAAATTCATTGCCGATACCTTGCCGGTGGAAATTGCCGGCAAGCGTCAGGCCGAGGCTATTCGCCTGATGGACAGGGCTGGTTGGAACTGAGTTAATTTACCTCTGCTTGTAAGTCAAGGCTGAACACTATCCCTGTGGCGAGGGAGCTTGCTCCCGCTTGAGTGCACAGCACTCACAAAATCTGCGCGGATTGTCCGCGTTTGGGGCTGCTCCGCAGCCCAGCGGGAGCAAGCTCCCTCGCCACAAACAGGGTGCAAACCGTATTTTCTAGAGAACTCCCTTGGCCCATCCCGCCCAACGCCGCTGGTATCCAGTCGTCTTCGCCATCGCTGCGCTGGTCCTGTTGCCCCTGAGCGTCCTGCTGCTTTCCTGGCAAACCATCGATCAACAGATCTGGTCCCATCTCTGGGACACACAGATGCCGCGGTTGCTGGGCAATACCCTGACCCTGGTGCTAGGCGTTGGTGTCGGCGTGACAGTCCTGGGTGTCAGCCTCGCCTGGCTCACCAGCCTTTGCGAATTCCCCGGCCGGCGCTGGCTGGACTGGGCGCTGATGCTGCCCTTCGCGATCCCGGCCTATGTGCTGGCCTTCGTCTTCGTCGGCCTGCTGGATTTCGCCGGGCCCGTGCAAACCCTGCTGCGCGAGTGGTTCGGAACAGGTCTGCGGCTGCCGCGCGTGCGCTCCACGGGTGGCGTGATTGTCGTGCTCGTGCTGGTCTTTTATCCCTATGTTTACCTGCTGGCGCGCACCGCCTTCCTCGCCCAGGGCAAAGGCCTGATGGAAGCCGCGCGGGTCCTTGGCCAATCGCCCTGGCAAGCGTTCTGGCGGGTGGCGTTGCCCATGGCGCGGCCAGCCATCGGTGCGGGCGTGGCATTGGCGCTGATGGAAACCCTGGCGGACTTCGGCGCAGTGTCGGTGTTCAACTTCGATACCTTCACCACCGCCATCTACAAGACCTGGTACGGTTTTTTCAGCCTGTCATCCGCCGCGCAACTGGCCAGCCTGTTGCTGCTGGTGGTGATGCTGGTGCTCTACGGCGAGCGGCGTGCCCGCGGGGCCAACCGGGCGAGCAACGAGCGACCACGGGTCAAGGCGCTGTATCACCTGCGAGGCGTCAAGGCACTGGCGGCCACGACGTGGTGCTGCCTGGTGTTCGCCTGTGCTTTCGTTATCCCGATGCTGCAATTGGTGGTGTGGTTCTGGCTGCGCGGGCGCTTCGATCTCGACGAGCGCTACACCGGGTTGATCGTCCATACCTTGTACCTGGGTGCGATGGCGGCGTTGATCACCGTCAGCGTCGCCTTGTTACTGGCGTTTGCCCGACGACTGGCACCCACCCGGGTCATTCGTTCCGGGATCAGTCTGGCCAACCTGGGCTACGCCTTGCCCGGTTCGGTGCTGGCGGTGTCGATCATGCTGGCGTTCAGTTACCTGGATCGCGAGCTGGTGATCCCTCTCTCAGGCTGGCTCGGTGGCGCGGGCAAGCCGCTGCTGCTGGGCAGTCTGTCGGCGTTGCTGCTGGCCTATCTGGTGCGCTTCATTGCAGTGGCCTACGGGCCGCTGGAAAGCAGCCTGGCGCGTATACGGCCATCTTTGCCCGAAGCGGCACGTAGCCTTGGCGTCAGTGGGCCACGACTGTTTTTCAAAGTGTATCTGCCATTATTGCTACCCGGCACGTTGAGCGCCGCGCTGCTGGTGTTCGTCGATGTGCTCAAGGAAATGCCCGCGACCTTGCTGATGCGCCCGTTTGGCTGGGACACGCTGGCAGTGCGAATCTTCGAAATGACCAGCGAAGGCGAATGGGCGCGGGCGTCTTTGCCGGCGTTGACCCTGGTGCTGGTCGGGCTGTTACCGGTCATCGGACTGATCCGGCGCTCGGCACATCGAAACAGCTAGGTGTCAGTCCTACACCTTGCGGCTACAATGCGCGGCATTCGGTGCGGTCCGTCTGACAGACCAGGTAGCTGAAATCGGCTGAAGGCCCTTTGTTACAAGGCATTCAGTCCGTGCAGCACTTGCCCGCGCCTTCGCCACGCCCGGAAGGAGAAACCCATGGGACAGCGTACGCCTCTGTATGACCTTCATCTCGCACTTGGCGCGAAGATGGTCGATTTTGGCGGTTGGGACATGCCTCTGCATTATGGATCGCAGGTCGAGGAGCACCATCAGGTGCGCCGCGATTGCGGTGTCTTCGATGTATCCCACATGACCGTAATCGACGTCGGCGGCTCCCAGGCCAAAGCCTGGCTCCGGCATTTGCTGGCCAATGATGTCGAACGCCTGCACAGCCCCGGCCGTGCGTTGTACAGCACCATGCTCAACGAGCAGGGCGGCATCGTCGACGACATGATCGTCTACCGTCTCGATGAGGGTTATCGCCTGGTGGTCAATGCCTCCACCCGCGATCAGGACATGGCCTGGATGCAAGCCCATCTCGACGGTTTCGACGTGCAACTTCGCGAGCGCTCCGAGTTGGCGATGCTGGCCATCCAGGGGCCCCACGCCCGGCAGAAAATTGCCGAACTGGTCAGCCAGTCCCGCGGCAACCTGATCCAGCTCCTCAAGCCCTTCGAAGGCCTGTCCGATGGTGACTGGTTCATCGCGCGCACCGGTTATACCGGCGAAGACGGCCTGGAAATCATTCTGCCGGCCGATCAGGCGCCAGGCTTTTTCAACGATCTGGTCGGAGCCGGGATTTCTCCCATCGGCCTCGGCGCGCGGGATACCTTGCGGGTCGAAGCCGGCATGAACCTTTACGGTCAGGACATCCAGCAGGATATTTCACCCTTGGCCTCCAATATGGCCTGGAGCATTGCCTGGGAACCCGCCACCCGGCAGTTCATCGGGCGCAAGGCGCTGGAAGCCGAGCAGGCCGCCGGCGTACAGCACAAACTGGTCGGTCTGGTCCTTGAGGAGCGCGGAGTTTTGCGCGCTCATCAGGTGGTCCGCATCGCCGATGTTGGCGAAGGGGAGATCACCAGTGGTAGTTTCTCTCCTACGCTTAGCAAGTCGATTGCACTGGCGCGCGTGCCGATGGCAACAGCCGACCGCGCTGAAGTGGAAATCCGTGGCAAGTGGTACCCGGTCCGGGTGGTCAAACCGACCTTCGTTCGCCACGGCAAAACCTTGATCTAATCTTTTCTGGCGGGCATGCCCGCCGACCATTTTCCTGAGGACACAGAACATGAGCAATATCCCTGCCGACCTGCGTTTTGCCGAAAGTCACGAATGGGCACGTCTAGACCATGATGGCGGCGTGAAAGTGGGTATTTCAGACCATGCTCAGGAAGCCTTGGGTGATGTGGTGTTCGTCGAGCTGCCGGAAATCGGTAAAGTGTTCGCTGCCGGCGAGGCTGCGGGTGTCGTCGAGTCGGTCAAGGCCGCGTCGGATATCTACTCGCCACTCTCCGGTACAGTCATTGCCGTCAACGAAGAGTTGGCCAACAACCCGGAACTGGTCAACAGCGCGCCCTATGACAGCTGGTTCTTCAAACTGGAGCCAAGCGATACCTCTGAACTGAACAACCTGCTCGACCCGGCGGGCTACAAGGCCACCATCGGCGAGTAATGTTCGCCCGTGTAGGCGCCGGCAAGCCGGCTCCTACACGGGTGGTTCAAGACTTGAGTACGGCTTTCACGGCCGTCACCGAACGTTCCACATCCGCTTTGCTCATCGCCGTGAACATCGGCAGCGAGACAATCAGCCGACCGACCCGCTCAGCGACCGGGAACATGCCCTCCTTGAAACCGCGCTCACGGTAAAGGCTCAACAGGTGAATCGGCGGGTAGTGATAGCCGATCCCGACACCCAGTGCCTGCATCTGCTCCATAAAGGTCGCCCGCGCCGGTTTGCCATCCTTACGCTCCGGTAATACCAGCTGGAACAGATGCCAATTGCTTTGGGTGAAATCCGCCGGAGGCAGTTGCGCTCCGTACTGCGCTTCGAAATCCGCGCCAAAACAGGCGAAATAGTGCCGGGCCAAGTCACGGCGATGGGCGGTGATGGTTTCGATATGAGCAAATTGCCCCAGGCCAATGGCCGCGGCGACGTCGGTCATGTTGAATTTGCCACCCAGCACGTCGACGTCCAGTCCGTCGAAGCCGTTGCGGGTAACGCCCTGCAGTCGATATTTCTCTGCCAGGCGTACTTCTTCGGCCGTATTCAGCACCAGGCAACCGCCTTCGGAGGAGGTGACGTTTTTGTTCGCCTGGAAACTGAAGGACACGAAATCCCCCGTCGAGCCAATGCGCTGGCCGTTCCAGTTGGAGCCCAGCGCCTGGGCTGCATCCTCCACAATCCGCAGGCCGTGCTTTTTCGCCAGGGCATACAAACGCGTCATGTCCACTGGCAACCCGGCGAGGTACACCGGGATGATGGCTTTGGTGCGGGGGGTAATCGCCGCTTCCAGTTGATCGAGATCGATATTGCGGGTCACCGGGTCGATGTCGGCAAACACCGGGGTGGCGCCGACTTCCAGGATGACGTTGGCGGTGGCCACCCAGGAAATCGGCGTGGTGATCACTTCATCGCCGGGCCCGACCCCGGCAATACGCAAGGCGATTTCCATGGTGCAGGTGCCGGAATTGAAGGTGCGCACCGGGCGCCCGCCAAAAAACTCCGAAAGCTGCGCTTCGAAGGCCTGGACCTTGGGGCCGCTGGTGATCCAGCCCGAGCGCAATACATCACCGACGGCGGCGATCGTGGCTTCATCGATGGTGGGTTTGGAAAACGGCAGGAAAGGCAGTTGGCTCATGAATACAGTCACCCGATCAGCGGATATTAAGTTGGCGGCGGACATGATGATCCGGATTGGTCGACCGCGCCACGTCATCCACGCGAAGATCGACTGCTATGCTGGTTTGACCGTGTTGCATCGACGCCGAGCGCCAGTCAAGAGAGAGCCCGTCATGTCCCAATTGCCGTCCCTGAGCCAGTTACGCGACCCCAATGCCTTTCTGCGCCGCCACCTCGGACCCGACGCCGCCGAGCAACAGGCGATGCTCGACAGCCTCGGCCTGGGCAGTCGGGTCGAATTGATCGAGCAAACGGTGCCGCCGGGCATCCGCCTCAATCGGGCGCTGGACCTGCCCCCGGCACTCGATGAAGAGGCCGCGCTGGCCAAGTTGCGCGGTTATGCCGAGCAGAACCAGGTCTGGACCAGCCTGATCGGCATGGGCTACCACGGCACCCTCACACCGGCCGTCATACTGCGTAACGTGCTGGAAAATCCCGGCTGGTACACCGCGTACACCCCCTATCAACCGGAGATCGCCCAAGGGCGGCTCGAAGCGCTGCTGAACTTCCAGCAGCTGACTATCGACCTGACCGGTCTGGAGCTGGCCAATGCCTCGCTGCTCGATGAGGCCACCGCCGCGGCGGAAGCCATGGCCCTGGCCAAGCGGGTTGCCAAGTCCAAAAGCAACCTGTTCTTTGTCGACGAGAACTGTCACCCGCAAACCATTTCCGTGGTGCAGACCCGCGCTGAAGGCTTCGGCTTCGAGCTGATCGTCGACGCTGTGGATAACTTGAAGCAGCACCAGGTGTTCGGCGCGCTGCTGCAGTACCCCGACACCCACGGTGAAATCCACGACCTGCGGCCGCTGATCGATCACCTGCACGCGCAACAGGCCCTGGCCTGTGTCGCCACGGATTTGCTGAGCCTGTTGTTGCTGACCCCGCCGGGTGAACTGGGCGCCGATGTGGTGTTCGGCTCGTCCCAGCGATTTGGCGTGCCCATGGGCTACGGCGGGCCCCACGCGGCATTTTTTGCCAGCCGCGATGAATACAAACGGGCAATTCCCGGGCGGATCATCGGTGTTTCGAAAGATGCGCGGGGCAACACCGCCCTGCGCATGGCCCTGCAAACCCGCGAGCAACACATCCGCCGGGAAAAGGCCAACTCCAACATCTGCACGGCCCAGGTGCTGCTGGCCAATATCGCCAGTTTCTATGCGGTCTACCACGGCCCCGAAGGGCTCAAGCGGATCGCCCAGCGGGTACATCGGCTGACCTGCATCCTGGCCGCCGGGCTTGAACGCAACGGTATCACCCGGGTTAACCGGCACTTCTTCGACACCCTGACGCTGGAAGTCGGCGGAGCCCAGACCGCGATCATCGAAAGTGCCCGGGCCGCGCAGATCAACCTGCGCATTCTCGGGCGCGGCCAACTGGGCTTGAGCCTCGACGAGGCCTGCGACGAAGGCACCGTGGCGAAGCTGTTCGACGTGTTCCTGGGGGCCGATCACGGGCTCAGCGTCGACGACCTGGATGCCGAGGTCTTGCCTGGCGGAATTCCCGAAAAGTTGGTGCGAACTTCGCCTTATCTGCGCCATCCCGTGTTCAGCGCCCATCACAGCGAAACCGAGATGCTGCGCTACCTCAAGCAACTGGAAAACAAGGACCTGGCGCTCAATCAATCGATGATCCCGCTGGGCTCCTGCACCATGAAGCTCAACGCCACCAGCGAGATGATCCCGATTACCTGGCCGCAGTTCGCCAACCTGCACCCGTTCGTGCCCAAGGAACAGGCCGCCGGTTATGGGCTGATGATCGAAGAACTGGAGCGCTGGTTGTGTGCGATCACCGGTTTCGACGCGATCTGCATGCAACCCAACTCCGGTGCCCAGGGCGAATACGCCGGGCTGCTGGCGATCCGCAAATACCATGAGAGCCGACAACAGGGCGGCCGCGATATTTGCCTGATTCCTTCATCGGCTCATGGCACCAATCCCGCGTCGGCGCAAATGGCCGGGATGCGCGTGGTGATCGTCGAATGTGACGAGGCGGGCAACGTCGACCTGGAGGACCTCAAGGAGAAAGCCGCGCAGGCCGCAGACAAACTCGCCTGCCTGATGGCGACCTATCCTTCAACCCACGGGGTGTATGAGGAAGGTATCAGCGAAATCTGTGAAGTGATCCACCAGCATGGCGGTCAGGTGTACATGGATGGCGCTAACCTCAACGCTCAGGTCGGGTTGGCGCGGCCGGCCGATATTGGCGCCGATGTCTCGCACATGAACCTGCACAAGACCTTCTGCATTCCCCATGGTGGCGGTGGGCCGGGCATGGGACCGATTGGTGTTCGGGCGCATTTGGCGCCGTTCGTGGCCAACCATCCGGTGGTGCCGATCGACGGGCCGCACCCGCAAAATGGCGCCGTCAGCGCAGCGCCCTGGGGCAGCGCAAGCATTTTGCCGATCAGCTGGATGTACATCGCGATGATGGGGCCGCAATTGGCGGACGCCAGCGAAGTGGCGATCCTCGCCGCGAATTACCTGGCGCGGCATTTGTCCGGTGCCTTCCCTGTGCTCTACACCGGACGCAATGAGCGGGTGGCCCACGAATGCATCCTCGACCTTCGACCACTCAAGGCGTTGACCGGCATTACCGAAGAGGACGTGGCCAAGCGCCTGATGGACTACGGCTTCCATGCCCCGACCATGTCGTTTCCGGTGCCGGGGACGCTGATGGTTGAACCGACCGAAAGCGAGTCGAAGGCGGAACTAGACCGCTTTATCGGGGCGATGCTGAGCATCCGCGCGGAAATCAACGAGGTGCAGAACGGTAACTGGCCGGCTGAAGAAAACCCGCTGAAAGGTGCGCCGCATACGTTGGCCGATATCACCGGCGTGTGGGAGCGGCCGTACAGCATCGTGCAAGCGGTCACGCCGGACGCGCACACCAAGGCGCACAAATACTGGCCGGTGGTGAACCGGGTGGACAATGTGTATGGGGACCGGAACCTGTTTTGTGCGTGTGTGCCGGTGGATGATTACCGCTGAAATTTCCGGCTGCACATAACCCCTGTGGGAGCCTGCTCGCGAATGCGGTGTGACAGTCAATGAAGTTTTTACTGATCCACCGCTATCGCGAGCAGGCTCGCTCCCACAGGGGGGCTCTGTGAACCTTGGACCTGTGTACGCAAGGCAAAAAAATGCCGCTCAAGTGAGCGGCATTCTTGTGTACGCGACTGTTACTCCGAAGCCACGGCATTCTTCGCCAGGATCGCGTTCGCCAGCTCCATATCCGTGGCTTGCAGCCCCGGGTTGTCGGCGCGGACTTTCTGCATGGCCGCTTCCAGGTACGGACCGCGGATACTGCCATCACTGGCGACGAAGCTGCTGGCATCGTCCTGTGCCGCGACGACCAGCTTGTTATCCTTGGATGTCAGATAGCTCGAACCGGTGGTTGCACCGGAGGTAAGAACGTTACGCCAAAAAGTATCGGCCATCGCCGAACCGACAGGCAAAGACAACAGCGCGACGGTAGCGACAGCAAGTTTGAAACGCATGACAGGGTGACTCCACTGGGTTGACTACGCGGTTGGATTGCCAACCCCCAATCGAGTTCCGTGGCTGCCTATTCTGTCGCTTCGACCAACAGGATCGCGCCTTGCTGGCCGACTACCCGCACGCGACTGCCAATGGCGGCGTCCGGCCCGCGGGCCATCCACACGCCGTCGGCCACCTTGATCTTGCCGCGACCGTCGACAATCGCTTCATGCACCACGAAGGTTTTGCCGATCAGTTCCTGGCCGCGCAGATTCAGGTGCTGCTGATCGCTCGGGCGCGCCGCCGTGCGCTGATGCCGCCACCAGTACAACGCGGTGGTGATCGACAGCAGGCCGAACAACAGAAACTGCCATTCCCAGGACAAGCCCGGCAACAGGAAGGTCAAGACGCCCACGGCTGCCGCGGCCATGCCGATCCACAGCAGGTAACCGCCGGCACCGAACACTTCGAGAATCAACAGCACTGTGCCCAACGCCAACCAGTCCCAGAACGAAAGGTGCTGCAAAAATGCCCACATGGCGCGCCTCAGGCTTTCTTGTTATCGAAAGTGGCCTTGACGATTTCGCCAATGCCGCCCACCGCGCCGATCATCGAACTGGCCTCCAGCGGCATCAGGATCACCTTGCTGTTGTTGGCCGAAGCCAGCTTGCCCAGCGCATCGATGTACTTCTGCGCCACGAAGTAGTTGACCGCTTGCACGTTGCCGCTGGCAATGGCTTCGGACACCACTTTGGTCGCCTGGGCTTCTGCCGCGGCTTGTCGCTCGCGAGCTTCGGCCTCCAGGAAGGCGGCCTGGCGACTGCCTTCGGCTTCGAGGATCTGCGCCTGCTTCTTGCCTTCGGCGGTCAGGATCGCTGCGGCGCGCAGGCCCTCGGCCTCGAGGATTTGTGCACGCTTGATCCGTTCGGCTTTCATCTGCCCCGACATCGCCGCCATCAGGTCGGCGGGTGGGCTGATGTCCTTGATCTCGATCCGGGTGATCTTGATGCCCCACGGCGCGGTCGCTTCGTCGACGGTGCGCAACAGTTTTTCGTTGATCCCGTCACGCTGGCTGAGCATGGCGTCGAGTTCCATCGAGCCGAGCACGGTGCGGATGTTGGTTTGCAGCAGGTTGCGGATGGCGTGTTCGAGGTTGTTGACCTCGTAGGCGGCCTGGGCCGTGTTGACCACCTGGAAGAAGCACACGGCGTCGATTTGCACCGTGGCGTTGTCGGAGGTGATGACTTCCTGCGGCGGAATATCCAGCACGCTTTCCATCACATTCATCTTGCGGCCGATGCGGTCCATGACCGGAATGATGACATTCAGCCCCGGCTTGAGTGTGTTGGTGTAGCGACCGAAACGTTCGACGGTCCATTCAAAGCCCTGGGGCACGACCTTGAAACCCATGAACAGAATGGCGACCACCAGGCCGACAAAAAGCAAAAGCACACTACCGATCTGCATAACGATTCCTTGTTGATGTGTGGATCTTTGGAGTTGCAATGGCTGGAGTGTAGCTGTGCCGATGCCGGATAAGTACAGCCGGGCTCAGCTCTGCTCGCTCTGGGGTGTCACTCGCAGAACCTCCTCGATGGTCGTCAGCCCGGCGCCGACCTTTTGCGCTCCTGACAGTCGCAGGCTGCGCATGCCTTCCTTGAATGCCTGGCGTCGCACGGCCAGCAGATCGGTGTCGGGACTGATCAGCGCTTTGATGCTGTCGCTGAGCTGCATGATTTCGTAGACCCCGGCGCGGCCGCGATAACCGGTGTCGCGGCATTCCACGCAACCGATGGCGCGCTGGGCATTGGCCGGCAAGGGTGCTTGCCAGGGACGGGTCAGGGTTTGCCAGTCGTCTTCGCCCAGCGTCAGCGGCGACTTGCAGTGCGGGCACAGGGTTCGCACCAGTCGCTGTGCCATGACGCCGAGCACCGTGGCCTTGATCAGGTAGTGCGGCACGCCGAGCTCCAGCAGACGGCTGATGGCGCTGGGTGCGTCGTTGGTGTGCAGGGTCGACAGCACCAAGTGCCCGGTGAGCGCCGCCTGGATCGCCATCTCCGCGGTTTCGAGGTCGCGGATCTCGCCGATCATGATGATGTCCGGGTCTTGCCGCATCAGCGCGCGCACACCGGCGGCGAAGGTCAGGTCGATGTTGTGCTGGACCTGCATCTGGTTGAACGCCGGCTCGACCATTTCGATCGGGTCTTCGATGGTGCAGAGGTTGACCTCCGGCGTCGCCAGTTTTTTCAGGGTGGTGTAGAGGGTGGTGGTCTTGCCCGAACCCGTCGGCCCGGTGACGAGGATGATGCCGTGGGGTTGGCGGGTCATGTCTTGCCAGCGGCGCAGATCGTCGGCGGAGAAACCAAGCTGGTCGAAGTCCTTGAGCAATACTTCCGGGTCGAAGATCCGCATGACCATTTTTTCGCCGAAGGCTGTGGGCAGTGTCGATAAACGCAGTTCGACTTCACCGCCGTCCGGGGTCTTGGTTTTGACCCGGCCGTCCTGGGGTTTGCGTTTCTCCGCGACGTTCATGCGCCCCAGGGTTTTCAGGCGGCTGACGATGGCCATGGTGACCTGGGGCGGGAATTGATAGACGTTGTGCAGCACGCCGTCGATGCGAAAGCGCACAGTGCCTTGCTCGCGCCGGGGTTCGATGTGGATGTCGCTGGCGCGTTGCTGGAACGCGTACTGGAACAGCCAGTCGACGATATTGACGATGTGTGCGTCGTTGGCGTCCGGCTCCTGGTCGCTGGCGCCGAGGTTGAGCAGCTGTTCGAAATTGCCGAGGGTACTGACTTGCGGGTCGGCGCTGTTCGCCCCGGTGACCGATTTGGCCAGGCGGAAGAATTCGACGCTGAAGCGCTGGATGTCCACCGGGTTGGCGACCACACGCTTGATCGGCAATTTGAGCACGTGGGTCAGGTCAGCCTCCCAGCCACTGACATAAGGCTGGGCGCTGGCCACGGTTACCGCCTCGCGGTCGATCGCTACCGCGAGGATCTTGTGGCGCTGGGCAAAGGCATAGGACATCAGCGGGGTCACGGCCGCGACGTTGATTTTCAGTGGGTCGATGCGCAGGTAAGGCTGGCCGGCCTGCCGGGATAGCCACAGGGTCAGGCTCTCGAGGTCCAGTGGTTTGCCGGGACGGCTGAGATCGTCCAGCTGTTGGCTGGCGATGAACTCGAGCGGATGCATCTGGCCAAGGGAGGCGTTGCGGCGGCGGGCATTGAGCGCGTGTTCGGCCGAATCCTGACTGATAAAGCCCTGGGCGACCAGTTCGCGCAGCAGGTCATTGAGATCCAGCCAGCGGTCCTGAAAGGCGAGATGTACGGACATGCGGGCTCCTTTTGAACGACAGTGCGCAAAGGATAGCCGTGGCCCGGCTGACCGCTGGGCCACTACCCGACGAAGGCGTTTCGGAGTTTTTCAGCCCGCCGCTTGAACCGCTTCGGCCCATGGGGAATCAGCTTCTTGCAACTCCACCGAGCAGACGCTGATCAGGTTACGAAGTTTTTCCGCAATCACTTGCGCGCGGTGCCAGCTCAAACCGTCGATGACGATCTCGATGCTCAGCCAGTCGTCCTGGCGCTGCGCGTTGACCTGTTCCGGCGTGAGCAATTGCAAGGCGAACAGATTGAGGGCGCGACACAGCAGGTCCGGTTCTGCCTCGGCCAGCATTTGATAGCGAACCCGGCAGTTGGCGTTGCCGACGTTCCAGACATCGGCACGGGCAGGTGGGGTGTTCACGGCTTCGAGATACGGCATGATCAGGCTCCAGAAATACTGGAGAAATGTTTACATCCTGTGCCGGGTATTTCTTCTCTATGATTGGCTGTATTGCAGGAATGAAGAATCAATCAATTCACTTGTTACTCAGTTAAGGGTTTTTTTATGCAGAGCGAACTGGACAGCTACGACCGCAAGATCCTCGCCTTGCTGCAAGAGGATGCTTCGCTTTCCAGCGCACAGATCGCCGAGCAGGTGGGGCTCTCGCAATCGCCGTGCTGGCGGCGGATTCAGCGGATGAAGGAGGAGGGCATCATTCGCGGCCAGGTGACCTTGCTCGACCGCAAGAAAATCGGCCTGAACACGCAGATCTTCGCGGAGGTGAAACTCAATGCCCACGGGCGTTCGAATTTCACCGAATTCACCGAGGCGATTCGCGGCTTTCCGGAGGTGCTGGAGTGTTACGTGCTGATGGGGGCGGTGGATTTCTTGCTGCGGATTGTCACGGCGGACATCGAGGCGTACGAGCGCTTCTTCTTCGAGAAGCTGTCGATGGTGCCGGGGATTCAGGAGGTGAATTCGATCGTGGCGTTGTCGGAGATCAAGTCGACCACCAGTTTGCCGGTGGTGCGCTGATGATACTTGAGGGACTTTGTGGCGAGGGGGCAAGCCCCCTCGCCACAAGGTATTACAGACGCAGCAACATTTTCCAGGCACGGTTCTGATACACCGCAATCGCCTGCTGCTTGCGCGCATCCAGGACTTCATCGGTGATCGATTCGTTGGCCAGTTGCGCCAGTTTGTTCAGCTCACCGTACAGGCGATCCATTTCCGGGATCTCCAGCACGTTACGCGCATGGTGCAGCCAGACCTGGATGCGTTCGATGCGCGGCAGTTGCTCGGCCAGGTCTTCCGGCTGTTGCTGGTAACGTTGCAGTTGCAACGAAGTGGCTTCTTCGCCCAGCAGGCGCGGTAACCAGCTGCCCAGTTGCGCAGCGCCCTGGCGATTGCCGCGGGTGTTGCGGTCGGCGGCCCAGGTGCGGGCCAGCAGCCAGCGCGAGGTGGTCAGGGAGAACAGGCCCCAGCGCGGGTCTTCGAGCTCTTCGAGGAATTGTTCGGGCGCGGCTTTGCGTACGTCTTCATCTTCCAGGCCGGCCTGGACCAGCGGGCGCCAGTCTTCCAGCAAGGCATCGAGGGCGATACGCAGATCGTGGGTCGACTGACGTGGTGCGGCCTGGCCCAGGCTGCTGATCAGCGCGCGCATTTCCGCGAGGCATTCGACCCAGTCCTGCAACAGGCGCCAGTGACCGTTGAAGCGATACTGTTCGGCCAGACGCTGGCTGCTGCCCAGCAAGTGCCAGCTCAGCGCGGCGAACGCATCGTCCAGCGGCGTTTCCGCCGTGATCTGCGGCGCCGGCAGGCTCAACGAATAGCTGTGGGTGTCGTACAGGCGATAACCGCGCTCGGCCTTGCTGATGTCGCAGGGCATCAGGGCCAGTTTCTCGGCCAGTTCGGCGGCCAGTTCCAGCAGGGCTGCCGGCTCGCCTTCGCGCAGTTCCAGTTCCAGCTCGCAGATTTCTTCTTTCTGCTTGCCGACCACGACGTGACCCAGGTCCAGCGCGGCCTCGATGACCACTTTGGTCTTGCCGCGGCCCCAGGCGATTTCCGCGCGTTCGCGGACGAAGTCGGTGGTGAAGATCGGCTTCAGGGTTTTCTTGTCCAGCTCGGCCAGTTCCTCGGGCCAGCATTCGCCGTCGAGTTTCTTCAGGTCGAGCTTGGCTTTGGGCAGGTTCCAGTCGTACTCGTTACGCACGGACAGGCCGGCGACGCTCTGGCCGCGGGTCTTGAGGGTCTGAATCACTTCTTCGCCATCCTTGCGCAGGCGCAGGGCGACTTTGGCCTGGGCCAGGTCGCGCTCGGGCGTGTCGAAGTACTGGTTCATCAACTCACGGCGTTCCCAGCCACTTTTGTTGCGTTTTTTCAGTAACGGGTGCTCGCGCAGGGCGGCGAGGGTTTCGCGGCTGACGCGGAGTTTGATTTCGGTTTCTTTCTGCATGGCCGGAAAATCCAGGATCGGGAGCGCAGCCGGGGGAATGTGTGGCTGCCAAGGTCGTGCAGTGTACAGGACTCAAGGTTAGTACGCGCCGAGACGGTTTATTCCTGTCATCGGTTGGTTCTATGATGGACTTCAATTCGGGTGCCGGGAGTCAACGATGCCATTGCCGTCGATGAAAGAACAATTCGCTGCGTTGATCGCCGCACCGTCGGTCAGTTGCACCCAGCCCAGTCTCGATCAATCCAACCGCCCGGTGATCGATCTGCTGGCGACGTGGCTCGGTGAGCTGGGTTTTACCTGCGAGATCCAGCAGGTCAGCCCCGGCAAGTTCAACCTGCTGGCCAGTTTCGGTTCTGGCCCCGGCGGCCTGGTGCTCGCCGGGCACAGCGACACCGTGCCGTTCGACGGCGCGCTGTGGCAAACCGACCCGCTGAAACTGACCGAAGTCGGCGGTCGTTGGGTTGGCCTGGGCAGTTGCGACATGAAGGGCTTTTTCGCCCTGGCCATCGAGGCGGTCAAACCGCTGCTCGATCAGCCGTTCAAACAGCCGTTGCTGATTCTCGCCACTTGCGACGAAGAAAGTTCGATGTCCGGCGCCCGCGCGCTGGCCGAAGCGGGGCGACCGCTGGGGCGGGCGGCGGTAATCGGCGAGCCGACAGGGCTCAAGCCGATCCGCATGCACAAGGGCATCATGATGGAGCGCATCGACATCCTCGGGCAGAGCGGTCATTCCTCCGACCCGCGCCTGGGCCACAGCGCCCTGGAGGCCATGCACGATGCCATCGGTGAACTGCGTGGCCTGCGCCTGTTGTGGCAGCGCGAATTCCGCAATCCGCAGTTTGGCGTGCCGATGCCAACGATGAATTTCGGTTGCATCCATGGCGGCGACAATCCCAACCGCATCTGCGGCCAGTGTTCGCTGGAGTTCGATTTGCGCCCGTTGCCCGGCATGGACCCCAAGGTCCTGCGCGCCGAGATCCTGCAGAAGCTCAAGCCGGTTGCCGAGCGGCATCAGGTGAAGATCGATTACGCGCCGCTGTTCCCCGAAGTGCCGCCGTTCGAGCAGGCCGAGGACGCCGAGTTGGTGCGCCTTGCTGAAAAGCTCACCGGTCATAGCGCCGAAGCAGTGGCGTTTGGCACCGAAGCGCCTTATCTTCAGCGCCTTGGCTGCGAAACGCTGGTGCTTGGCCCGGGCGATATTGCCTGCGCCCACCAGCCGGGGGAATACCTCGAAATGTCACGTTTGCAGCCTACGGTGCATCTATTAAGGCAACTGATCGAACACTATTGCCTGACACCTGCAACTTGATCATGTGGGAGCGGGCTTGCTCGCGAAGGCGTCGTGTCATCCACCTCAATACTGAAT